>CAZWVC010000008.1:0-33505 GCA_964637245.1 uncultured Desulfocapsaceae bacterium
TTGGTGCAGCTTTTAGGACTTCGGTTTTGAACTCGTTAAGGTCTACCACCAAGGCAGGTATTCTTGAGGCAGTATTATTTTTTCTTTCTCAAAATGCAGCAGTGGAGCACGCTGGTTTTCTATGCAGTAAGATTTCGAAAGATGAAGGGTAAAAAGAATTATAACTGGATATTGAATAATTACCTGACGGGGTTATCGTTTGATCGGAACACCTGGGAAAAAACTCTGAATATAAGAAATCTGAAATAAGGTTCAAACATGAAAAGTGGACTGCTCCTCATTGTTATATGTGTTGTGCTGATTGCCCCATCGACATGGGCAGGTCGTGAAAAGATAAAAGTCGTTTCCAAGGATCCGTATATTTCCGCTCTGGTTATAGATGCTGATACCGGGAAGATCCTGATTGATGAAAACAGTACCTTGAAGGCTTACCCTGCATCTGTATTGAAAATGATGGTATTGTTGGTTGTTCTGGAACAGATAGAGAAGGGCACATTGGGCTTAAGCGATACGGTCCAGATCACTCCTGAGTCGGCACGCATGGGCGGTTCGCAGGTCTACCTCGATCCTAAAGAACAGTTTCCTGTGGAGGATTTGCTTTATGCCCTTATGATACAGTCGGCAAACGATGCGGCTGTGGCCCTTGCTATTCATATATCGGGCTCAAAAGAAGGCTTTATTGGGTTGATGAATGAAAGGGCGGCTGCCCTGGGTATGAAAGATACCCGCTTTCATTCTGTTCATGGCTTACCGCCTTCTAAAGGACAGCAGGTGGATACAACCACAGCACAAGATCTTTCTATTCTTGCCATGGAATTGGCAAAGAGAGAGGAAACATTTAAATATACAGGTACAAAGGAACGGGGCTTTCGAAACGGAGAGTTCATTATGCGAACCCACAATCACCTTTTGACAAAAGTTGATGGGTGTGATGGGTTTAAAACAGGGTATTTCACAGCTGCAGGCTTTTCAATCGTTGCTACGGCCAAGCGAAAAGGGGTACGTTTAATCGTTGTTGTACTTGGCAGCAAAGACAGAAAGGTACGGGATGCGAAAGCCATAGAATTATTCGCAAAAGGGTTTAATACAATTCGCGCAAGGCCCGAGGCAGAAGTTGCGCGAGAGCTAGTAGTTAAAAAGCCTCCGCCACAACCCCAGTTGGAAAAGACCGGAAAAGCTCAGCCTGTTAAAGAAGAACAGCAACCTGTTCAAGAAGTAAAAGAAACTGCATTGACCGATAATGGTTGGCTTATGTTTTTCCTCGGTATTGGTGTGGGGCTCCTACCGTTCCTGTTTCTTGTTTTCATCAGGACGAAGAGGAGTAGCCAACGATTCCGCCAATTGGGATAAGCACGCAGGGGCTTACTCCAACTCGGAAAGTATCCGTTATTGGCAATAATCAATGATGAGTTTGCCGGAAACTGAGTGTGCCAGAACCCAATAATTTGGAAAGCTGGAGGTCATTTAGCTCGCCAGTGAAAGCTTATTATGAGATTGATGAGATTGTCTCATAATTGATCTTATCCTCAAACTATAAATTGCTATTATACATCGAGAATACCTGTTGTCTTAATAACCTAATGAATAAAGCAATCCGAGTTTCATGATTATCTTCGATAACTTTGAATTTTGAAACAATCCATTTTTAGCCCTTGTCTTGGCGTTTTGCTTCGGGAGGAGAATAGTGGTACTCAAATTACCCAAAAGGTTCAAGTGCAGACTCTATCATAATGGCAAATGGTCTTTATTCACGCTTACGTTATCACCTGGCGATTTGGTATCGCAGCAGGGTTTCATATTTATTTGGGTCTGACTCGATATGCTCAAAAACCAGATACACTTCTTCATAGAATCCGCCCAACCTATATCCTTTCTGATTAATAAATTTACGAAGTATTAAGAGTGACTTCGGTATATCATCGTAATGGCCTACATGCAAAATTTCGGCAATTTTAGTTTTTTCTCTGCGTTCATAATAAATAGTCACCTTGGTAGAGTCTTGTATGTCTGCAAGGTCAGTAGCCGTTTCAGGAACCATCCTTGAATAAAAAACAACCCAATCTTTTCTAGGGATAGTATTTCTTTGATTCCAGACACGATGTCTAGCAGCTATATAGCTGGGAGACAACTTGAGTTTTCTTCCCGCGCTATATAGTGTTATTCCAGCTGTGTCCATGGTGATATCTGGATCCCCAATTATTTTGGCGACTAAGACTTTCCCACCCGGCAGAGTGTAGATGTGGGGTTCATAACGTGCTTTGTCCATGCGTAGGTTGTAGTAAATGATGAATACAATTGCCGGCAATAAAATTGTTACAGTTTTTACAAGGGTCCGAGTTACTTTCATGAGACTAACCGGGGGAGCAATGGCCCATCGATTTTTGGTTTGCCAATCAACTGGGGAATAAAATGATTAAACAAGAGGACAAAAGGAACAGTCAATGCAATACTCAGGCAGGCAATTACAACACCACTGGTGAGAATTGCCAGAAAATCACCTGAATGCTTAGATAGGAGCCATATTGCGAGTCTATCGTTGATAAAATGATAAAATATGCCGTTTAATCCGAAAATGATCAGGGTATTACGCCCTAGAAAAAGGAGAATTTTGCTACCAGAGGTCAGTTTAGCCACAAACAATATTAATACACTGCCCAGTATTGCAGTAAGAGGGAAAAGTATTGGGTTGCCATGGGATGATGCTACAAGTATCACTGCATCATAAAAAGGTATTATGAACATTCCTTTATTCAAATCATAGCTAAAATAGAGAAGAATCATGCAGGCAAGACCCCCTGGAAAACATATATGAATGGGCATTTTTCTAACAAAAAAACCATTACATCGGAAGTACACTCCCACCAGAAACAACGAATACCCCGTAAACGCTTCAAGAATCATGAAATAGGGGTAGATTTTCCCATGCTGAGAAAGGATATTTGTCGGGCGTAAAAATCCGGCATTCCACGCCAATATCGTTCCAATCAAATAATACCCAAAAGCGATCAGGATTATTCTTGAATTTGAAGTAAGATATCGTGATGAGAAATAATGCATCACCTCCACGACAAACAGGCAGATAAGGAACCATGTCGGTATATTAAAGTACGGAAAACCAGCAAGTACCGTAGCAGCAATGCCTTTGACATAACCTTCAACTGATGGGAGTTCAAGACCCACGGTAAAATCAGTTGTCCAGAACGTTGGGATGATCAAAAGCAGTGAGAGAAACAGATAGGGAACCAGACGTGATGCAACTTGTTTTTTCAAATAGAGGCTAAACTCGGTATTGGCAAGTTGTTCTTTAACAATATAGCCTGACAGGATAAAGAACAAAGGCATATGAAAAGAATAGACAAATTTATAGTGCATAGCCGCAACTGCGCTGCCGGCCTTCATATAGCTCTCAATAAAATGGCCATAGTAGACTAAAGCAATCCCATAGATTCTGGCAATATCTATAAAGAGGACTCGGGATATAGGAGGTTGCGGGGTTGTCACCATATTTTACTCTATTCTACCAGGAAATTTTGACAGCGTTAATCGTTGTTGCCTGTGAGCGCCCATTTCTGAGGGTAATTACTCAATTTGACCAAGTGCAAACCCCTTTGCAAGATGGTCGCGTACAAAATAGATAAACAACACACCTGGCAGGATGGCCAAGACTGCCATCGCACTTATCCAGCCCAGGGGGTTGAGTCCCAGTGCCATACCTGCACGTAATATAATTGAACCAAACGGTACAGCATCCACCGTGGTGATCCAGTTCGCAAGTAATATTTCAACCCACGAAAAGATAAAACAAAAGAATGCGGTTACCCCAATACCTGGTGCAATCACAGGAAGAAGGATTTTTATGAAAAAATGCGGGAAGGAGTAGCCGTCCAGCTGGGCTATTTCATCAAGTTCTCGTGGAACTGCTGAAATAAATCCTTCGAGAATCCACACTGCAATGGGGACCGTAAATAGACAATGGGCAAGTGCTACGGCAAAATGGGTATCGACGATACCCAAAGTGGAGTACAGTTGAAATAAGGGAATGGCCACCGTTGCAGGCGGAGTCATGCGGCTGGCAAGAAACCAGAAAAATAAATGTTTGTCACCAAGGAAAGAATAGCGGGAAAAACCATAGGCTGCAGGAACTGCAACTACAAGGGATATCGCATTATTCATAACCACATAAATGAGTGAATTAACAAAGGCCATATAGGATTGCGGATCACCAAATATTGCCTTGTAATTGGCCAGGGTCCCAAGCATGGGAATGGGGGTGATGCTGTTCTTGATTTCAAATTCTGTTTTAAAGCTGTAGCAGACAAGAAAATATATCGGCAGCATTAAAAATATCACGTACAGCAAGGGCAAATATTGCTTAACAACTTTTCGAATACATTTCCAGGCATTACTTCTAGAATCTGGTGAGAAGTTATCACCCTTTTTTTTGTCAATTTTCATTGCAGAACTCAAAATCAACACCCACATTTTGGTGGTTATAGATCCTTATCGCTCTACATTACCCTGTAGAGAATCCATGAAAAAAGTACAATAATCAATAAATAGATTAGTGAGATTGCCGCAGAATGGCCTAAATCGAATTGTTGCGCAGCAGTCCGCATGAGGCTTTGGGAGAGAAATACTGTTGATTTACCCGGTCCACCTCTGGATATGATGAATGGTTCAGCATAGACCATAAAACTATCTAAAAAACGTAATAATATAGCGATCATGAGCACACGTTTTATTTTTGGTAGCTCAACATAGCGAAAAACACTCCACCGATTGGCAGCATCAATGCTAGCTGCCTGATAATACCTGTCAGGGATCGCCAATAACCCAGAATAGCAGAGCAGGACGACCAGGCTTGTCCAGTGCCAGACATCAACAAATACAATAATTGCCCAGGCTATAATCATGTTGTTTACATCAATCTGGAAATTTATCAATGACAGCAATGCGCCAAGGGAACCCCAATGAGGATGAATCATTAATGACCACATAAGGCCAACAACCACCCAGGGAATCATCAGTGGTATCGCAATTGTGATAATATAAAGTGGCACGAATTTACCTTTTCTGGGTAGGGAGAGTGCGATTAGAATTCCCAGGGGTACTTCAATGGCCATTACAATTGAAGAAAAGGCGAAGGTACGGAGTAAGGTGGCATAAAACTCTTTCGAACTCAGTACCTGAATGAACCATTTAGGACCGACCCAGATAAAATCATTGCCATAGAATACATCTTGAACAGAAAAATTGACGATGGCTAGTAAAGGGATAATGGTACTGCCGCCTAACACAAGCAGGGCTGGTAAAATAAAAAGAAAAGATCTGTTTCTTTTAGGTTTGAGCATTGCTTTTCCCCAGAAGATTATACTCTTAGGGGTGAATCATCCTGTGGTTTTGAATTAGACATTAATGAATTCAGACTGACAATTACCTGCAATGATTACATCAGCATACCATGAAATAAACATGATATCTCATCAAAATCCTGACGTGACGTAAAAGCCATGCATGATGGACGGCTGTTGAAGGTAAAAAATATGATTTGAAGAAAAGCACTTAGTATTATTCGTGTATCAAAGGATTTTCTTGATTATATTCTGGGTCAGCTCTCAAAAAGGAAGAAGGTAATGCAAAAAAATGCGGTGGTGACGGGTTCTATCTTGAAAGTGAGATGTTTGGTCTTGTCTTAGTAGCGTGGCGGAGGAATCGCTTTCTCGTCAAATGAAAGGGAAATAAATTCTAAAAGTAACACACCTAAATTATGACGGAATTTAACGAAAAATATTTAGTAAAAGCTGAAGATGGACTCACTCGCTGTTGGTGGGGGCATGAACCTCAGGATTACCGTAAATATCATGATGAAGAGTGGGGGTTCCCGGTTGATAATGACTTCAGACTCTTTGAGAAAATTTGTTTAGAAGGTTTTCAGTCAGGACTTTCCTGGCTAACCATACTTCGTAAGCGTGAAAATTTTCGAGAGGCCTTTGCTGGTTTCGACTTTAACAAAGTCGCTGAATTTGATGATAAGGACGTTGCTGGCCTCCTCCAGAATGCAGGCATTATCCGTCATCGCGGCAAAATTGAGGCAACTATTAATAATGCCTATCGGGCACTTGAGATCGTTGATGAATTCGGTAGTTTTGCAAGTTATATCTGGAGGTGGGAACCTGAATCCCGTGAGCCTGGAATCGGCAAAAATGACCACGATTCCGCAATACCAAGTATCACAAAGACATCACAATTATTAAGTAAAGATCTGAAAAAACGCGGCTGGAAGTTTTTTGGTCCCACGACTGCCTATGCCTTCATGCAAGCAATGGGCTTGGTGAATGATCATGTAGTAGGTTGTGCAATCAGGGAAATCGTGGAACAGGTGCGAAGTGAATTTAACCCTCCTTTATAGAAAATTGAATAGTATCTGCCATTTTCCGGTTTTAGCTGGACCGTCTCACAGGTGGAAGATATACGTGCACCAATGACAGATTCACTCTCCATCCAACAAGCCAGAAAACTAGTGCTGTTGTCACAGCGGCTCCCATCGAAAAAGCAGAAGGGTGGTGCGATTGCTGCCACACTATCTGCGATTGAACACTTGGGATATATTCAGATCGATACGATTTCGGCTATTCAGCGCGCCCATCATCACACCCTGTGGAACCGAAACTATCGCTACAAAGCATCCCATCTCGACCAGTTGCTTGGTGATAGACAAGTTTTAGAATACTGGTCTCATGCCGCTGCCTACCTGCCGATGCGCGATTATCGTTACAGCTTGCCTCGCAAGCAGGTGATAGCCAGTGGTGAGCAGAATCATTGGTATGAGCGCGATGAACAGCTCATGAAAACAATATTACGCCGCATTGCAACTGAAGGACCATTGATGGCTAAAGATTTTGAGGCTACCACTAAAAAGAGTGGCGAATGGAAGAGCAAACCCGCGAAACGTGCCCTGGAATATTTGTTTATGCAGGGTGATCTCATGGTTCCTAACCGAATAAACTTTCATAAAGTCTATGACCTGACAGAACGGGTTTTACCTGAAGATGTTGACACGACCGTGCCTAGTCCAGAGGAATATGCCCGTTTTTTGATTATCAGATATTTACAGGCAAATGGAATAGGGCGGTCCAGTGAAATAACCTATTTACTAAAAAACCTCAAACAGCTTGTCGTTGAAACCTTACGGGAAATGGTGTCAAGTGGAGAATTGTTATTGGTGAATGTAGGTGAAATGACTTATTTTGCATTACCGACTTCTTTGGAACTACTTAGCAAACCTTTGAGGTGCAGTAAGCTCAAAATACTCTCGCCATTTGATAATCTGCTTATCCAACGAAAACGCATCCAATCATTATTCGATTTTAATTATCTGTTGGAATGCTATGTTCCTGTATCAAAACGGCAGTATGGTTATTTCTCACTGCCTATTTTATGGGATGGCAGGCTAGTTGCCCGGATGGATCGTGAAGCCGAAAGAAAGAAGGCTCTACTGCATATTTATCACCTTGTATTGGAGCCAAGACTCTCTAAAATAGATGTATTTATTGTTGCGCTGTGTAAAGAGCTTACATCCTTTCTCAAATTCAATACTTGCCGAAAAACTCTGTTGCATAGAACTTCCCCTGCATATGTTCAACCATTGTTGCAAACTGATATCAACGGTCTAGGACTTTGAAAAAATCAGACTGCAAAAGTTTGTTAATTAAAACTTCAAAGAACCACCTGCTTATACAAACATTACATTTCTGTCGTGAACATTCTGAGAGATTGTCAGGAAATGGGTGATTGTAAACTGCTAAATCTATGCGGTGGGAAACTCATTGGTCATTATCTTCTCATTTT
Organism: uncultured Desulfocapsaceae bacterium; assembly: GCA_964637245.1. Lineage (GTDB taxonomy): Bacteria > Desulfobacterota > Desulfobulbia > Desulfobulbales > Desulfocapsaceae > Desulfopila_A. Next base: position 7,849 of record CAZWVC010000008.1, read on the forward strand.
TCTATGGTAGATATAGCAAGGACTTATAAATAGGTCATAGCTTTATCACGCCCAATAAGTAAAAAGCTAAGACTAAAAAGAATTGACAACGCATCTAAAATTCGATACCATATAAATGTCGACATTCTACATTCGTCAGAAAAGTTTAAGCACGTTAAATTGCAGGAGGGGGGAATGCAATGGACAACGCTCGAGCTATTTCAACCAATGAAGCACCTAAAGCGATCGGACCTTATTCACAAGGAATCCTAGCCGATCGATTTCTCTTTGGGTCTGGACAATTGCCAATCAATCCTACTGATGGAAAAATGCTTGATAGAGATATCACCGAGAGAGCCAAACAAATACTTAAAAATATTTCAGCGATTATAGAGTCAGCTGGTGGTTCAATTGCAAATGTTGTCAAGGTCACACTGTTTTTGACTGACATGGGCGATTTGCAACACGTCAATGTGGTCTATAGTAAGCATTTTGAATCGCCATATCCAGATCGTAGTGCAACTCAAGTATCAGCCCTAGCCCTGCCATTAGGTTCCAATATTGAGGCAGAAGCCATAGTACATATTACATAAAACTATAAATAGGTGTTGCTATGAATTTAGCAAAAATCCCACGCAGAGGGTATCTGCAAGGTCCGACACCAATCGAATCACTTCCTAACTTTTCAAAGGTGCTCGGTGACAAAGTAACTATCTGGACAAAACGTGACGATCTCCTGCCCGGGTGTGGTGGGGGCAACAAGACAAGAAAGCTTGATTTTTCCTTTGCAGATGCAATTGCAGAAGGCGCTGATACGATCATTACCTGTGGAGCTGTGCAATCCAACCACTGCCGTCTGACTGCGAGTTGGGCAGCAAAAGAATCCATGGACTGCCACCTTGTTTTAGAGGAACGTGTGAAAGGCAGCTACCACGCTGATGCTTCCGGCAACAATTTTCTTTTCCAGGTCCTGGGAACAAAAAGTATTTCTGTAGTTCCTGGAGGATCTGACATGATGCAAGAGATGCAGAATGTAGCTGACAAACTATCTGGCGAAGGAAAAAAGCCGTACATCATTCCCGGTGGTGCTTCCAATGCAATTGGGGCAACAGGATATGTGGCTTGTGCTCAGGAAATTCTTCAGCAGTTATTTGAAATGAGCCTGAACATAGATCACGTAGTAGTCCCAAGTGGATCAGCAGGAACCCATGCCGGTATGGTGACAGGTTTTGTGGGAACTAATGCACAAATACCCATAACCGGGATAAATGTCAGTAGACCCAAAGAAGTGCAGGAAACAATTGTTCATGACTTAACCAAACTCACTGCCGAAAAGGCTGGAATTTCCCAAGCGATATCCCGTGATTCGGTTAACTGTTTTGACGACTATGTTGGTCCTGGCTATTCACGCCCCACCGAGGGAATGATTGAGGCGGTAAAACTCCTTGCTTCAACTGAGGCAATTCTTTTAGACCCGGTTTATTCAGGAAAATCAATGGCTGGATGTATCGATCTTGTTCGAAAAGGCTATTTTGATGGGTGCAAGAATATTCTTTTTCTTCATACGGGTGGCTCCCCGGCACTTTATGCCTATCTCGATACATTTCGATGACTGTTTATGCGGGTACGTGAGAAATTACCAACCCGTGAACAAATAAAGGCGAGGTATATAATTCCCGCCAAATGGTTAGTACCTGCAAAGGTATTTCCCTAACTTCTTAGAGGAGGCGAGTTATTATGAAAAGTAAAGTTTTTGCATTTATTGCTGCCATTTCAATGGTAACGGTGCTGGCTGTTCCGATTGCTTTTTCAGCACCCACAGTTATTAAAGTCGCTCATCCAAATGTCCCGCAGCATCCCATGGGGCAATGTTTTGAAAAATTCAAAGAACTGGTTGAGCAAAGATCGAATGGTAAATTCAGGGTTGATGTTTACGACAGTTCAAAGTTCGGAAACTTTGACAGTGTTGTTCAAGGGCTCCAGTATAATATTCTGCAAATGGGTTCAGCTTCAACTCCCAACCTGTCACCCTTCTCAGACTCATTTCTGATTTATGATCTTCCCTTCTTATTTCCAAATTATGAATCTACCGACTTGATAACCGATGGTCCTATTGGGATGGATGCTGCAAAAGCCCTTGAGGCCAGTGGCATTATTGGATTGGGCTATATCGAGATTGGATTCAGAAATATCTGGAACAATCAGAAAACCATCACCACTATGGCAGACGCCAAAGGTCTTAAGATCAGATCGACACCCTCTAAAGCTCACATTGCTACACTAAAGGCTCTTGGTATGAATCCGACCCCAATATCCTGGGGAGAAGTCTATACTGCCCTGCAGCAAAAGACGGTTGACGGAATTGATATAGATCTGAATCTTGCATGGTTCAATAACTTTCCAGAAGTAAACAACAATCTTACCATCGTGAACAGCCTCTACAGCCCTCACCTGGTGATGATGTCCAAAAAATTCTTGGACAGCCTCTCTGCTGAAGACAAGAAAATGATGCTCGATACATTTCAGGAAGTAAAGCTGTACGAGCGAAAATTAATCCGTGATGGTGAAAAAGAGATCATGGCTAAATTGGCCGACAAAGGGGTCAATGTAACGGTACTCAGTGATGAAGAACGTGCCAAATGGGCAGAAGCTACTGCAAGTGTATATAAGCAATTTGAAGATCGGATTGGTAAAGACCTTATCGAGCAGGTCAAAGCCACAGTTAAAGACAAGTAAGTTGTAAACACAAACAGCCGGGTGAACATTTCATTCGGCTGTTCGCAGGGGGATTGCACCATGAATGCAGGAAAAACGCTGATTACCAGAATAGAAGAAGTGGTCTCCAGTCTTTGCCTCAGCGCGATGATCGTAATTATCTCTGTTCAAGTTTTCCGACGATATGTACTCCAAAGCTCTTTAGATTGGTCCGAAGAATTAGCCCGCTATTTCTTTATTTGGGCTGTCTACATTGGATGCAGTTTTGCCACCAAAGAAGACAGGCATCTGGAGGTAACGATCCTCAGACATATCAGTGGAGGAAAATGGGCAAAGCTGGTCACCACCATTGCCTACACTTTAACAATAATATTCTGCGGTTGTGTGACTGTCTGGGGAACACAGATGGTTTTATTTCTCATGAAAACAGGTCAAAAAACGCAGGCTCTTGAGATAAGCATGTTTTGGATCTACATTGCAATTCCTCTTGGAATGGGACTTATGTGTCTGCGGACATGCGAACGGCTGTGGTTACTGTTAACAGGTAAAATCGATCCTGTTGCTAACTGAATTTAAAGGTGCTCTCTATGGATTTATCAATCATTCTTATTTTCATCTCATTAGCGACCTTTCTAATTCTTAGTGTACCGATCGGGATCGCTATTGGTCTATCCGTTGCAGTTGGAATTGTATTTGGTGATATATTACCAAGTGCATTTTTAATCCAGAAGATGTTTACATCTCTGGATGTGTTCCCTCTTATGGCTGTCCCATTCTTTGTTATGGCTGGTGAGATCATGCAGAAAGGCAGCATGGCTCAAAGGTTACTTGAAGTTTCCCGTGCTCTGGTGGGACATATTACCGGAGGAATGGCACATATATCAGTCCTTACCAGTTTGTTTTACGGCGCTCTCTCCGGGTCTTCTCCAGCAACAGTTGCTGCTGTAGGAGGCATAATGGTACCGTCAATGGTTAAGGAAGGATATTCACGATCTTTTGCAACTGCAGTCAATACTTCAGCTGGGTCTTTGGGGGTTATCATACCTCCGAGCGTTCCCCTCATTATTTATGGGACAACAGCAGGAGCTTCAGTAGGAGATCTGTTTATCGCTGGAATTATTCCAGGGTTAGTCATCGGTGTATTTTTGATGGCCTGTAGTTATATATTGGCCAGAAAATATGGCTATACAGGAAGTGGGAAACGATCCTCTTTTCGTGAAATTCTTGTAGCCTTTAAGAATTCAATCTCAGCTCTCATGGTGCCAATAATTGTATTAGGTGGCATTTACGGGGGATTTACCACACCCACTGAAGCTGGAGTAATTGCCGTTGTTTATGCTTTTATTGTTGAAGGAGCTATTCTCAGAACCTTATCACTTGAAAAGGTTTGGCTTATTTTACGAGGTACGGCACTGACGACATCATCAATTTTTCTTGTGGTTGCTACAGCCACTGCTCTTGGCCAGATACTTCTGTTTAATAATGTACCTGACATGTTGGTTAACCTTCTGTTAAGCATCTCTGAAAATAAGTATGTACTGATTGCAATTATATTAATTTTCCTCCTTGTCATGGGAACATTTATGGATGCACTAGCAAATATACTGATCCTGACACCATTACTGCTGCCGGTTGCTATTAAACTCGGTATGCATCCCATTCACTTTGGAATTGTTATGATCATCTGTGCATCCATGGGCTTTCTGACACCGCCTGTCGGTGTAAACTTGTTCGTCGGCTGCAGCATCGGAAATATAAGCATCGAAAAGCTCAGTATTGCTGTAATACCTTTTTTGATAACAATGTTTTTTGCGCTCATGCTAATCACATTTGTTCCAAGTATATCTCTGTGGTTACCGGGTATTTCATAAATACTCAGAGACATAATTTAGAAAAAGGGAATCGTTTCTATGCAGATCAAACCAAGTATCTACAATAAACCTGTTTTCGGAATCAGCGGTCATGCTGGTGCAGGACACGTCCATAGCCATAAGGGCTTCATTCAGGATGATTCTGGTGGGTTCGCAGTAGCCGCTTCACTTATTAACTTAGCATATCCAGCTAACACATTGATTCATCGGGTGTCGTGCAATGAAAATGTTGTTGAGGTTGAGACAGTTGATGGTGGCATTGGTACAGCAATTGCCAGGCGAGGATTTACCAGATACGAGGAAGAACTTCTCCAACGTTCTCTAGAGCTAAATGCCTTATATAGCCAGTCAATTGCTTATCGTTGCTTCGGCCGTATCTACGGCCAAGGTGTTATGGAAGCTCCTGTTGCCTTCCAAACAGCTCTTTGTCGTGCAGTAATTGATACCTTTCATATAAAATATCCTAAAGAGATACTCATTTCCGAGGAAGGCCTGGAAAGTAACGTCGGTATGTGCATGGGAGCTCTGCTTGAAATTGAAGGGAGTTGTGTTGCAGTAATGGCTGTTCTGAATGCAACCAAAGGCGGTATTGGCCCCGTGGAAGATCTGGAAGGCAATATATGCCTGGCAGCTAAGGGGTCTCTTATGAGACTCCTTGGTTTGACGGAGCTTCCCACTATTATAATCGAAGGGAAAGCCTATATTCCAACACTCAGCTCAACGCTAACCGAAAACACCTTTATAGTCCGTTTTAATGAGGAATTTGACAATCCAGCTGTGGGGGGGGCTCTTATTGAGGCTGTTAATAGCAGCGGTGTACCTGCTATACATTCTAACACCGCTTATCCCAGGTATACTGGAGAAATGGAAGACACCACAATCGCTCTTGGGAGAAAAATTGTAGATATTGGAAATAAAATCCAAAATTGTACAAAATCTCGAGAAAAAGCTACCTTAATAGCGGAGTTAGCCCTGCTTGTCAGTCAAGATGCAGGTGGGATAACCTATATGAGCAATGATTTGCATGAAATAGTGGCAGGTGGTGGCCTTGTACCTGGCTTGGCAGCTGTGCTCTCAATTGCTGTATCTGAAGAGTATATCAACAAATTCCAAATACCTGAAATAAATGAAGATGACATTAGAAAATATGTGAATATTACTGTAGAGGCCATAGAGATTATGTCTAAAAAATCAGAGCACTTATCAAAATATCTCGGGCGGAAAGATAAATTTGATGTAAAGATGTTGGACCAATTGGTTCAAGGATAATTTATACTATACCAAAGTACGTATCGAAATTATGAATGGATTTGTAAAACAAACATACAGTGAACAGGTCGCTAATTATATTAGAGATCTCATTCTGAATGACAAACTCCTTCCTGGTGCACCAGTAGAAGAATCGACAATTGCCAAGGAACTTTCTATCAGCCGTGCTCCCGTTCGCGAGGCAATGCAGATATTGATTCGTGAAGGGCTCATTGAAGCACACCCTCAGAAGAGAAAACATGTCAAGAAGTTAACAGCAAAACAGATTAAAAATAGTTATTTTGCTGGTGGGGTGCTTGAAGCTGCCGCTGTAGCCAAAGCTATTCAGGATTACACAAAGAAGGATATCGCAGAGTTAGAAAAAATCATTGCAGCAATGAGGGATATTGCTACAAAAAATGGTTCGATCTCAGATCAGGTTTCTTTGGATACCGATTTTCATAACATACTTTTTTCTCGTATTGATAATGCTCTTATTGAAGAACTCTGTAAACGCTCATGTCAGGGAATATCAAAATTTCTACTCTATAAGCATTGGGTCAAGATTTATACTCCCCAGGAAGTAGTTAAGAGACATAGTTTAATCGTCGATGCATTGAAAACGAAGGATCCTGATAAAGTCGAACAGGTTCTTCGTGAGCACTATTTTTCTTCTGGGGAAAGAATGGCCAAGTATGGTGCCGATGTTTCCTGAAATCTCTTACCTCTGGCTCCCAATCCAAATGTCTAACAAGTAAAAATTTTCCTCATTTTTTAGTCCGCCAAGCAATATCCCGTTACCGCTGGAAACTCCTTCTCCTTCAAAAAAATAATAAGTGGTTTGAGTTAGGGAATGTATGGAGGCTTTTGTGTTAAATCGATTGATTTGGAAACGATGATTGTGGGAAGAGGGAGCAGACCATGATTAATCAGAAATAAAAGATAATTTGAGAAAATCAATAACTACACCTAAAAATAACAAGGAATACTCTGCTGTCGTCTCTTGCACGACCAAAACTAAAATTTTCCAGCGGAAGTAAAAAGATCAAAATATCAAACTGTACTATCTATCAAATTCTTTTAGATAGAAGTCGAATTGATCGTGTATTGCTTCCGGTGCAAGATTGAAATTCTGCACAGTGTATTTGTGAGCACCAAAGGAAGACCTTGGATTTTCACGCAACCATACTTCCAATCTCTTTCTTATGGCTGTGCTTACCGGCATATTAAAATGATTGTATATTTTCTCTATGGTTTTAACGGGTTCTGCAGCTAGCTCTCGGTGTTTAATATCAATAATTTGAGAGGCCTTTAGATGATCTTTTACAGCAAACGCACGCTTTAGTCCTTTTGCCCATAGAGAAGGGTACCATTTGGATATTGCCTCGACATCAAGTTGCTGAGTCGTGAATTGTGTCCATTGACATACCATACTTATACCGCTTGCCATGGTTTCTACCGGGTCTCTATGTGTAAATATAAATCTCGCATCGGGGTATTGACTCAAGATATGATCCAAGCCAAATAGATGCAATGGAGCTTTGAGAACCCAATGTTCGTTTGGCAACATATATTGGAGCAATTGGAGTTGGAGTTTATGCCATTGATATGCATTCTCCAAGTTACATTCAGATATCCAATCCCCATAGGTAAACAAACTTGATCCTGCACTCCAACCCATATTAACAAACTCAAGAGCCATGAGATTTTGGCATTCTGCAGTACCATGGGCAAAGAAGTTTATGCCATTTATGCCCCTCAAGTTTGGAGCCATAGTAAAAAATGATTCTAGGCCTTCATGGCACGCATTTACTCGAGGATCTATCTCTCTTGGAATAAGTTTAGGTGGGGGACATAGAGGAGGCAGCGTTTCATAATTACGCAAAAAACGACAGGTTGGGTTGAGTGCAAGCAGAGTTTGCAGCAGGGTTGTGCCTGTTCTTGGTAATCCAACGATAAAGATTGGCTTTTCTATTCTCTCCTCTAAAACTTCAGGGTTGTCCTTCAAGTACTGAGCGAGGAGTAAACGATTGGTTAATAACCCATTAATTGTGTGTTTAAAATAAGAGGCTGTACCCTCACCTAAATCAAGGTCAGTATTAAGCGAATGTAGTAAAGCGTTGAGCCCTTCCTCAAATGAATGACCTGAGAAATCGTTCAACTTTGTTGTTTGAATAGAATCTTCTATAAACGTTGCTGAGTTAAGCTGAATTCCCATATTCGTTCTCCTGATCGTGTTGTGCCTTGGTCTGTTGTTTTATCGCCTCGATTCCAGCCAGAGAAAATCGGTAGACATGCTCTGCCCATTGTTCGTAGTTCTCGTTAGGTGAATAATCTGGGAAGAGACGTGAGAATACCGGCCAGGCAAAGCTGTAATATAAAAGTTGACCAGCAACAGATACCAGGCAGTTTCTCGCATTTTCTTCAGTTCCAGCATCGCCTAGGAGGTCTTGAAACATTTTTAGATGTCTTTTGATTCTTGGGCGGTTATAGGTGTCGACCATCTCTTCGATGAATGAAGATGGACGCATCATTTCAGCAATGAATATCGAAGTGAAATCAGAGTTGAATGCATTGTTCTTGTAGAGCATTGAACAGAAGTTGAAAATCATGGTTCGTAGCTGTTGCTCGGCTGTTTTTTTCTCCCACTCCCCGATATCAAATTTATCATAACGAGAAAAAATACTTTCCAAAATCTCAGTATATAAATCCTCCTTCGAACCGAAATAGTAGCTGATAGAATTTATATTGCTAGACCCTGCCAGTTTACAAATATCACGAACCGTCGTTTCTTTGTATCCCTTGTCTGCAAATATCTGAACTGCAGCAAGCCATAGTTTTTCCCTCGTCTCATTATGTTGTTCTGATTTCATTGTGACTCCTTTCTAGATTAATACAACTGTATTAAAAAACATACTAATACAGTTGTATTAATTCTGTCAAGAGATTCTGGAAAATAATGCTAGAGACGACTTTTTTGGTTAGGAACAAAGACCGTCATTTACCCATTTAAAAGCTTCGAGTGATAATAAACTGATCAGAACTTAATGCAGGGCCAGAGTAATCTAGCTTGAGATTATAAGGATAAGCCTAAGATCAAAGCTACTCTGAATTTATCGTGAAAACGCTTCATTTTCATCTTTTTAACGATAATGCTAGACAGTTATTATTATGTTTGAGAAATTTCTATCAATTTCTATTAGGTACACTTTGTTCTTCTTGAATGATGATATGCTTCTTTACCCTTTTCACCCTTCGGGCAAACCTGGCAAGCTCATGTACGGCCTTATCAAGGATTTGCGGTAGCAGACTATAGCTGCACACTTAATGCCTTGTACATAAACCTGCCAGACTGGTGAAATATTGAGGTGAGTTGTTCACACTATGATTTCTACTCTATTTCATTCCTGGAGAAATCCCTGGAGGTGTCGGCGGTCATTGACTTTTTCAATTTGAAAATTTGTTCCGTTCTTATATAGGATATTCAAAGCAGCTGTATCCTGCTGTAATTCCCGAAATTGGTCTAGGGGGATTTTAGATGCGAAACATAATAAGGAAACGATGACGAAATTGTGAGAACAGATCAATAGGGTACAGCCTGGCCTATGTGGCTCTGAAATGCGATTCAAAGTATCAACAGCCCGATGCTGTACATCCTGGAGACTTTCTCCTCCCGGCATGGTCAAGGCAGCTGGATTTTTCTCCCAGGCTTTCCGAAAATCCTTATGTTGTGAAGCCCACTGCCGAGCATCCATCCCTTCAAAGTCTCCCAGGTCCATCTCCATCAGTCCCGGCTCTTTGATTAAAGGCGTTGATGGGTGGAATTTGACAATATGGGATGCTGTTTCAAAAGCACGCCCTAGCGGACTTGAATAAATAGCAGCGATGGTCTCATTTTTTAATGCCAAAGCCAAGGCTGACGCCTGGTTGTTACCCTTCGGATTAAGCGGTATATCGCTTCGCCCCTGAAATCGGCGAAGACGATTCCATTCGGTTTCCCCATGACGGATCAGTATAATCCGCTTACGTGATGGTTTAATAGTTTTCATTGTCTGGCAAGCCTCTCAATTATTGTAAAGCATATACATTCAGACGGCCGCAAGTTTCTCAGATGCACCATAGCTAAATGTTCATTACAAAAGGGTTAAATCATTACCACAACAATATATCTCATAACCAGGGTTTTAACGGAATTCGTTATTACCTCTAAATATAGCTGAAACTAATCACCCAGCTTAATCCTGAGATTGTGAGGTTCCAGAGATTATTACTTTTGCGATAGTTGAAAGTGTATGGTGAGTGGTAAGCTACCTGTAAAGAGTTGAGAAGTTGAGCCAATTAGCCTATCAATTTTCCTCAAGAACAATGATAAGTTCTGTCTATCGAGAAACTCACTTGCTGAAAATTTGATGAGACTGCTTTAACAACTCATCAGTGTGGGGTACAATCTTTTTGTAGACAGACTCATTAATCTCCCTATAAAGACTGACATTCTCTTGCTGGGGAGAAAAGGTATCCCTTCGGCAGACCATATTGTCAATGGCTTCCTGCCTACTTCGATAGATCCCCAAGGCTAGAGCAGCGCATATAGCGGCACCTAGGCTGGCCGATCCGGTTACGATGTTTCGATGAGCCTTCACGCCTAAGACATCAGCGAATATCTGCATAAATAAATCCCCTTTGGAACCACCGCCGCTAATGATGAGTTGTGTTATTTCGACACCTTTTTCATCACACATCGCCTGGGCATGATTCTTCATAGTTAACGCGATTCCCTCAAGAATAGAACGAAACATGTGGGGACCCTTGTGGGTGCCGTTAAAGCCGATCATCATACCTCTTTCGTGGGGATGGGTTGGTCGGGAGAGCCAGTTAAGAACCGTATACAGCCCGTTAGAGCCAGCTGGGACTTCAGCGGCGAGTTCATTGAGGTAGGCTTCAGGGGTTAGGTTTTTCTTTTCAGCTTCGATTACAATATCTGATCCGAACAAATCCTTTATCCATGAAACTGTTGCCATACCCCTCCTGATACCACCACTTTCATTGAGGAATTCACCTGCAACTGCCCCGGGATTGCTCCAGTAACTTATAGCATCTACAACCTTTTGCTCTCCGATCATCATTGAGGTGATATACGTGCCAAGAGAGATAAGAACGGTTCCATCATCTACCAGTCCGGCACCTAGTGCCTCTACTGCCTTGTCATTGGCTGTCGAAACAACTGGGAGACCTATTGGGATGCCTGTAGCCTCACTCGCAGTTCTGGTTATCTGCCCCAGTACAGTGGAAGGGTCTATCAGTTCGAAGAGCATTTTGCGGGGTGTGTTGAAGGAGCTAAATCTCTCTTTTTCTTCAATCCATTCAAGAGTTTGGGGATTAATCGGCCATGGTCCTACGTAATTGGATCTGGTATCTTTGGTTTGACCGGTCAGCCGGTAGGTGAGGTATCCGGTAGAGGTTGTCACATAACGAACTGAATCATCTTCATGCTCATATGGCTTTGAGAGGCGAAGGTCCATCCAGCTTTGTACAGGGGAGGCGAGATCACCATTTTCTTTGATAAGGGCGCGGCAACATCGTATCGAACCTAAACCGACCCCTGCAATTTTGTTTTTATCGATGGTGATCTTATTGAACATCCCCCGACAAGCCTGTTGCAGGCTAACCCACAGATCATCACCCGGGTGTTCGGCCCGACTGTCTCCATAGAGGTCAATCTCCTGCAACTTAACAGATTCCGAAAAGATTTCGTTCCCCGAAGTATCAAAGACCACTATCTTTGTACTCTGGGTACCCCCGTCGATAGCAAGTATGTATTCTTTGTTCATATGAAGTGATTATAGGTAATGTTAGATTCGTATGGCTAGTCTTTTCAAGCTGATATTTTTTTGAAAGTACTACCGGATAAGGTATCCTCCATCTACAGTCAGGACGGTTCCGTTTAGGTAGTTAGACGCATCACTTGCGAGAAAGACGCAGGGGCCCATCAGGTCTGCTCTCCATCCCCACCGGTTAGCGGGTGTATGAGAGAGAATTTCTCGATTTTTCACTGCATCATTTCTGGCTTTTTCGGTTAGCTTTGTGGCAAAATAACCGGGAGCGATGGCATTAACCTGAATATTGAACTGAGCCAGTTCATCACACATAGATTTGGTGAGCCCAACTATACCATGTTTGGTTGCAGCATAAGCCGGAGACCATTGTCCACCCAAGAAGGCATAGAGAGAAGCTATATTGATTATTTTGCCGCTCTTCTGATCTATCATATATTTGCAGGACTCATGGATCATTTCAAAGGCGGCTGTTAAATTGACAGACACCATTTTATCCCATTCTTTTCGGGTGAATTTTGTTACATCTCCAACATTGATACAGATCCCTGCACAATTGATGAGAATATCGATACTACCCCACTTATCGATACATCGCTTTACAACTTGTTTGCACTGTCCATCAGCTGTTATATCGCTATACACATATTGATACTGCACCCCACAATCTTCCACCCACTTTTTGGTATCCCCATCATCGTCCACGATGGATACAGCCATAACATTGGCGCCGCCTTTAGCCAGAGCCACGGAAAGGGCCTGACCAAGTCCGTTGTTGCCGCCTGTAACCAAAGCATTTTTGCCTTTCAGTGAAAAAAAATCCAACGTAAAGTCGGTTACCTTCATGGTTCCGTTTCCTCTTTGTACACTTTTATTCTATTCACCAGTTTGTCGATGAATTCTAGAGCATCCCCCTCAACAACGATGTCCGACAAACTGCAGATAGGAGCATTCCTGTTGGTATTAACCGAAATAATAGTCTCTACATTCCTCAATCCTTCCACATGCTGCATTGCTCCATCTATACCAAGGGCAATATACAGATCTGGGCTGACAGTTTTTCCAGACTGGCCTACCTGGATATTTCTAGACGCGATGCTGCTGTCGACAAGCTTTCTGCTTGCTGACACCTGTCCGTTAAGTACTTCTGCAAGGGATGTAAGTTGAGGAAAATTTCTACCGACTCCTCCACCACCAGAGATCAGGATCTCGCTCTCCCTGATATCGTAGGTTTTGTTTTTCTCTTGGGTTCCCAATAATTTTACCAGGCTGGTTTTCTTCTCCACCGCTGAGTACTCTATGATCTCTGTTTCCAGCAGCTCTGTTCGGTTGTAAGAAAAAACATCTGGGCGGATGCTCATCATTATTGGACCTGAGCCTATACAACTAATACCAGCCAGGATTTTACCACAAAATGCGGGGCGGATGATTTCAAGTCTATCCTCTTTCTTGCAAATATCGGTGACATCGGCGACCAGACCGCAATGTATTCTCATAGCCAGTCTGGGTGCCAGCATTCTGCCAAAGGGTGTGGCGGGGATCAGGATAGCATCGAACTGGTACTTATTGTGTAATTCTTCAAGAATATCAGTCAATCCCGCCAGATCGTGAAGCTCCACGATATCATCTTGAATTTTTATGATATGATGGAAGAAACCGATGATCTCATCGTACCGCCGATTTATCGATACGGTGTAGGTTGTATACGATTCCTCACCGTATAGTCGCCGTGCAACCTCCAGCAGATCCAGAGTGTTTTTTACTCTAACATCATCTTGAAAAACCAACGCACGTTTCATATCAGATGAATCCCTTCTCTTTGAGAAACAAAAACACCTGCTCAATTCCTTTTTTATCAGTCTGAACGATTGTTTTATGGCGCTGTTGGAAGGATTTATTATAGGTTTTCACTACCTTTGTGAGGGAACCTTTTAGCCCCACCTCTTCTGTTTTAAAACCTAAATCTTTGTTGCCAATGATTGTCAGATAATCTTTTACTGATCGGTTAAAGTCTTCATAATTTGGATACGGCAGTTTATATTTACTCTCCCTGTCCACACTGAGTACTGCAGGTAGTGAAATTTCGTAGGTTATAATAGATGTTTCATCTTCTACATCAAGCACAACAGTTGAATTGGTGAACCTAGTTTCATCTATCTTTACTATACCTGACATATGGGGGAGCCCTAAAAGTTCAGCTAGTTGTGCTGGAACATGGGAGGTACTGCCATCAAGTGCATGACAACCTGTTAATAAACAGTCAAGAGGTCTCGAGACCAGAAATCTTCCCAAGATTTTACTAGTAACATAAGTGTCGCTCCCGACATACTTCGGATCAGATAATATGGTCCCCCGGTCTATATTCAGCCTCAGCAGATCCTCCATATGTGGGACAACTGACTCGGGGCCCATTGTTACAACCTCTATGACAGAGTCTGGTCGAGCAGCCTTTATCTTCAAAGCAAAAGCCAACGCACAGGCATCATCCGGATTGAGGACTAACCTGACATTTTCGCGCACCAGTGCGTTTCTTTCATAATCATAGACAAATTTGTCTACATCGGGGACAAACTTAACTACGCAGATAATTCTCATGTTTTACCTGCAAAAATTCTGGCTTTTCAGCAGCGCAGATCAGTGTCAAAAACATTCTGCCTCGTAGATGTTCAAAAATAGAGTGGTCATTATTTTTAAGGAGTAAGTGTAAAATTTTTATTTCAAGTACTTCTCTCCCTCATTCTGGGGAAATATGGTGCCGAAATTCATAATTCCTTTTGGGTCGAATGCCTGCTTTAACTTTTCAAGCATGTAGTACGCAGAACCGTGTTCTTCCTCTGTCCATTCACTGCGGAACTTTCCGATGCCGTGGTGATGACACATAGAACCGCCCTGTTTCAGGGTCTCCTCCACGATGATTCTCTGCAATGGGTGGTGGTAGATTCTCATCTCATCTTCGGGTGCACAACGTATGTCGTAATTATAGACAAAATACATATTGGTACCATTGATGTAACTGTGAGAGGAGTGACCACCCAGCATGGTCAGATCATGAGCACGGGTATATTCTTCACGTACCCGTTTCATCACATTGTTATATATAATTGGAATAGTTTCCCAGTCTGCTGAAATTTCTGTGGTGAAACCGGCATGGGAATCGTTCTCCAACATTCCTTCATACTCATCGTCGATGTCTTTTTGCGACCAGTTGAGGTTGGTAAACCAGTTTTCGATCAATTGACTGTCCACCTGTTCAATAATACCTTCCTTAAACTTCTTCACGGATTCTTCTATACACTGGCCTGTGGCATTGACAATGGCTTCTGGGCCTTCAGCCATAAAGAGCAGAACACATTTATTTTTGTAAAAATGGTAAAAATGCTGAGCCGCATCCTCTTCCGAATAGGTTCGTGCGACGGAAGGACGGAAGCCACTCACCATGACTTCTCTCAACACTTTGATTCCTGTCTCTATGTCCTTTATGAGATAACCGTAATAGCGGTTATTTCCAGCATAAAATTTGTAGAGTTTCACGGTAACTTCTGTGATATAGCATAGAGCTCCCTCGTTACCTATCACGATATGTCTGATATCGGGTCCACCTGCTCTTCTGGGTATATTTTTAATCCTGGAGATATGGCCATCTGGAAAAACGCATTCTAGTCCTACAACCATGTCTTCAATGCCACCGTAGAGGGTGGAAAGCTGACCTATGCTTCTAGTAGCGACTAGCCCTCCAAACTTTGCAACTGGCTTGGATTGCGGGGAATGCCCTGTGGTTAAGCCGATTTTTCTGAGTTCGTCTTCTAGAGCCTGCAGGGGCACTCCGGCCTGAACGGTGGCCTGCATGTTATACGCATCAATTTTGATGATTTTATTCAGATGGAGTGTATCGATGACGACGGTCTGTTCTTTCCAGTTTTCCAGGCCACCTTCGGTTGCAGTTTTTCCCGCGCGGGGAATTACGTTGATCTGGTTTTCGTTACAGAACGCTAAAAGGCTGCTAACCTCTTTAGCTGACTTTGGATAGACGATTGCAAGCGGCATTGGAACATCAAGCACTTTACGTGCCTTTGCATATTTCTTGTATCTGTCCGCCGAGGCATCGTACAGCTCTTCACGGTCTGTGTTTACCTGTTCCCTTGACAGCAACAGGCCGAGGTTCTCAATAATTGTGCTATTGTCCAAGATTAATTCCTCCAGAATATTATGAGCAATTTGCAAAATTCAATGCAGTCGTCTGGTTTGGTCAGCTTTAGCTGACATTGTAACGACTGAATATTGGAGGCGTCAAGAATAAAGGAAAAATTTCTAGCAATAATCTAATTTTTAAGAAAAATTGGAAAACTTTCCATTTGTGCGATATGTTATATCAGTATCTAAAAGAGGCTAACTAGTGTCGTGTCATGTTTCAAATGTTGCAATAGAGCGCCGGGATTCTGGTTTCCTGCTAGACGCGCAGGAAGGAGCGTAGCAGCGCTACGTGACTGACTAAGCAACGACGTCAGGAGGCCAGAATAACAAGCTCTAAGCTACAGGTGAGGCATGACAGGACACTAGTATTGATGTATCGCAGGTTATAAAAATGTTGGGGCTACTTTTAAAGGGGCATATGGGAACATATGATAAATTTAGATTTGCAAGGCTTAAATCCATTGGAAGAAAAAATCCATGAACAGTTGACCTTCCATAGTCAAACCGCTCCGACGATCAGGATCAAAGAGGCGGCAGAGTTGTGTGGGTGTTCTGTTTCAAAAATCTCTAAATTTATCAAAAAGCTGGGCTTTCAAAATTATCGGCAATATATCGATTTTCTTTACGGAAGACTGGTCACATCGAATAAGGATTCGGATGAGTTGGAAAGAATTAAAGCCTTTCTGGATGATTTTGAAAAAACAATGGTCGATGATTTACTGGCTTTGATCGATCAGTATCAAAAAGTTGTAGTTTTTGGATACGGTCCCTCAATGCTTTGTGCACAATATTTTGAATATAGGTTCCGAAACTGTTCAGACAAAATGGTTATTGCCGTAAACGATGAAGTAACCATCGATAACCTTGTATGCGATTCTACTCTTTTAATTCTTTTAACCGTCACCGGAAAGTTTCGTTCCTTCATAAATATTTACGATTCAGCAAAGAGAAAAGGCTGCGAAGTGGCGATGATTGTAGAGGAATATAATAGTGAACTGTTTGATCAGTGTGATAAAATGTTCTGGCTGTCAAAACAAAATCAGTCCGATCATTTAAAGCCTTATGAGAAATCAAGAACTATATTTTTCATCTTTTTAGAAGAGCTTATTCAATTGATCCTGAGAAGACGGGAGATTGCAGCTCCCAAGAGTTGAAAGTCAAATTTGTTTTTGCTTAGTCTGAAATATTTTTTCTCTTTATTTTTTCCAATGCTAAAAGCATGCGCATAAAGTAGCTAATTATATCAAATGCTCCCTATTTGCCATCTAATGAAATGATGAAACCAATGATTTCTGCAGGGGTGGTGACAGATGGTCAAGCCTCTCCAAAATCCCCTGTTCTAATCATGACCTTTTAGTTTTTATGAATAACAGGCTCAAATCGCTTGAGAATTTCAAGGGGAATGTGGCAGAGGATTTTATGTCCTTTCCCATTATTTTGCCAAGGCGGGGGGGTTTGCTCACAAATTCTGCCATTGTCCTTCAGAAACCTTTTTCGATGAGGACATCTCGTATGGAAACGACAGCCCTTTGGCGGGTTGAGAGCACTTGGGACGTTACCGCTGAGACGTATCTCTTTCTGGGTTGTATCGGGATCAGGTACTGGCACAGCAGATAATAATGCCTCAGTATAAGGGTGATACGGTGGTGAGTAGATTGATTCCGCAGCACCAATCTCAACAATCTGGCCTAGATACATAACAGCTATTTCATCAGAGAAAAAGCGCACTACGCTTAAATCATGAGCGATAAAAATCATCGTAGTATTAAAAGTATCCTGAATGTCCAGAAGCAAATTGACCACGGCTGCCTGCACAGAGACATCAAGGGCAGAAACTGGCTCATCACATATTATTAGATCCGGGCGACTAGCTAGTGCTCTTGCGATGCCGACTCGCTGTTTTTCTCCTCCGCTGAGCTGACGAGGCAGCCGATCATAATAGGTCGGACTCAGCCGGACAGATTTCAACAGGCGAAAAACTTCATCTTTTACCTTGTTCTTCGGTACGATGTTAAACTTCTTGATAGGCCTGCCTATTTGCCTGCCAATGGAATAGGATGGATTGAGGGTTGAATCGGGATTCTGGAAGACCATTTGCATCTCTTGGATGAGAGAGGTTTCCCTGGTTGCAACTGGTTCTGAGATATCGATGCCAAGAAATTCAATATCACCGTCAGTAATCTGTTCCAAACCAATAAGCCCCTTGACTAGCGTTGATTTCCCACAGCCCGACTCACCAACAATGCCAAGGGTCTTGCCTTTGTTTAACATGACGCTGACGTTATCAACAGCTTTTACAAAGCTCTTTTTACCTAACCCAAGGAGGCTTTTCATGCTTTTTGACTCGTGAGGATAGTATACCTTCATGCCATCAAAGCTGAGCAAAGGGGACTTTTTTGCAGAACCAATGTCTTCGGTATGAGTTGCTGATATCCCAGGGGATGATGCTTTTTCAACTCTTCCTGATTTGCCGGATAGTTTATCAGCATAAAAGCATCTGGAATAGTGATTGGCAGAGGTTTCTGTCATCTGAGGTCGCATCTCTATGCACTTTTCGGTAGCAAATCTACAACGAGGAGCGAAGATGCATTTATGCTGTGGGCGGGATGCCGGAGGTGGAACACGGCCTTTTATGGGACGAAGCATGGATTCAGCTTTACTCTCACCAAGGCGGGGAACGCATGAAAGCAGTCCCAAGGTGTAGGGATGTGACGGATTATTAAAAACATCCGACACTGAACCTCTTTCTACAAGTTCACCGGCATACATTACACACAGGTTGTCACACACCCTGGCTACGACGCCCAGGTTGTGTGTAATAAAAATATTTGCCGTGTCGTATTCATCTTTAAGCTCACCAAGCAGATCAAGAACCGCAGCTTCAACCGTAACATCCAACGCGGTTGTAGGTTCATCCATTATCAGCAGAGCAGGATTATTAAGCATGGCCATAGCGATGACAATTCTCTGCTGCTGCCCACCTGAAATCTGGTGAGTGTATCTCTCCATAACGGACTCAGGGTCAGGCATTCTGACTTTTTTAAGCATTTCAAGACACTTTCCGTAAGCATCTTGTATGCTAATGTTTTTGTGACAGGTTAATACTTCTATCAGTTGGTCACCAAGGCGAACCGAAGGGTTGAGAGCCTGCATCGGATCCTGGTATACCATCGATATCGCGTTGCCGCGAATTCTGTTCAGCTCTTTTTGCGAGTGTCCTAGCAGATTTTTTCCTTGAAAACGAACTTCACCGTTGGTTATTTTTCCATTGGCACCAAGAAAATTGATTAAACCAAACGCTATTGTACTCTTGCCGCATCCTGATTCACCAACCAGACCTAGGGTCTCTCCTTTGCTAACCTGAAAGGTGATATCCCTGACGGCATCAATGTCGCCCGTTCTGGTTTCATAAGCAATGCTGAGATTGCTTACTTCCAAGACTGTTTCGCTGTTCTTTCTATCCATTAAAAAACCAGATTGCAAAAGGTTCTAATTATTACTGATACCGCATGCTCTCTTCTCTCAGGCCGTCAGCGAGCAAATTGAGGCCGACTACAAGGGAAGCAATTGCAAGAGAAGGCCATAGGGCCGCCCAAAAACTGCCTTCGAGAATAAACTCTCTTCCCTTGGCCACCATGGAACCCCAATCTGGTGATGGAGGGGGCATTCCCAATCCAAGAAAACCGAGTGTACCCATGGCAAAAATTGCATAGCCTACACGGAGCATCGCATCCACAATGATTGGCCCCCTAGCATTGGGTAAAATTTCAACAAACATAATATACCACGAGCTTTCGCCTCGGGTTTCTGCTGCCTTAATATACTCTCTTGTGCGGATATCCAGCGTAAGGCTTCTGACAAGTCGTGCGATCCCGGGGGTTCCTACAATAGTTATGGCAATAACAACATTTACGGCAGATGCGCCCATGGTAGCCATTATTATGAGAAATAGAAGAATTATGGGTATTGCCATCATCGCATCCAGCAACCGCATGACCACTTCATCAAGCCAACCACCATGATAACCGCTGATAAGTCCTAAGGTGGTTCCGGCCAATAATGCGACAAACACTCCCCAAAGAGCTGTTCCTCCCGGAAGCCAGAGATTCTCACTAACCGGTAGAATTACAAGAACAACTCGAGCTCCATAGATCAGTCTTGTCCACAGATCTCTTCCAAGTTCATCTGTACCTAGAATATGACTTGCTGAAGGGCCTTGGTTGGGTGATTTCCAATCCTGTTCAAAAGGAGTGTAGGGGGTAAGCAATGGTGCAAAGATTGCTACAGCTACCCAGAACATTACAATTGCAAGGCCAATTGTCGCAATTTTAGATGAAAAGAGTAATGTCAGCCCCCCACGTACTTTTCTCAAGATTCTAATGAGAACATGGTCACGGTGGCCATAATTCACCTTTGGTTCTGGTGGAGGAATTGGTGCTGTTTCTTGAATGTCAGTATTTTGCTGCCGGGTTTCGTCCATCGTATTGTAAGAGTTTTGTATTTGGTTGCTCAAGTGTAACGGATTCTCGGGTTTAAAAATGTATATATTATGTCAGCAATGAGCTGCGTTCCTACGGCTAAAATGACCAAAATCATTGCTCCGCTTTCCAGGGCATTAATGTCTTTATTCAACGCTGAGTCGAGAAGATATTTACCTAACCCGGGATAGCCAAAGACAACCTCCACAATAACAATTCCACCCATCAACCAGTTTACATGGAGCATTATCACGGTAATTGGGGCCATCAGGGCATTACGAATGGCATGCTTGAAGATGATACGGCGGTATGACAGTCCTTTTAGATAGGCTGTTCGAATATACGGGGAGCGCATCACTTCCACCATACTGGCCCTGGTTATGCGTAAAACATAACCAAGTTCTACAAGGGTTAATGTTAAAACCGGTAGGATGAGCATATCTAATCGTTGCCAAGGTGCCATTTCACCAAAAACAGTCGCACCAGGGACAAGATTTAACCAAACGGAAAATATAAGAATGAGGAAGATTCCAGTTGCAAATTCAGGGATGACAGAAAAAATCATACCTCCAACTGACAATACCCTATCCTGAACAGATCCCTCCTTTAAACCAGCAAGTATCCCAAGCAATAGCGCAAGCGGCATAACAATTGCGAAGGCAATACCAGCAAGGACAAGTGAATTCCGTAACCGTATGAAAATAGAATCTCCAACCGGTCGTCCAGTGCGCAGAGACTCACCGGGATCTCCTCTAATAAAGCCTTTTTTCAGAGGTATATACTCAACTGGACCTCCGCTGGTTTCTTTCCAGCCAGACCCCATGAAAAATGTCCATACTTTGTTGTTTTTGCCTTTCTCCCAGCGAACAACATGGTTGGATTTATCAACACCCCAGAAATATGAGATACCGTTGTCATCTAACCGCCATCGTTTATTGTCTTCTTGCTTAACAATTTCTCCATCATCCGATTTACTTTCGGCTATAAGGTCATCGCCTTCAAGTTGCCATCTGATAAGTCTGCCATCCCTGTCTTTTGCCCACCATTCAACAAAACCTCTTTCTGTTTTTACACGCATAAGCGGTAATCCAACCTTTCGGCTTGCCTGCAAGTCTGAGCCGACAAGCCAATGAAGGTATCTTTGCCAGATCGGTTTGTCCATGCCAAGCTGGGCTAGAAAGGACTCCTCCTGCTCTGGTGTCACAAAGGCTCCAAGAATGTTGCGAGCTACATTACCTGGTGAAGCCTCAGTTATAACAAAAACAGCCATGGAGACGAGCAACATTGTAATGATCAAAAAAAACAACCGTCTGACAATAAATTTTCCCATACAAGATAATTGTACAACAAGTAAGATTATTTCTGGCAATCAACTGGATTCTGTTTTAACTGAACCAGTTGATTGCATCAGTTTGGAAGATACTAACAGAGATGATCAGGTAGGTTACGCATCTAACCTCTCAGAATTATTGTTTAAATGTTCATCCTTCTAACCAGGCTTCGCTAAGAAAAATGTGCAGATTTGGATGTGCTTTGACGTTTTTAAGCTTTTTGTTTGCACACATCCAGGTATTCATCCAGTAGGCAACCCCAATGGGGCCGCGATCCTGTTGGATTTTCTGCAGTTGACAGAAGAACTGTTTTCTTTTCTTAATATCAAGGGTACCACTGGCTTTATCGAGCAGTTCGCTGAACTCCTTGTCTACCCAGCGAGTTTCATTCCATGGTACCGGCTCACCTTTGTCATCTGCCACATAGGCTAAATTTGGCACCATTGTTCCCAATGGCCTGTGAGTCCAAGGGGTTATCCCGAGGTCAACTTCTGTCCATTTTTCCCAATATTGACTCGTTGGCATTGTCTGGATATTTATTCGAATTCCACCCGGTGCAGCATCCTCTTTCAAAACTTCAGCATATCGCACGACATCACTCCACTCTGAGCCTACAGCAAGGTTCACATCTATTCCATCTGAAAAGCCTGCTTCCTTGAGAAGCTGTTTAGCTTTTTCCGGCTGATAGGCTGGTGTTTCCATCTCACAATATTCTGGATGCTTGGGATATACATGGACATCCTGTCCTTCCACGCCTTCACCCTGATAAGCAAGGGCCAGAATTTTCTCTCTGTTCTGGCAAAGCTTTAAAGCCATCCGCACGCGATTGTCATCCCATGGTTTTTTGTCTACTCGCATACGCAGTATTCGAACGGTTGCTGTAGCAACAGGCATAACTTCAACGTGTTTATCAGATTTGACAGCTTTCATTATCTGTGGACCGGGGTTGTCTGCCGCATCAATGAGATCTATCTCTCCTGACTTGAGAGCTGCTATCTGAGGAGCAAGCTCTCCTCCCATATCTATAAAGCGAACTTCATCAATGTAAGGAAGTGGTTTACCGTCGAAACCTTTCTGCCAGTAGTCTTTTCTAGCCTTAAGTACGCAAATCTCTCCTTCCTTGTATGTCTCTATGGTGAACGGGCCTGTGCCATGTGGTGCCTTCTTCATATCTCCCTCAAATGTTCTATGATTGAGAACCTGGGAAGTGTATTGAAAGAAGTGCTCAGGAATTGCTATTTCAGCCCTTTTGAGGTTGAGTTTGAATTGATAGTCACCAGTTTTCTCAATACCTGTTGGGTCGAGGTAAGAGCCAACTAAACCAAGTAATGATGATTTTACCTCCTTGTCAAGCCACTGATTTATGGTGAATATGCAGTCATCTGCTGTAAATGTATCTCCGTTGTTAAACTTTACACCTTTTCTAACATTGAATGTCCATGTTTTAAGGTCATCACTTGCAGACCAGCTTTCACAAAGATATGGATGGGTTATATTGTTTTCATCGGTAAGTGTCATATACTCAAATACCTGGCGCATCGAATTAGCTGGCATAAGCCAGGAGAAACGAGCGGGATGATCTATTTTCTGAATTTGCTGAGCCACCCTCAAGACACCGCCTCTTTTAATGCCGCTGGCCATTGCAAATCTTGGAATTGGCAGTCCTATCATGGAACTAGCAGCAACGGCCGATATTCCCAGCAAAGATGCGAATCGTAAAAATTCACGCCGGGATATATCGCCATTTTGCAATTCTCTTTTCAGATTGTGAAGTACTGGGTGAGTTTTTTGGTCTGATTTCATCACTTCCTCCTAATAGCTTTTTTTCATGCCATGAAAAAGTTGTCAGTATTGTAAAGCTGGTTAAAGGTTAGAATAGATAAATTTATAACACTAAATTATTTAGGTAGTATTTTAATCATGCTTGTAATTGATAAAAACCTTCAATATAAGAGACAATGAAGACGTGTAGCAGTAGTGGTCATCTAAATTAAATGAATAATATAGTTTGAAAACAAAACAAATGTCAACACTAACCTCACTATTTTATAGTTATTATTGATGTGAACAAAATAAATGTACTTGCTGGATAAGATGGTGTATTTTTGTCATTTGTATAGGACTCTTCGTGAGGAAGAAATATGACAGGAAATCTATTTAGATGTAAATAGGTGCGAGTTTCTTCATAGCATAAATTGAAATTTATTGCTGATTCAGCGAAATGGCAATACACTGATAGAGATGTACGAACTGTGCAGAAAAACTAAAAATGCCTAGAGGTGTAATATTGAAATATGAGTGTTAGTCCAGTCGAGAAACGAGTTACTGATGAAGTTTTAATTAATCTGCGTAAAATTATTCAGATGATTGATATCCATTCACGATATCTTGTCCGGCAGGTTGGCCTTACAGGACCGCAGCTTGCCATATTACAGGAACTCAGTCGACAGGGTAATATTTCAACTGGGGAGCTGGCAAAAGCTATCAGCCTTAGTCAGGCAACAGTCACAGGAATTCTTGAGAGACTCGAAAAAAAAGGTTTGGTGGAAAGAACAAGAAGTGACAATGATAGAAGGAGAGTGATTGTTAATGTTACAGAAGATTGTATACGTCTTTTGGAGAAAGCCCCTTCACAGCTTCAGGAATCATTTGTTAACACATTTCATGAACTAGAAGAATGGGAGCAATCGATGATTTTGAGTTCTCTTCAGAGAATTGTTTCTATGATGGATGCAAAACAAATTGACGCTGCGCCATTGCTAACAACTGGACCTGTTGATGCACCTCCTGAGTAACAATTGTACTTTGCAACTCTGCTAAATTGGAAATGATAGGGTAATCAGATTATAATTTAAAAGCCAAAAGCCCTGTAAGTAGCAGTTTACACTCATGTGAATCCACCACGATCTTTACATTTAAGTAATCCCACTCAACGAGACCAACCCTATGCAACCACGAGAAGTTACAACGATAGAGGATGCAAAAATGCAAAAAAGGGAACAAATGCAAAAAAGGGGACCAAAAAAGGGGACACACCAAAAAAGGGGACAGATATATTTTCCTTGCTTTTGGGGGTGATTTTGCGGTAGCTTTGAGTTGTTATGCCACGTCAAGCAAGAGTAATTCTTCCAAATACACCGCATCATATCATGCAGAGAGGGCATAACCGCCAGGTTGTGTTTGCCTCAGATGATGATTTTGAATATTACCGTGAGAATCTAATTCTCTTAAAAAAGGAGTTTGGCTGCAGGATATATGCTTACTGTTTGATGACAAATCATGTTCATCTCATTGTTGACCCTGGGGACAACCCGGAGTCTTTATCACTGCTTATGAAGCGTGTTGCAGGTAGACAGACACGGTATATCAACAAGCTTGAGAAACGTTCAGGTAGTCTATGGGAAGGGAGGTTCAAATCAAGCATTATTTCGACAAAGGAGTATTTGCTTTCCTGTTCAAGGTATATAGAGCTGAATCCCGTGCGTGCCGGAATGGCCGAAAAGCCATCGGATTACCAGTGGTCAAGCTTTGCTAAAAAAGCAGAAGGTGTTTCTGACCCTGTGGTGGACTATGACCAGATTTACAAGGCACTTGGTAATTCTGCCGCAGATCGGCGAAAGGCTTACCAAGAATATGTTTTTGAAACTATACCTGACGAAGAGCTGAAACTTATTCGCGACTCCATTCAACGGAGTCAAGTCACAGGTGGCAATCGCTTTAGGGAAAAACTTGAAAAGAAATATAGTATTCGATTGTCAAATCGCGGACCTGGTAGGCCAAGAAAGGCTGTAAAATAGATCTGTCCCCTTTCTTTTGTGCTTTCTTTTGTGTCCCCTTTGTTTTGTGCCCTTTGTTTTAGCGTAACACTGGTTAGTGAAAACTAACTTTTCCAAAAGAAAGGTGTATTTAGGCGTTAAACGGAAAGCTAAATAGTATAAAGTCATTTTCTAATATTATCTTTATTCAAAACCTAAAAAAACAACGTAAAATGGACATAAATACCAAACAAAAAA
>CAZWVC010000009.1:0-33327 GCA_964637245.1 uncultured Desulfocapsaceae bacterium
CATGATAGATGTTATTGAGGGCGAACCGAGGTGGTTATCAATCTGTTTTTATGCAGAAATGATAACAGATCCAGAGGAGCTGGGAGATTTTGTTCCTGGTGGGCTTCTAGGAGAAGATGCTTTTTGCTTTGATGTGGCGGATAATGAGAATAATCTCATCGATTATCTGACATACCGTTTACAAGAGGCATATGTTTTTGTCTCCGCTTGATTTTGTCTATGAAAACCTAAGGATCTAAAGGTCAATTCTTCATTCAAACGCAGTTTATGATCGTTTATCAGTATGTAATATACATTGAATTTCTTGATTATTATTCTATCTTCATCACCATAGCTTGAGAGAAATAATGGTGGATACTCTATTTGGAACTATGAAAACTGACAGGATAAATGAGTAAAATCAGCTGGAAATGGCAAAAATTTGATGAGATTTCAGGACCAGAATTGCACCAGATCATGGCAGTTAGGCAGCAGGTATTTATACTTGAGCAACAGTGTGTGTACTTAGACGCTGATGAGTATGATCAGCATTCATTTCACCTCACTGGCAGGACAGCCAATGGAAATATTGTTGCTTATACCAGGGTAAGTTTTCCAAGAAGTCGTTTTACTGAACCATCAATTGGCCGTGTTCTTACCGTGCAGGGCTATCGAAAACGAGGTTTTGCCCAACAGGCTGTTAAAATGGCAATTAGAAAATGCCAGGATGAGTTTTCCGCCACAACAATAAGAATATCAGCTCAAGTGTATCTCGAGGATTTTTATGCTGATATAGGCTTTAGCGTTAGGGGAATACCCTATGACGAGGATGGAATATCACATATTGATATGGTACTGGAGTTATAGATATGATGGAGCAACTTGGTATTATTAATTTTCCTGCATTTCTAATTGCTGGCATATTACTCAACCTAACACCTGGCTCAGATACCATGTATGTACTTGCCAGAACAATTTCCCTTGGCAAGAAAGCAGGAATACTTTCGGCATTGGGTATATCCACCGGCGCAATTGTACACACAGTGGCAGCAGCATGTGGTCTTTCTGTAATTATCCTAAGTTCGGCCACTGCTTTTATTCTGGTAAAGTATGCTGGAGCTGTGTATCTGATCTATCTTGGTATTAAAGCTTTCTTTCAAAAAGGTGTTCAATCTGAGCAAGGTGCAACTGCAACTCGATTAGCATCTAACAGAGAAATCTATATGTCAGGGATATTGACCAATGTGCTCAACCCGAAAGTAGCACTTTTCTTTCTGGCATTTCTCCCTCAATTCATATCTACTGGGAGTCAGAGTTCTATGCTGTCTTTTCTCATACTCGGGGGAACTTTTATAACAACTGGTACAATCTGGGGGGTAGTACTCGTGGTTTTTGCTGCAGAAATTTCCGCAAAAATATCTGCAAAAAGCCGCATTGCCTGCTCAATGCACAAAATCACAGGGACGATCTTTATAGCTCTTGGTATCAGGCTTGCTTTAAGTGAAAGGTAGTTCAGCTAATAAGGCTATTAAAACCTAAGAGAAGGGAAATGAGATATAATAATTTCCGGGCCAGGTGGCAGGCGATCCGATTTAGAGGAAAAGCCGCTTAAGCCTATGGCTTACAGAAGCTTTTCCGAGAAATAAATGATTAATTGTGATCAGTGAATTTCGTTTCTCATCTACTTGAACTTTTCCCCAAGAGCTTTACCATAATCTTGACAGGCTTTTAGGCCTTCATCGGTTTCTAACATTGCTTCTGTAAGGTTCAATGGTCCGAGTTCAATAGTATCCATTTTGAAAACATGTTGCATGGTATCAAAAATCATAGGGGCGGACTCTCCACTATGGGTATGTGAACCAAAAGCACCAGCCATCTTGCCAATCAGGTTAGCTTTTTCTGCCATAAAGAGGAAATTCTTCATTCCGGTTGTCATGTCTTTATGGTAGGTGGGACAACCAAAAATGTATCCATCGTAACCTGAGATATCATTTTCAGTTTTGATTGATGCAACCTTTGCCAATGTAGCTTTTTTACCAGCGAATCGAACTCCCTCTGCGATATAGTTTGCCATCTTTTCTGTATTTCCAGATCTGCTGACATATGCAATAAGTACCTGTTTCATTGTGCCTCCATTAGTTGGGTTCGCAGCTCTCTACTATTTTTAAGGCGGAGCTTTATCAAACATCAATTGTGACGGAAAATAGTTCATTCGCTATTGTAATGTGATATGTAATTTATTCAATGTTCTTCATGATACAATCAAAATATTTATCTGATATGATCTGGCGTTAATCTGATGATAAATTAAGCTAAAGCAGAAGGTTATGACTGAAAATGCTAACACTTATTAATTCACTTGCCGATAAAGGATAAATAGAGTAGCTTTGGATGGTTTTTTAGTATACCAAGGGGGTTGAGTTAATGATCTATTCTGTCACAATGTACTATGTCCGCTCTTTTTGCAAGTGGGCTCAATGATGATTTAGTATGGTTGTTTTTGAGCAAACACTTCCAATACTTCCACTCTTCCATGCTATCTGTGCGATACTCTATAGTGTCCTGATAGGCTACATTCTTATTAAAAATCCTAAAGCATCAGCTAATCAACTTTGTGCTATGGTGTTGTTATGCTTTTTTGTTTGGTGCTTAGGAAAAGTTGTCAGTCATTTTCCAGGTGTACCATTTTCTCTGGTATCTTTTATTCAAAAATTTGTTGTCCTTGGCGCCTGGTCATTTAGTACATTTATACTCCTTTTCACATTTGCCTTAACCGGAAAGAACAGGCTTTTGAAGAATAAAGCTGTATGGTTGTCTCTCTTCGCTATACCAGTGTTATCAATTGCATTGCAATGGTACGACGGCAGGCTGATGGACTATGTTCCACGCTCTTTTGGCTGGGGGCTGTCATGGCAATATGGTTTTTTTTCCTTCCTGTTATTAGGCTATATCTTTTTGACAAATGTAGTCTCGGCAGGTGTATGTCTTCTTTACAGCATGACATCAACGAGCAGGAGTAAAAGAATACAGTGCCGGATTATTGGAATGTGCATTTTGGCTGGGGTTATTATCGGGTATGGTACAAATTATGTTGCTCCAATATTGCAATGGGAACTTCCCGATTTAGCTCAAAATCTCGGGTTGATATGGCTTGGTGGGCTGGTTTTTGCAATTACGAAATTTGACCTCTTCGTAGTTAATCCAACAGTGGCAACCAACGAAATTCTCTCAAACATGTCAGATGTGGTTATTTTGGTTGATTCCAACGGACAGATTAACACTATTAATTCAGCCGGGTTAAGCCTGTTAAAAAGCCTGATAGAGGATACAAAAGGTGTAAATCTGGAAAACATTCTTCCCGCTGAGAATGGCATTACCTATGATGCCGAGGGTATCTTAGCCACAAGGGAAGTTACAGATAAAGACTGCACTCTTATTGCCAGTGATGGGGAGCAGATTCCAGTAAGTCTTTCAGTGTCAAGCAGCACCAGTAATGGCTGTGAATCCGGCGGTCTGCTTATTATAGCTAGAGATATTAGTGAAAGAGTAAAATACCGGGAAAAATTACAGAATTCTCATTCAGCTCTAGAGAATAGGGTGCGGGAACGTACAGCCGAGTTGGTAGAACTCAATAAAAAACTAACCTCAGAAGTTACCCAACGAAAAAAAGCAGCAGATTCACTCGAGCAAAATGAAGCTATGTTTCGCTTGATTTCAGAGCAATCGCTGCTGGGGATTGTAATCCTGAGTGATAATAGAATAGTTTATGCCAATAAGGCATGGGCCGACATCACTGAATACACTGTTGAAGAAATGCTCACTTGGGATCCTAAAGCATTTTTAACACGAGTACATCCCGAAGATAGGGAACATATGCTCGAGCAGGCAGAGAAAAAACAACAAGGTAGTAATGATTTTGAAGCAAGCTACGATTGGCGGCTTATCACCAAGAGTGGTAAGGAAAAATGGATTTCCATGTATTCCCGTCCAGTTCCTTATGGAGGTGCTACTGCCGATCTGGCTACGATGGTTGATATCACTGAAAAGAAAAATGTATTTATCTCTTTACAACAGAGTGAGGCTAAATACAGATTGCTGGTAGAAAATGCAGGTGACGGTATTTTCATTTTGCAGGATGAGGTGATTCGATTTGTGAATAAGAAAGCCATTGAGGTGACAGGGTATTCACGTGAAGAGCTATTATTGACTCCTTTTGTAAACCTTATTCATCCAGAGGATAGACGTGCAGCAAAAACTCGCTATGATAAACGCATTGAGGGTGAAAATGTTCCTACAACCCATAGTTTTCGGGCAATCAACAAATCAGGTGAAACTCTTTGGATACAGAGCAATGCAATTGAATTTAATTGGCGAGACCAACCGGCAGTACTCAGTTTCGTGCGCGATATAACCCATACACAGAAAATCGAGAACATGCTTAACCACATGCATCGCCAAGAAGCACTAGGTACCATGGCAAGTGGTATCGCCAATGATTTTAACAACATACTTGCTCCAATACTTGGTTATTCTGAAATATTGGAGGAAGAACTTCGACAGGATAGGGAAAAACACGAGAAAATCACCGAGATACTTGATGGTGCTATTCGAGCTAAAGAATTGATTAATCAAATTCTTACATTAAGTACCTCTCAGCCTAGCGAAAAAGAAGAAGTTGATATTTATGCGGTGGTTAAAGAATCCATCAATTTGAACCGAGCAATTTTGCCTCACAGCATTGAGATACAACATAATCTGGAAGAGCAGTGCGGCAGAGTCTTAGCTGTACCAGCACAACTCCATCAGATCATAATGAATATTGTTGGCAATGCTCACCAGGCAATGTCCGATAAAGGTGGTACTCTAACACTTCTTCTTGAAGAAAAAGAAGGGTACGATTTTAAAGGTACCATAAGGCAGAGCTACGTACATTTACAAATATGTGATACAGGTAGGGGGATGGACCAGGAAGTATTGGAAAAAATATTTAGCCCTTACTTTACGACCAAGGAGAATAGTAGCGGCCTTGGGTTGTCTGTTGCCTATGCTCTCATTAAGGAGATGAATGGTCACATAGATGTAGAAAGTAAAATTGGTGAAGGTACTTGTGTTGATATATTCCTGCCTGCATCATCTGCACTAGAAAAGCCTCAAATTACGTCCAAAGCAGTAAATCCAACTCTTACCGGACAGGAGAATATAATGCTTGTCGATGATGAGGCACCAGTGCTTAAACTCTATGAGCAGATATTGGTAAATAAAGGGTATCAAGTTGCTAAATTTGAGGATTCTCCTTCAGCTTTAAATGAATTTAATCAATCGCCGTTCGACTATGACCTCGTTATAACTGATATGAGCATGCCAGACATGTGTGGGGATGAAATTGCAAAGAAAATTCAAGATAAACGCCCAGACATACCGATAATAATTTGTACGGGCTATAGTGATGCTTTTTCTGAAAAGGATGCAGCCGCAATTGGAATAAATGCTTATTTGCGTAAGCCTGTAACCTCAATCGACTTATTGACAACAGTTCGTAATGCAATAGGTTAGGTTTTAGAGGTGCAGGGACTTCTCAGTATATATCTCCAGGTAAATTAAACTTTCGTCAGGTTATTGTAACTAACCAGGTTATTTAGGATTGTTTGACAGCTGTCGCAAGGAGCTTGTGGTCAGAGTGCTGGTAGAGACTTTATCCTGTAAAGGCAATTTCTGGCGCTATAGAGTGTCTTGTCCTCTATTGACAACATTGTTCACCTTTCAGGCTCTGGCAAAATCCGGGTTTGTGCAAACCGGTTTTTTCAGCAGCAAGAGATAACTGTGAGTTGGCGGGCGTGAATCTAGTAGAGTGAAGATTTTCGTTTCTTTGATTTCGAAAGGATCATTCCGACAATACAACCAAAAATGAGGGTACCGCCACCAGCAAGAAACCATCTAATATTTTGACTTGCTTTTAGCCTCTTGTTTTCAGCAGCAATAGAGCCTAGATCCTGCTGGAGTTTGGTGATAGTCTGTTTGCTTTGGTCAAGATTCTGCTTAATGGCAATAACATCAGCAGTATCTTCCATAAGTTTCTGGTATTTGCCGGTGGTTGATTCAAGTTCCTTGTTGTTATTGTCCAGTGTATTTTGCAGTGCGGTGTTAAATTCTTTGAGTTCCCCATTTTTTGTCTGAAGTAGGGTTAGATCTGCAGTAAGACTAGCATTTTCTTTTTGCAGTGATTCAACAACGACCTGTAATGGTTTGTCTTTTGTCAGATATCTCTTTAATATCCAACCTTCCTTTCCTTCCTCGGTGGTTACCTTAGCCCAAGATTCATTCTCTTCTGTTACCGTAACAGCGGTACCGTCTGCAACGATTGCAAGTATTCGGTAATCTGTTCCCTGCCCTCGACGCAATGGAATTTCAGCACTGGGTTTAATATACAAGGTTTGCGCAAATACATTATTGGTAAATAAAACGATATTGAAAACACAGAATATAATTAAGGAAGAAGTCAAAACTAAAAAATACGTACAATGCGGTTTATGTCTCTCCATTATAAATCTCCACACCCGAATATATGAACTAGAAAATTTGATAATACCGGCTCTGAATGAGGTACAAATTATAGTATAGGCAATAGCACATTGCCTGAAAATATCAATAGAAACACGAATAATAATTCCTTTTTTTATTCTAAGACATTGCGCAAGACAGTTGAACCACATTTTGCAAAAGTGAAATGTAAACACAATGATTAATAAGCCTGGCAGAGTTTGTTTTTTATTCTAAATATTAACTGCGGTTTGACATTTAGTTTACATTCATAGCCTAATCTTAATACACTAAAAACAATGGTTATATAGTATTCTATAGAGTTTACTATCAATATCTATATGCCACCTTCAGAATACGGTTCGTAAAACTGATATTCTTGCAATTGAAATACCCAGGGAATTGTGCATGAATGACATAAATCAGCTTAATAAAAATGAGTATTTAAGTATCCTCAATAATCTTCATGATGGCCTCTATTTTGTTGACAAGAACAGGAAAATTACCTATTGGAACAAAGCTGCGGAGAGAATATCTGGATATAGTTCTGCGGAAGTTATCGGAAAGTCCTGTGCAGATTCAGTATTGACGCATATCGATAGTGAAGGCAATTATTTATGCCGTGAAGGATGCCCATTGCAGGCTACAATTGCTGATAAGGAATTACGGGAAGCAACTGTATATATGCACCACAAGCTAGGCCATCGTATACCAGTTTTAGTTCGGACGAGCCCCTTAACCAATGATCAGGGAGAGGTTATTGGTGGGATCGAGATTTTTACGGATGTCAGCAGCCATGAAGGCAACGAGCTGCGGGTGAAAGAACTCGAGAAACTCGCACTGTTAGATAACCTCACAAATCTTGCCAATAGAAGGTATGTAGAACAAGAGCTAGAGAGCAGATTGTCAGAATTTGAACGATATAGTGTTCCATTTGGTATTCTATTCATGGACATTGATTTTTTTAAGAAATTCAACGATACCTATGGTCATGATGTCGGCGATGATGTGTTGCGCTACGTCGCCAATACATTTGTGAAAAATTCGCGACCTTTTGATTTATATGGTCGGTGGGGTGGAGAAGAGTTTATTGCGGTGATCAGAAATGTACAGAAAAGGGAACTTGAGATATTGGGAGAAAGAGATCGTAGCTTGATTGAGCAGTCCTATATTATCTATGAAAAGCAAAAGCTCCAGGTGACTATTTCAATTGGGGCAACAGTTGCAATTCAACAGGATACAATTGAAACTTTATTAAAACGGGCCGATAATAACCTCTACAGAAGCAAAGCCGATGGCAGGAACAGACTTACTTTGATTTGAAAATGAATTCCTCCGGCGTTTTGCTTATCCACATTTACTTGTGCTAAACTACATTAGCTGAAAGATGGCCATTTTGAAACTAAGGGAATAATTTGTTGATGAATGCAGGTGTAAATGTGGACAATGTAAGTGGTAAAGACGATAACTATAAGCTGACAGATCTTGTTGCTGTAGAAAAATTACAACAAATTCAGGATTCTTTTGCTGAGGCCTCTCAGGTGGCTTCCACAATAACGGATCTGGCTGGTATACCCATTACTCAACCCAGCAATCATTCTGATGTCTGTAAGATGATTCGTGCATCCTCAAAAGGCGCTGCAAACTGTAAAAAGTCTGCCGCAATTCTTGGTGCAGAAGCAGCCAGGACAATGCGCCCTTTACATCAAAAATGTATGAGCTGCGGCTTTACCGATGCAGCGGCACCAATCATTGTCAATGGCAAGCACATCGCTAATTGGTTGATTGGCCAGTATTATATTCGAGATGTTGATGATACAAGCATCCGAAAATATGCTCGTGAAATTGATGCCAATGAACACAAAATGGCAACTGCCCTGCAAGCTATGCCAAAAATCTCCGAGGAAAAATTTACAAAAGTACTGTCTTTTCTGTGGTTGATGGCCAATGAAATCTCAGCAATGGGTTACCAGAACCTCTTGCAAAAAAGACAAACCGAAGAGTTGCAGAAAGTACAAAATCAGCTGGAAAAACATAAGAATGAACTAGAGAAATTAGTGGCTGACAGGACATCAGCATTGATACAGTTAAATAAGAAGTTGAGTGATGAAATAGAGATAAAAGACAAAGTACAGAAGGAACAGAGCCGCCTCATTGCAGCAATAGAGAACGCCGCTGAAGCAATAATCATAACCGATGCAGATGCCAGAATTATTTATGTTAATCCATCA
The DNA here is from genome assembly GCA_964637245.1 of uncultured Desulfocapsaceae bacterium. Classification (GTDB taxonomy): domain Bacteria; phylum Desulfobacterota; class Desulfobulbia; order Desulfobulbales; family Desulfocapsaceae; genus Desulfopila_A. The sequence goes on from CAZWVC010000009.1 coordinate 8,748, forward strand.
TTTACAAAGATAACCGGGTATACTGCTGATGAAATCAAAGGAAAAAAGCCAAGCATTTTAAAAAGTGGTTTGCATGATGATGAATTTTATCAGCAATTCTGGAGAACAATACTGAGCGGGGAAATTTGGCAAGGACGCTTTCGCAACAGGAATAAAGATGGCACAATAGGTGCTGCTGACACCACAATTACACCGATAAAAGATACCAATGGCGAGATAATCAATTTTGTTGGAGTTAAAAGAGATGTTACCAAAGAGATTGAAATGGAGAGACAGCTTCAGCAGGTGAGCAAACTCGAATCAATTGGTACTTTGGCAGCAGGCATTGCCCATGAAATTAATACACCAATTCAATATGTCCGTGATAATACAAAATTTCTCGAAGAAGCTTTACAAGATCTTGCCGACCTGGATGGACTTCATAAAACATTGGTAGAAACTGTTGAGAAGAAAAAGCTCTTCCCCACCGAAGTGGGCAAAATCCGTGAATTTAGCGAGGAAATTGATCTTGAATTTCTCACAAAAGAAACCTCCAAAGCTGTGGAGGGTGCACTTGAAGGACTTGAACGTATATCCCTGATTGTCCAAGCCATGAAAGAGTTTTCTCATCCTGGCAGCAGTGATAAGCAGCCGGAGGATATCAATAAAATAATTGAAAGCACGCTGATGGTATCGAGGAATGAGTGGAAAAATTGCGCTAATATAGATTTCACAGCGGATCAAAAGCTACCCCAGGTACCACTAATATCAGGTCAATTTAAACAGGTTATCCTCAATCTGATAGTGAATGCAGCACAAGCGATCACGGAAAAGTCTTCAATTGAATCGCCTGAAAAAGGAAAAATAACGATAACCACTGCCTACTACAGTGATAACGTGCGCATATCCATTAAGGATAGTGGTATAGGTATACCTGATTCAATTTTGGAGAATATATTTGACCCTTTCTTTACAACAAAAGAGGTCGGGAAGGGTACAGGACAGGGGCTTACATTAGCATTTAAAACTATAGTTGATGTGCATGGGGGGCATATTGATGTGCAATCAAAATTAGGGGTAGGTACTGAATTCATCATTACCTTACCTTATTAACTAAAAAAATATCGATAGACGTCCTCAAAATTTCAAATTAGAAATTCAAATTTTATAACCGGGAGATCCGAAATGGCAGATGATAAATACTGGGCCGATTCCTATGTGGAGAAAAGATATAGCGCAGAAAACGCCATTAAAAAAATCAGACAAGGTCAACGAGTATTTATTGGTTCGGCATGTGGTGAACCTCAAAGACTTGTTCAATGCCTCGCCGAAAATGCAGTGCAGTTCTCTGGTCTTGAGATTGTTCGTATGATGAGTATGGAATCGGCACCGCTTTCTGAAATAGCCGATAAAACACATGATGCCAGTCTAAATATTCGTAACATTTATTTGGGTTCTGCTACTATTGATACTCTGGCGAGAAACAGGCGGTTTATAACACCAATGAATATGTCGGATGTGCCCATGCTTTTTAAGAGCAGAAAACTTCCGATTAATGTGGCACTCATTCAAGTATCTCCACCGGATGATTTTGGCTGGATGAGTCTTGGTGTATCAGTTGATGTTACCCACGCAGCTGCTCAATCAGCGGGATACGTAATCGCTCAGGTGAACTCAAAGATGCCACGAATTATGGGGCATAGCTTCATTCATGTGAATGATGTTGATGCAATTGTGGAACACGATGAAGATCTTCTCGTCATAGAACCACCTGTCCCTTCAGAGATTGCAGCACAGATTGGTAAAAATATCTCACGACTTATTGAAGATGGTTCAACGTTACAGGTTGGTCTTGATGCTGCTTCCCAGGCGACTGTCCAAGCACTCATCGATAAAAATGATCTTGGTCTGCATTCCCAGTATCTGACTGTAGATGCAATGCATCTCTATGCCAAGGGTATTATAAATAACCGTAAAAAAGGTTTTAATGACGGTAAATTAGTTGCTTCTGCTGCAGTAGGAACACATAATCTTTATGAATTTCTGCATGATAACCCAGGCATAGAATTCTATCCGTCCGACTATGTCAATGATCCGTTTATCATTGCCCAGCATAATCGAATGGTTTCTATGAATGTTGCCAGGTCAATAGATCTAATGGGACAAGTGACAGCAGAAGCATCGGCGCAAACGCTCTATGCCGGGGTTAGTGGAATCCCTGATTTTGTTAGAGGAGCGCGAAGATCCAAAGGCGGCAGGTCTATTATCTTTTTGCCGTCCACTACACCTGATGGGAAAAAAAGCACAATTATACCGGCAACGGAAGGAGTTCCCATAGTTGTTCCTCGGGGCGATGTACATTGGGTTGCAACTGAATATGGGATTGCCAATCTTTTTGGCAAGAGTATGCAGGAAAGGGTAATGGCTATGATTACCATTTCTCATCCAGATTTTCGTGATGAGCTGCTTGATGAAGCCAAAGACATGGGGTTAATTGGCAAGGACAGAAATCTAGGTGAGGCTGTTCGAGCTGTATATCCTGTCGGTCTGGAAGATAGTATTCTCCGGGATGACAAGAGGATAACAATTCGTCCTGCCAAACCTGTTGATGAGCGTAGAATACAGGAACACTATTATAAACTGGAAAAAAAGGATGTAGTTTCAAGGTTTTTTCATGATAAGAAAAGTTTTAACCGGTCTGATCTGGAAAACAAATCCCACATTGATTACATCAAAGATCTTACACTTATTGGGGTGGTTGGGGAGATAGGTTTTGATGAAGTGATTGGTGTGGGAGAATATTTGCTCTTGGTTGAAAGCAACATGGCCGAGGTAGCTTTCTCCATCAGTACTGAATATCAGGGAAAAGGGCTAGGTAAAATCTTTTTATGGAAACTTGCAGAAGCAGCACGCAGTAATGGTATTTCCGGGTTGGTGGCTTACACGGTTCCAGGCAACAAGGCAATGATTGGACTCTTCAAATCTTTGCCGTATAAGGTGAAAACAGCAATAGAGGATGATGCCTTAGTGCTAAGCTGCAAGTTTAATGAACTCAGGGAGGAACTAAGTTAAGACAAAGAATAAAGGGAAGATGCGAACAGCATCTTCCCTTAGCATGATTAGTTGCTAAAACGATTAATAATTGGTCTCTTTTAGTTCAAAATACTTTTGATCATGAATGCAGGCAGCGCAAAGTTGTGGTGCTTCCTCACCTTCATGAACAAATCCGCAATTGCTGCACTTCCAGCGGCTGGTGTTACTCCTTTTGAACACTTCCCCATTTTCAATATTGGCTATAAGTTTGTTGTAACGGGCTTCATGTTCTAATTCAACTGCGGCAATCATTTTAAAACATGCTGCAACTTCAAGGAAACCTTCCTCCTCTGCTACTTGGGCAAATTCTGGATAAAGAATGGTGTGCTCCTCATTTTCGCCGGCTGCTGCCATCTTTAAATTTCCTATTGTAGTGTCAATGGTACCTGCAGGATACATTGCAGTTATTTCGACGGCACCACCCCCGAGAAACTTAAAAAAGCGTTTGGCGTGTTCTTTCTCATTTTCAGCAGTTTCAAGAAAAATATTGGCAATTTGGACATACCCTTCTTTTTTTGCTACAGAAGCAGCATAGGTATAGCGATTTCGTGCTTGAGATTCACCGGCAAAAGCTTTGAGAAGATTCTGTTCGGTTTTGGTTCCTTTAATCGATGCCATTTATGACCTCCTTTCAAATGAAAATTGTTGTGTTTCTCACTGGATGAATTCAACTACATGTGAACTTTAAAGTGAGCAAATGTTTATATAGTTAATCTAAAATAAGTTAAAAAGAACTGTAAACTTTAGCTAGATGAGAGAGTTAATTGTAGCAGATGCACATTACACTTCCTCAAATTTATTGTCAAGAATAGTTCGTATTATTAAGTAACTTTTAATCCTATAAACGATGTTTGTTTTTTTTTTAAATATTTTCACCGTAGACCATTACTTGAGCAAAGATTATGTTCTTTTCAGTCGATAATTTTCTTGCGCGTTGTAGCTTTGGGCGTATAGTAATTAGAAATTTATCCTGTGCTGCTAAATATTTAATTTAACGCTCATGAGATTCGAATTTCATGATGCAGGGAATGATCATGGCTATTTTTTATGTTGATGGTGAATATTTAGAAGAGTCAGAGGCAAAGCTCCCTCTTTCTGATTTGGCCATATTGCGGGGCTATGCTGTTTTTGACTTTCTAAGAACCTATAATGGAAGACCATTTCATTTAGAAGAACATCTGCATCGACTTAAAAATTCAGCGGCACTACTCTTTATCAAATGCCCCTGGGAGCTGCATGAAATTACAACAATTGTAACTGAATTGTTAACGCGTAATCAATTTCAGGAAGCGAACCTGCGTATTATTATCACTGGTGGAGATAGCCTTGATTCTATTACTCCTCTTGATCAGCCGCGTCTCATAATAATGGCTTCGCCACTAAAGGCCTATCCTACTGAATGGTATCGTCAAGGGGTGAAAATTATCACATCCAACATCACCAGATATGTACCAGGTTCTAAAAGCACCGATTATATCAGAGCAATAATGGCTCTGAGAAGTGCCAGAGAACAAGGTGCAATTGAATCAATTTATGTAAATAATGGTAACCAGCTACTAGAGGGAACAACGTCTAATATATTTGCAGTTGTTGATGGGGAAATAATCACCCCTGAAGAAGAAATCTTGCCAGGTATAACCAGGGAAGTTGTGGTCAAACTGGCAGAATCTAAATATACAGTGAAAAAACAAGAATTTACAAAAAATATGTTACCAAGTTCTTCCGAGATTTTTATAACATCTTCAAATAGAGAGGTCGTCCCTGTTGTGCAGATTGATGAGACTCCCGTTTCCTCAGGTCCAGGCCCAATCACCAAAGAAATTATAGAACTCTTTCGCAGTTATACCCAATCATGGTGATGTCTTTACAGTGTTCATCCATGAGATTTCCTCCTGAGCTTTCTTCTTGATTTGCTGGATTGTTATACAAAGCTGGATATTTCAGGGAAAAAACGACATCAAACTGTTCCGACAAACAATAGCCGTATCTTGCGACTCATATGAGGTTTATACTTCAGCATAGATATTATACCAGCGCTTTAATTCAACAAGCTCCTTATTGCACCTTTCAAACTAGTCGATAAGGTTGACTAGGTGTCTCAGTGCATATACGTATCTTTCATGATCTTTTCAGCGTTTCGCATACTTTTTGTAGACTAAACACTGCAATTCTCTTCTAACAATCCATCTAAGCTCATAAAATTAACCTGCCTTCTAGCTCACCTCCCTGGCACTAAAAGATTTGGGCAGGCACATTTCAAGAAACAAAGGTGTTTTTTGTAGGTCAACAGGTTGATAGTAATAATTATTGCTATATAGTTGTTCTATATACACTAATTCTATTCGATAGGCTATGAACAAACTCATCAGTAAAAGAATTGAAGAACATGTAATAACCGACAGACCATTTTATCTTGAGCAGGGTAATGAGATTGAAATAGCTCTTGCCGCCTATAACAATCAGTTGCCACTGCTGTTAAAAGGTCCAACGGGATGCGGTAAGACCAGGTTTATGCAATATCTGGCGTGGAAACTGGAATTACCAATAATAACAGTATCCTGTCATGACGACCTGTCAACAGCAGATCTGGTTGGCAGATATCTAGTTAAAGGAAATGAAGCAATTTGGGCCGATGGACCGCTTACTCTTGCCGTTCGTCATGGGGCAATATGTTATCTGGATGAGATTGTCGAGGCGCGAAAAGATACCACAGTTGTGATTCATCCTTTAGGGGATGATAGACGTCAGTTGCCAGTTGAAAAACTTGGCGAGATTCTTACTGCCCCCGCTGCATTCATGTTGGCAGTGTCCTATAACCCTGGTTATCAAAGTGTCGTCAAGGACCTCAAAATATCAACTCGACAACGGTTTGTCTCAATAGCATTTGATTATCCGATGAAGGATATGGAGCGAAATATAATTGAGCAAGAAAGTCAGATAAACGATAATTTAGCCAAAAAACTGGTGAAACTTGCACATATGACCCGTAATTTGAAGGAATCAGGTCTCCCCGAAGGTGCCTCAACCAGACTTCTCATTCAGACTGCTCTTCTTATTAAATCAGGGGTAAATATTCGTGCTGCATGTCGGGCAGGTATAATTGAAAGCCTGACGGATGACCATGATTTAATTGAGTCAATTGAAGATATGGCAAGAGCTGTGTTTTAAACACTCAAGGGGAAATGGCTGTTTTCTCATACCGTATAAGATGAACTATCAAGATCTTCGCAAGCAATTCCAGGTGCAGGTATATCCCTCGGAGCCGAATGAATGGGATATTGAAGATGCCCTCTACGACTTGGAAGATCTTGATGAAGAACAGCAGCTGATGCTTCTCCGGGCCGTCCCCACAATTTGGCCCATAAGCCATAGCCTATCTTTTTCCTTTCTTAAGGAAGGTGCTCGTAATGGCAGACGTTTCAGTCATCAATCTTTGGCTGAGTGGCTCAGGAGAATTCTTTCATATTATGAAGAGGGTGGGTTAAAAAAAGCACGGGCATACATGACCGAAAGTGATGTCGCACTCCTTCTAGTTGAGGAAAAGTCCAGTTCTGCATCTTTTGAGAATAGTATTGCCCGTTTAACTTCATATACCCGTGGCATATCCGGTTTACAGCTTAGCCTTCAATCATCAACCCGAATTTACACCGATACTGAAACTATTTATCTCCCTGAAAATATAGATTTTTTCCCCAGTCATAATCTGAATCTCTTAACCTATACATTGCTGATAGGCTTGCAGACTGGCTTTATTACTCTTGGAAGTTTTGGCAGACATAGGTTCGCTTTATCTTCTACTGATGTAAATAAAGAAAAACTCACACAGCTTACTGCTGATGAATATTTTGCTCAATTTGACCATGTCCAGATGGCAAAGGATACCTATCAACTAATTGAGCTATACAGGGTTATGGTATTTCTTAAATATGAATATCCTGGCCTGGTGAGAGAGACCGCAGATATACGCAGAAAACTCTTTTTATTGCGCGAAAAGAAAGTAGACCCAACAGTCAATTTGCTAGAAAGATTATTGCAGGCGATTGTTCTACCTGAGAATTCTATTGATCCTGATATAAAGAAGTTGCTTACAGAACAGGAAAAGATCAGGGATTGTGAATCATTTGAGCAGTCCCATAGAAATCTCTATGCAATTGTGTCTATGCATGCTTCTTCAGGTGTGTCGTTCTCCTTCTGGCCATTCATGGATGGTTTTGACTTTGTTGAGGCAGAAAGATTGCGGGATTTACGAATTGCGGCGAATCGCAAGAAATTTGAGACTGTACTTGCAGATTTTCTGATAAATAAACAGGTATCACCAACAGATGATGCAAAAATCCAAGTGAGTTCCGAGCAGGCTGATAGCGCAAAAATCCAACTTGTCGAGGATGATGGCACATATACAAAGAAATCTGCGAATTCAGCAATTATCATCGATAATGAAAGCCTGGAATTACCCGATGAGATTTTGGAATTAATCGCCCAAATTCTGGCTGATCAAGGTGCCATGCCTGAAGGTTACGTTTCCGCAGCTTTTGGGATTGCCGGACAGGGCAGGCCAAAAGGTGTGGGAGAAAGAGAAGTAGGTGTTCAATTAACAGAAAAGTTTATTCCATATGATGAGTGGGATTATCGTAGGCATGGGTATCGAAAAAACTGGTGTGGACTTCGCGAACGAACATTGAAAGGGGTAAGATCTAATTTTATTGAAAGAACACTTGCAACACATCGACGAGTGCTGATAAAAATACGTCGACAATTTGAACTCATGCGTACCCAGGAAAGATTTGTCAGGAGAAGAAGACATGGCGATGATCTCGATTTAGATGCGCTGATGGATTCATTAGGAGATCAGCGGGCTGGGTTACCACCTTCGGAGAAATTGTTCATCAGGCTTATTCGCAATGAACGTAGCATTTCTACGTATTTCCTCGTAGACATGTCAAATTCAACAGAAGGATGGGTTGGTATAGCGATAAAAGAGGCACTTGTCATTCTTTGCGAAGCCATGGAAGTTGTAGGGGATAACTACGCCATCTATGGATTTTCGGGGATGCGGAGAATGCGTTCGGAGGTATACAAAATCAAGGATATCCAGGAGGCTTATTCGCCTGAAGTGAAAGAACGTCTGGCTGCTATCAGCCCTAAGGAATATACCCGTATGGGACCCCCGATCCGGCATATGATCAATAACTTTAAGAAGTGTGACACTAAAACTAAGCTGCTGCTCATCCTCTCTGATGGAAAACCTGAAGATTATGATGACTATAAAGGACGATATGCCATAGAAGACACGCGAAAGGCGTTGGCAGAGGCCAGAGGTAATCTAATCCATCCTTACTGTATAACAATTGACAAGGAATCCCATGACTACTTGGAATATATGTTTGGCAGGGGAAACTATGCATTTGTTAAAGACATTCAACAGCTCCCCTCCAGGCTAACAGAAATTTATCGACTGCTGACTCGCTGATAGACTATTTATGTATTGAGAAAGTTCATTCTCTTCTTATCTTCTCCCCTATAACGCTGATCAGTTGAGATAAAGCAGCTCAACCGTATAGTTTGTCTGCCCAAGCAAAACAACAATTGAATATTCAGCGTAATACATATGGGAGTATTTTATCTAATACTCTCAATATATTTAATAGTTATGAAGTTAATGAGAACCGAAAGAGGTGTTCATATGGCTGAAGCAAATAGAGTAAATGCAGCAGATGTACGAGCTGGGGTCGTCGATGGATCGACATTGCTGGTTTGTGCCTATGACGATGATGCAAAATATAAAGCAAATAATCTTGATGGCGCAATTCCCTTATCAGAATTTAAATCTAGAGTTGATGATTTATCCCGTGAGACAAAAATTGTCTTCTACTGCGGTTGACCTGCAGAAGGAAGTGCCGCAGGTCTTGCGGTGAAATATGGTGATCAAGGTTTTACCAACACTCATGCTTTAAAAGACGGACCCAAAGGGTGGAATGAAGCCGGTTTTCCCATTCATTCATAGGTGGAATTGTTGCACGCTAGTTTGGCAGCTATCCCTTGGTAGCTGCCTTGAAGAAATTCCTGCAATTAAATGTGGAAGTAAATAAAAATTGGTTGTGGAGCCTGTGGGCTGTTAGCTGGGAGAGTAGTTCGAAAACCCTATCAATATGTTGATTTGTTGCAATTATTTTAGACTCTGTTCATAAAGAGTGGTCTTTAGGACGCAACTAGCTATTTATCAACTACCTAATTAGCTCACCATAATTCATAAGCTATTGAAACTGAATAAATTGATGAACTATTTCAGTTCATCAACTAAATACCATCGCTTGGCAGGAGTGCCAAACGTTTGGATTTGTCATAAGCCTGCCATTCGGGAAAATGGGCTTCATATATTTCGATCACTGTCTGTTGATGGCGTTTGGCCCAGCTTTCTGATTCTGGAGTTTTCTCTACCCACTCACAACTACTCAGCCAGTCATTAAATTCTTCACTGTCGAGTTGACTAAAGCGAATAGGCTGGAGATGAAAATGAGTACTCCAAACTTCAAGCTTTGGTTGAATAAGAATGTAATATGTTTTGTTTGCAAGTACTTCGGCTGAGAGAAAGTCTGCATCCTCACCAGCAACCATAAAGGTGTATTCTCCAGGTTCTGTTTCGAAGGAAACCTTTTTCTTGGCGGCCACGATACCAATCAGGGCAGGATTTGAATTCTCCAGATAATGGACACTGGATTGAGTGGTAAAGCCAATACTTGATGGCCGCATAAAAACAATCAAAGATTTACCATCAACGGGAGCAGAGACAGCCATCTCTTCTGAGACAGGGCGCATATGTTTTACAGGTCCTGCACAGGCAAACAGGCAGAACAAGAGGAGAATCAGATAAATACGAGTAGCCAGGCAAACCACGTTCATACAATCCTCCATTTCAAGAAATTTAAGATTACACCTTTAAACTTATGTGGATATAGGCCTCTTGCTCATTTTATCAGTACACTTGCTTAGCAGAATCAACAGTGGGAAATCAATGTAAGTATAAGAGAATATGCCTATTCCAATTTATTGTATCTGCGAATTACTGGCAAGAAAAAAAGTAAATAAGCACGACTTGTAAAGTAACATTAAAAGTTATTCTTTTTTTAGCAAGAAAAATGATGATAACAGGTAAAACCCTTAAAATTTTAGCTTTATGCAGAAACTGTAACCATGCTTGGTAAAACCCAGTGATGTGTAAAAGGCATGGGCTTTTTCCCTTTTTAGATTTGCAGATAAACTGAGCTTATAACACCTTGAATTTCTGGCTAGAATTACGGCATGTTCCATCATTTTTCTACCGATACCTTTGCGCTGCACTGATGGGGCTACTACAAAATCTTCAACAATCGCTGATGGGGCTCCCAAATGACCGAGATTATCCATTATCAGCAGGGCGAAACTACCAACAATTGTGTCTGATATTTCGGCAACATAAAGAGAATAGTCTGGGTAGCTGGCTATCCTCGCAAATATTTTCTCGGCTTTCTCAATAGATAAGAGTTGGCCATTATCAATTTCAGGTTGGGCATAAAGTTCGAGAATAGCGGTGATATCAATTTTATCAGCTCTACGAATTCGCAATAATCTCTCCATAAATGTAAATGATTAATTGTATCTTAAAAAAAAGAGGATCTTTTCTCACCTTTGCAAAAAACATATCAAGATCTGTTGGTAATGATATGCTTATAATTGGTCGCTTCAAGATAGAAAGTTACATATTGTCTCTCGTATGAGGGAATAGACATTGCCTAAATGAAGAAATCCATATGATCTCAAATGTGGCATAGTTCGAAAAAGTATACTACAAATCATGCCAATAGAGCGAAATTAAGATCTTAATACCTGAATAAATCATAGATTATGAAGAAAGCTGCATTGATGATAATTGACGTTCAAAAGGGTTTTGATGAACCATATTGGGGCAACAGAAACAATCCTGATGCTGAATCTAATATGGCAAAATTGCTCTCCGAGTGGCGTAAAAAAGATTTGCCTGTTATTCATGTGCGACACTGCTCCATTGAACCGCAATCACCACTTCGTCCCGAGCTACCTGGAAATGCGTATAAAGAGGAGGTCAAGCCACTTCCTTCTGAAAAACAGTTTACCAAATCGGTGAATAGTGCATTTATTGGAACTAGTCTTGAAGATTATCTGCGTGAACAACGTATTGAAGATTTGGTGGTTATCGGTTTAACGACAGATCATTGTGTTTCAACTACCGTCAGAATGGCTGCAAATCTTAACTTTAGGATTACCCTGGTTGCAGACGCTGTAGCAACATTTGATCGTCTAGGTCATGATGGAAAGCACTATTCAGCTGAGGTCATCCATCAAATAACTTTGGTAAGCCTGCATAGCGAATTTTGTAGAATAGAGAATACCCAAGAGATATTGAAGACAGTCAGAGAAGAAAATTCATAGCTTCAATTGTATTCTTTTTCATGATTGAGGCAAATGAGACCCAATATAAATACGATAAAATACAAGTAGATACTTATAATTCCAAAGTGTAATTCCTGTCCTTGACATTTAAGTGTGCCAATCACAGCATTTTGCTGATCGCGTTATATTCTTATTAAAAACATCACCTCTATAAACCAACCTATGAAATATCAAGATGATAGATTTACAGATCTATCACGGTCGGGTAGATTGTGGAGGAATAGCAAGAGCTTCGGGGATGTTTTTTTTGTTATTGAGGGAATTATGAAGTCATTTACGGTAATATTAATTTTTACAGTTTTTGGAGTTTTCCTGTTTCACCAGCAATTACTCGCAGAAAATAACTCATCTCATCAGGGTTCCTATCACATCCTGTTAAGCAAAAGCACTGAAGATAGTAATGCTCGATGTTCAGATGGCAGGGACAATGATCGAGATAGTTTTATCGATTGTCTTGACAGTGATTGTGCTGCGACTGATATCTGTACCAATATGTGTACGAATAGTATACTGGATTTTGGGGAATATTGGACCGATTGCGGCGGTGGATGCGGAGTTTGCCCAACCTGTGTTGATGGCATAAAAAATGGGAGTGAAACCGGAATCGACTGCGGTGGAACATGTCTTAGCTGCGATGCAAGTGGCAGCGGACAGATTGTGGATATCAAAGATATCTCTCAGTATAGTTATAATTTCAGGATGTATTTACCGCCAGGTTATGCGCACAGTAAGTCTTTTCCTCTGCTGATCTTTCTACATGGAGCAGGAGAAAGGGGTGATGACTTAAATAAGGTGGATAATCACGGTCCTCTTAAACATGTAAATGATGATTGGTGGAACTATGACTTTGTGATTATTGCACCCCAAGTTCCCAGTGGGGGAGATTGGTCGGCAAACTTGATAAAAGGACTCTATGATAAGGTCAAAACAGTGTACACGGGCATCGATCAAAACCGTGTGTATATTACCGGTCTTTCCATGGGTGGTTATGGTGTTGATAAAATAATGCGAGGGGATACCAATACCTGGGTCACTGCAAATGCAGAGATATGTGGCGGTATAGCCACAAACGCGAAAGCCTGTAATTATAAAGATACGCCATCTTGGAGTTTTGCCTGTGATTATGATCCGACGGTTAAAAGCGCCTATCAGATACTCAATTGGGCAAAAATTCTCCATGGAGAAAACAACACCTATTCCTGCGGCAATAACGAGCTAAATCCCCGAATTAAGATCTCGTTATTTGACTGCAACTCTCACAATTCCTGGAGCAGGGTATACGATCCCTTTAAAAATCAGTCAGAGTATACACTCTCCACAGATAGGGAAGTCAACAGTCTGCATCAGTTTCAATATGGTGTTGCCAATGATGCGCCACCAATCTATGACTGGTTCTTAAACAGCAAAAAGTAATTTCGCAAATATTGCTATGATTAGTGAAATATATCATCTTAGGAATAGAGTAAGAAATAAGGGTTAACCAAGATGGGTCACGATTTCTGGTTTACATCGACTTTGTTCACGATAACATCTGATGAAGGCAAAGAGACCAACCCCGGCTGCTATGGTAAAGAACTTGGTAGTTGGTTGTGTAAAAAATTACAAGTTAAGGGGTACTCTCAAGCAGAACTTATCCCGGAAGACTGGGGCTGGTGCGTCATCTGCTCGAACGATACCTTTTTCCTCTGGGTGGGATGCGGCGCTGTAACTGAACAAGATTTTGAGAACTCTATGTTGGCCCCTTCTAAACCCGAAGAAATAATCTGGCATGTTTTTTCCAGCGTTGAGGTACCTTTTTTCAGGATAGCCACGCTTGCTAAAAAGCTTGTGGGAAAACTCAACACTCAAAAAGGACTGGAGAAACTGCACCAGGAAATCGAAGAGATTCTGAAAGAAGAGCCACAAATATCTCTTTGCGAGCAACCAGAGAAAAATGGTAGATAAGGTTTTATAGCACTTGGTGTTATTGTCGTGGCTGACTAAATAAGCTCTGATATCTATCAATACGAAACTTTGATTATAGTAATGCCAAAATTCCCTCAATATTTTTTTCTATTTCTTCTAGTAATAATACCCTCTCTGGCTGGAGGAGAGCAACGAGAAAAAATCGGTATAGTTCTAAATGAGTCGATCTATCGTGATCAGATAGCAGATCTGGCCCAGGAGGATTTTCATTTTGAAATCTACGATCTATTTATTTCGCCTCTTCTTGATCAATATCTGCAGGAACACAAAGACGAAGTTGAACTCTCTCAAGCTGAGATTAACCAATTTGTGATTTATTATCAGAAGCAGCACGATAAAGAATTGAAGGGCAAGAAAAAAGAGATGCTGAAGAAAATGCAGGCAATAATGGATGAATTAAACCTTGCCACTATTTCTCAAGCAAGAAAAGATGAATTGGTTGGTGAGCTTTTCTATTTAAGGACAGAATTGGAACCACCTGGAATTGACTATGCCATGTTTGTTCTGCCACATTGGAAAATACAGAATCATCTGTACAAAAAATATGGTGGTGGCAGATTAATATGGCAAGAACGCGGTTTGGAGGTCTTTGATGCACAGTATAAATGGATAAGGGAACAGGAAACCAAAGGGTTGTTTAGTTTCATTGATGATGAATTACGAGGTAAATTCTATCATTATTGGACAGACCAGGATCATGGTTCCAGTTTAATAAGCGATAAAAAACGTATCAATAAGGAGTTTCTTAAACCGGTCTGGTTTTCCGTAAAAATAAAAGAAAAAAAAGGATGTTTCACCAAGGCGATACCCAAATCTGCCAAGGTCTGTTCAATATATAAAAGGTTTTACAAATGACATATGACAAGGAATTAGCGGTACAGTTGGTTGATAAATATATCCTGATTGCTATCACTTATATCAATGCAGAAGGGGTTGTTGAATCACGACAGCAGCTTCATGGTATTGTGGAAAGAACCTCAAAAGATGAGGGAATCATTGTGCAATTGTGTGGTACTTTTGCCGGGGAGAAGTTGCAACTGCCTGCTGACACAAGCAGTTTTGCCGTGGCTGAACAGGGGGTATATACCTTGTCAACGACTCAGGAGGAATTGGAAAATCCAGATTATGTCTGTGCATTTGATGTACATAAACCGCCGCAAGAATAAAATTAAAGTGCCTATCACCCTATGTTGATGCCAAGAGATGACTGAATATAAATATGCAGGTTTTTGGATACGTGTTGTTGCTGCCTTAATAGATAGCATACTCCTTATGTTGGTTGTTCTCCCTGTTGTGCTGGCTATATACGGCAAGAACTATTTTGTTAGTGATTCCTTTGTTCAAGGACTCTGGGATGTATTATTCACCTATATTTTTCCAGCAATTGTAGTGATTATTTTCTGGAGTTATAGGTCTGCCACCCCGGGAAAAATGATAACCAGGGTGAATATCGTGGATGCTGCAACCGGCGGGAAACCAAGCACCAGACAATTTGTGCTTCGATATATTGGATATTACATTTCTTCTATCCCTTTCTTTCTTGGTATCATCTGGGTTGCCATTGATAAGCGAAAACAGGGGTGGCACGATAAACTCGCCGGAACAGTTGTTGTATATCTTGAGAAGGAATGAAAATTATTTTTTTCCTATCTTATTTATTTCTGCTTTTCATTGTAAAATGACAGTCTGTAAAGATAGTAATGAATGATGATAGTTCATATTACCATGAATAGACAACGCTATATTGATATTCTATGATACGTCTAGGTTTGTGCTGTATCTTCAGAGAGCAGCCGATACGTTTTAAACAGACGACTGCTGCAGCGTTGAGTAAGTTTGAAAGAGATGATCAGCTTGCCAGACTAGCACAAATTTGTCTTTACAATCTAGATAATCTTTTGAAAGCTCTGAAGTGGGTAATATCCAATAATATAGCGGCGTTTCGGGTGTTGTCGCCTCTTTTTCCTCGTTTTACCCATCCGGATGTGGGCTATACCTTGGAGGTACTTCCACATCAGGCAGAGATGTTGGAAAAAGCAAAAGAAATTCGACGGTTTCGAAAAGATAACAATATTCGTCTGAGTCTCCATCCAGATCAGTTTAATGTGCTTTCATCACCTTATGAGAAAGTGGTTAATAACACTATAAGAGAACTTGAATACCAGGGGTATCTGGCAGAAATGATAGGTGCCGAGGTAATTAACATCCATGGCGGAGGAGTGTATGCCAGCAAGAAGGATGCTTTGTTCCGATTTCGTAAAAATTTTTCAAAACTCTCTGATCGAGTGCAATCCAGGCTGACTGTTGAAAATGATGACCGTGCTTATACTCCTGCTGATCTCCTGCATCTATGTACTGATTTAAATATACCATTTGTCTATGATATCCATCACCATCGATGCCTCACAGATGGCATGAGTGAAGAGAAGGTGACAGAACTTTGTGTTGCCGGTTGGCAGAAAATGGCACGAGAGCCTTTCTTTCATATCTCATCTCCCAGAAATGGCTGGGCAGCAGAACAGGTTAGATCGCATGCCGATTATATTGATCCAGCAGATTTCCCACATTTCTGGAAAAATATTGAGTGCACTGTTGATGTTGAAGCTAAAGCCAAAGAACTGGCGGTGTTAGATCTGCAAAAATATTTAAATGGAAATAATTAATTTTCTTAAAATAACTCTCTGCTTGCCAGATAGTCTTTAACCTCGGTGAACACCGACTGCAGCATTTGGTCAAGCTTGCTTAGATCAGATTCATATTTACCGTCAAAAGGTAGATTCAGTTCATCTGGAATCGGAATAAGAATTCTTAAATTAAGTCCCTATCTGGTGATCGTTTGTCTTGAGCTAGGGTTTTGCTGTATTCATCAATGGGTACGTAAACGATTTTCTCCATCGCTTGCCTCCCAAGTCCCATTTTGAGCAGATGATCCTGGATACGATAATAGCCGAGCTGTACTCCAACGGTAGCAGAATCATCGTGCACCAAAACAAAACCAAAGAAAAACTCAATGAACTGGTTTTCAACGACCGGATTGTTTACCTGAGTAACAGTCTATACAAACGTTGAGGAATTCTATCATGACTATCAAGGTAAGAGGCAACAAATCATATTCAAAAGGATATAGGTGATTTTCAGCCGTTTTGAAAAACTTTTCTGCATTATTGCTGTCATACGAATCAGTGAGTTTAGTGATGTGATATTTAACAGAAATGGAGCCAAGTGATAGGTTTATATGTTTTTCACAAAATTTTTTTGAAATTTGGCATCACAGGTAAAGGTTGAAATTGCTCAGGTTATGATGAACATGCTCGACCCTGATCAGTGCATAAAAAGATACATCCAGCCTCTATTATCCAGATAGGTTTGTGAGTTTTTAAAAACTAGCTCAGCATCACCATGAATGAGATTAAAGATACTTTTAAGTTCATTACTGTTGAGTGATATATCTGCTATTCAAGGGTGAATGAGGATTCCAGAATTTCTTAATTTGAAGAAAGTAATCATTGAGACATGTATCATCGCTGATTGTTGCAACAGATTGTAAGATTTTAATAACCTAACTCTCTGTATGTCTCGAATTGCAGTAGGTAAAACCACTTATTAGCAGAATTGCCAGGAGGTATGGTATGGACACTTTTTTACCCTATGTTTGAGTGTGCCTATTGTACTAGCACAAGGGTGGTTGGTACATTAAAGTTAGAGGATATACCAGAGGAGGAGGGGGAGGGTGGTGAAACTTATCAGCGTGGAGATTATCACTGTACCGGCAACATCTTCAGGCCTTTGGTTATAGAGCTGTGCGAAGAGGTAACAAAATACTGCAGCGGGCATCGAGCATTGCAGAATTACAACTCCAGCAGCAACTCCTTCAAACTGGAAGCTAGCGGCAAGTACTACACCAATGGCAAACCCCATAGTCATACGAACTAGAGACAAGGCTAGCGGCACTTTAAGTCGTGCAACCTTCAATTGGGAAAGGGAGACGCCCAGAGTAAAAAGCATCAGAGGAATAGTGAGATCACCTATCAGTTTGGTTGTATTATACAACCATTGTGGGACAGGGAGATCGGAGATGAGAAATAGGACAGCAACAATAGTCGCAGGAATAATTGGCATCTTCACAAGCGATGCAAGGGAAAAATTTCCTGAAACAAAAGCGGCACCAGCTGTGAGCTGAAAAACGGCATAGACGGTAAAAAAGGTAATCCCCAAAGCCAGACCTTCCTGCCCAAAAGCTAGGAGACACAGGGGGAGTCCAATATTGCCTATATTTGGAAAGCTCAAGGTTTGGAGAAAAGCTCGTTGGGGTAATCTTGCCATTGCCAGAAAGAGGGCTCCAAGCAAGATAAAACAGCCATTTGCTGCAAGCGCAGTAAATGCCATGGACAACAGTAATGTTAGCTCGAGTTCCAAAGAAGATAGAGAATAGAATACCAAACATGGGGTGGCAATGTAGCTGACTATGGCGGTTATGAGATCAGTGTCATAGGATCTGCCGCTTTTAGACCAGAGAAAACCGATACCAGCACAAATTAACACTGGGGCAATAATGGAGAAAATTTCTATATACATATTGTTAACGATATTTCTCGATTTAATCGTAATTCGTTCTTTAGTAGATATGCCTATTTATGACAAACCATTGAAAATACAATAACTATCAGGTTTTTGGTGAAAAAGAAAGATATATTATTTACCCGAATAGGATGGCGTTTCCTTGGCAATAAAGGCAGATGTTCCCTTACGAAAATCATCACTGCTGGCTACCAGCCCAAAATAGTCGGCTCCGAGTTGTGCAGATTCTTCCAGGGTTAAATTTAGTCCGCGATGCATTGCCTCCCAACTTAAATTTACGGCAATTGGTGCCTGGGAGAGTATTTCCTCTACGAGTGTTTCGGTTTCAACAATTAGTTTTTCAGTTTTTACGACTTTATTTACAAGTCCATAATCAAGTGCCAGCTCAGATTGTATCAACTTTCCGGTAAGTAATAATTCAGCAGCCCGTCCCTTTCCAATTAAGCGAGAAAGTCTGGTAGTCCCTCCAAACCCGGCAACAGCCCCTATTCGTACCTCTGGATGGCCAAGTTGAGTTTTTTGCACTGCGATTCGAAGCATACATGATTCAGCGAGCTCAAGGCCGCCACCAAGAGCATAGCCGTTTATTGCAGCTACAACCACCTTTCCTAAAGTTTCAATCTTATGGTTAACTGCAACTGCAAGACTCGCAAATTTTCGAACCTGAAGTGGTGTTGCTTTACTCATATATTTTATATCAGCACCAGCACAAAAGGCTTTTTCGCCTGCTCCAGAAATCACCACGGCTCTGCAATCGTTATTTTTTACTACATGATCGAGAATATCAGAAAGTGAAGTCAGTACTTCAATATTCAATGCATTCAGAGCTTCTGGCCTATTTAGGGTAATCCAGGCTATTTCTCTTTTTTGTTCAATTATAACGCAGTCTTTATTGGTCATGGTGGTTTCTCCATTGTAAAAGTGGCCCAAGAAACTGTTATGATCCTCCCCAAAGAGAAGGGGGAATAAAATATCATAATAATACTTGGAAAAGATTGTTATTTTAGATGAGACTGATTGAAATCATTGATTAATCATTTTTATCCCAAAAGCTATCATCCCTCCAGACGAGTATAACAAACCAGGTTATAGAGCAGGTATCGATAAGTAAGAGTAGAGGTACTGCAATTATTAGCCAGAAAGTATATGGTAGAAATGCCATTCCGATCACTGTGAGAACTCCAAGCAATGGAATACCCGATACGCGTTTATAGTCTATAATGGCACCACCCTTTATTTTGAAAATCCAATAATGGATAAAAGAACTATAGAAATTTATGAGTGCTATTAGCCCGCCTATAGCAAAAAAAAAACCAACCTACAATGCTAATTCTGCCATCCCATTATCGCCAATCCACAAGTATCAAAGTAATACATGCAACAATAGGTGAGGCCGCACAAACTAATGCTAATGACTTTTTTACATACAGGTTCATGGAGTTGATAAATAAGCTTATAAGAAATAGCGACAGATAATATTCTATGTACCATAATGACAAGATAGAGTGAAGTATGTACCGTGTTGTAAAAAAGTTTAGAAACCCACACTCAATCTGGCACTTTTCGTTTTCTACTCTCAACTTGATCGGACATTCACCTGCTAAAGATTTTCATGGATTATCTCAAATCTCAGATCCCTGATTTATTGTTAGGATTTGAAGAGAGCAGAATTTTGTATAGTAGGAAAGTTTACATTTGATCCAGGCCGATTCTATATAGATTTTACTTGCCAACTTAATGCTTGGTTTGAAAGTATTATCACTACTCCCCATTGGAACCAACCTCCGTGATTAAACCATATTAGGGATATTTCTCAGGTATATCACCTATCGTATCTTTGGTAACTAAATAAAAAACTTGTTTATCCACGATGTTTGAGGGTAGAATCTTGATACAATTTACAGACAGGCTCAAATTCTGACTTTTCCTTTTCATTTGTATTAACAATTTCTATTACTATGCTGAAAAATATTTATTATCCTTCAATCTTTGCGCTCATTTTACTGTACTGCTTTTTTTTGCCTACAACGGCTGTAGCGGTAGAGAGATTGCTAGATAGAGATACTATCATTTCATCCTTCAAAAGCAAAGGTACAATACCCGTCATTGTCACGCTGGACGTAGACAATTGGAAGGATATTGCTGCCCGATCAGCACAGCAAACACAACAATATGACCATAATAATAGCAGCACCCGCGTCCTAGATGCGGACCAGCAACTCACGCATGCAATTCATCGAACCGCAGACGATGTGTTGGTAAATTTGAGGCAAGGAAGCTATCGTATTAAAAAGAAATTTTCCATTGCACCAGCTATTGCGATGACTGTGAATGAAGAAGCACTGAACTCTCTTCTCGACAATCCCCAGGTTCTCTCTATTCAACAGGATGAACTTTCTCATCCCATCCCCGTAGAGGACTTAGTTGACAACTTTTCAAATGATTTTCCTGAACTCCTGGCTGATGAAAGCATTTATCAGCTCGGAGTAGAGATAGCCTGGAGCAAGGGATATACTGGAAAAGGGACATATATTGCCATACTAGATACCGGTATCCTGACAAGTCATGAGATGTTTGAAGGCAAGCACATAGTTGAAGCATGTTTTTCCTCAAATAATGCGGAAGAATCAGCTACCACTATTTGTCCAAATGGCATGGAGAGGCAAACAGGTGCAGGGGCGGCTCTCCCCAATGCCGGAAGGCATGGAACTCACGTCGCTGGAATAGCAGCAGGCGACAATAGTCACTTCGATCCGGGTGAACCACAATATGGTGTCGCACCTGATGCAGATATCCTTGCTATTCAGATATTTTCCAAATTTACCAGCAGTGAAATGTGCGGTAGCGAAGTTCCTTGTTATCGTGCATATGCGAGTGATGAAATATCGGCACTTGAATATGTCTATAGCCTAAGAAATACACATAATATTGCTGCAATAAACCTAAGTATTGGTGGTGGATGGAATTTTGGTTATTGTGATAATTCGCCAACAAAGACTGTTATAGATCAGCTAAAAGCAGTAAACATTGCCACTGTTATAGCCATGGGAAATAATGGTTATTGCTCAATGAGCTCTTCTCCTGCTTGTGTATCATCTGCAATTTCGGTCGGCTCAACAGATATTTTCGATCATCAAGCATATTACAGTAATTATCACGAGGAAATACTTGATCTTTTTGCCCCAGGCAGCAATATATTGTCGGCAGTTATTGATGACGACAGCAGCTATGCCAGCCTGAGCGGCACATCCATGGCTACTCCTCAGGTTGCCGGGGCATTTTCCATTCTGCGACAGGCCAACAGAAATGCAAGTGTTGATTTTCTTGAAACAGCACTGAAGCAAAGCGGAACATCGATCAGCTCAGAATGTGTAGACAGTGGCGTTCCACATCAAAAACGCATAAATATCGATGGAGCACTATCAGTCATAGAGCCCTGTAAATATTCGTTGTCACAATCTCTTATAGATTTTTCCAGTTCGGGTGGGAAAATAACCATTGAAGTGATCCCTTCCCGCCAAAGTTGTGGCTGGTCAGTCTCGGAAAGCATTCCCTGGCTTGAAGTAACCCCAAAAAGCAGCGTTGGTACTTCAACAATTTCGATAACGGCATTTCGAAATCCAACGGGCGTAGTACGAAAAGCAACCTTGCATCTGGAAGGTCATAAATTTGAGGTACGCCAGTCTTTTTCACCCATTAGCCCTATTTTCTCCAAGCTACTCCTCAATTCAGGTGCACGATTCCCTCTGGCTATTGCCAAATCAGGAAGCGGAACAGGGATTGTGACAAGTTCGCCAGACGGGATCTTCTGTGGGCCTGCATGCAATTATGATTTGGAAAGGTTTGCTGAGAACAGTATTGTAACACTTTTCTCACAACCATCGCCAGACTCAACATTTTCAGGTTGGTCTGGTGGTTGTTCTGGAACCGGGCCATGCCAGATAACCATGGACAATCCCAAAGACGTCATTGCAACATACACCAATGGTTTATCGATGGAATACCTACTCCTGGTAAACAAGAATGGTACTGGAACCGTATCAAGTATCCCCGCAGGCATAGACTGCGAGACAGGTTGTGATACCGCAGTATCTAAATTCCCAGCAGGTACTCAGATCGAACTCACGGCCATCGCACCAGTTGGTCAAACCTTTTCAGGGTGGTCCGGTGCCTGTTCTGGCCAAGACAACTGTCAACTTACAATAAACAGCGATACACACCTCACCGCCACTTTTACCGCTGCCAAACACACTCTCACACTCAATAAAATAGGATCGGGAAAGGGTATTATAACAAGCTCAAACGGTAGCATTAAGTGCGGAGAGAGCTGCACCAATTTGTCATCTGAATACAGCCATAACAGTCAACTGAGCCTTTCTGCCAGCCCGCTGCCGGGTTCAACATTTTCAGGGTGGATTGGTGCATGCACTGGCAAAGGGCGATGCAATCTCAATATAGACCAAACCTCATCAATCGGTGCCATTTTCATCAGGAACGATATCCAAATGTGTGGCGAAACCTGGGAATGGCTTGCACCGTTTCCGCATGGTAATAGTCTCAATGATATTTCCTGGAATGGCTCTATCTATGTTGCAGCAGGTGATGGAGGAACCATCCAACACAGTGACAATCTGCAAGATTGGCAAATTATTACTGTTCCGAAAGCAATCAATTTCAAAGCCATCGAGTGGGATGGAAAACAATTCGTGGCCCTAGATGGACTATATTCTTATACCAGTAACGATGGAAAAAATTGGGTGCGAGGGAACAGTATAGTCACATTCGAACATTTCATTTGGGCTAACAACCAATTTATAGGGGTTGGCTCTGGGGGAAGGATTAAAACCAGCATAGATGGAATATCATGGAAAAACCAAACATCTCCAACAAGTTACTGGCTCAACGGAATAGCCTGGTCAGGAAGCACATTTGTCATAGTCGGTGACTGGGGAACGATCCTTACAAGCAATGACGGCTCTCACTGGCAACAGCAAACCATAAATCTCATCAATGATCTAGAAGATGTGATATGGGATGGTAGCCAGTTCATCGCAGTTGGCAAGAAAAACACTGTCTTGACAAGTGGTGATGGAGTTCACTGGAACCTAATAACACCTCAATCATATAGTAATAACTTCCATAAAGTTATTTGGGATGGTAGCCGTTTTTTAGCAATTGGAGGAGAGGGGGAGATTCTGCTTAGTGGTGATGGGATCAACTGGACATCACACTACATAGGTCATGAAGTCACCCTGAAAAATCTTTTCTGGGATGGAAACACATATATTGCTGTTGGGAAGAGTGGTACCCTGTTTACCAGCAGTAACGGTACTCAATGGACCAGGTATGGTTACGGTGCAGCATCAGACTATAAATCACTTTTGCTGCATGACACAAAATATTATCTGGCTGGTTGGGACGGCATTGCAATGAGCTCAGATGCTAAGAATTGGACCACAACCGTTGATGACTTTCATGCTTACCATATCGATAGGATCAATGGTCAATACATTGCAGTGGGAATTGGAAATAGTCTACGAATAAGCGAGGATGGGGAAAACTGGTCCACCATTATATTACCCTCCGGCCCTCTTGCACTTCGGGATATGGCCTCCAATAGCGATATCATTATAGCAGTTGGTTCGAATGGATACATTTATGCGAGTTCAGATGGAGAGATGTGGACTAGATGTGACTCCGGGACAAATGAACAACTAAAAGGAATCACCTGGTCCGGTTCTGAGTTCTATGCCGCTGGATCCAGCGGTGTAATTCTCAGAAGTAGTGATGGTCTCACATGGAGCCATGTGACAATTGAAGCGACATCAACCTTTTATGATATTATCTGGACCGGCGATATGCTGTTGGCAGTTGGTTCAGATAATTTTATCAGCCTTGACGGAACAACCTGGCATGAAATCACAGCTGAATATTTCACTCCAAGCTCTATACTTAAAACTGAATCACAGTTTATTGCTGCAAACCCTATTCAAGGGTATGTTTCAACAAGTCTTGATGGAATTTCATGGTCTTTAATTAAAATCCCGGCAACATTTCATGCTGAAGATGTCGATTGGGATGGTGAAGAGTTCATATTGGTGGGTTCTGGAGGTACGATACTGAGATCAACAGATTGCTCAAACTAGCAACACTTAAGCCTTTATTTTGTAAGAATTTAGTCTATTCTGAAGAAGGCATATTTCATAATTGTCTGTTTAATTGATTTTCCTGATTTTCTATAACAAAGAAACAAAGATAAGCTAATGTCAATTTTGTTAGGCAGGTTGAATGATACCATGACAAAATCGTGCAGTGGCTGTTTTATGTTTCCAACGTTAAATGAAATGCGGTTGAGAGTTCTATAAGTGGAGACATTTGCGGGAGGGCAGAAGATTGATTCGTGTGGAATTGTACATAAATGGAGTAACTTTAAACTTTAGGTTTCCAAAGATTATCACTACCCCTTTTAGTATTCATGTTTTCTATTGTTGCCGATAAC
>CAZWVC010000010.1:0-33194 GCA_964637245.1 uncultured Desulfocapsaceae bacterium
CCAAGCTTATTTTAACAATTTGTCTGCTTATTACGTAAAAATCACTTCCAGAAGACCTAATACTCCCACTCTTGGAACAAAAAGACTATAGTGCTGGTTATTGGTTAACTCTTTATGAATAATGATAATCTCAGATTGCATCATTTATACTATGAAAAACTTTTTGCTTGAAACGCTCAATGAGGCCAAACTTCGCTGTATTCCGTTTCTCGATTGGATAGGTGAATTAAAGAACCCTGCCATTCTCAAAGCGGATATACTTGCAGGGACAACCGTTGCCCTGGTTCTTATTCCTCAATCCATGGCCTACGCCCAGCTGGCTGGCATTCCTCCGCACTACGGTCTATATGCTTCTTTTTTAATCCCCATTGTAGCAGCAATATTTGGATCTTCCAGGCAACTGCAGAACGGACCTGTGGCAATTATATCTCTAATGACAGCTGCGGCCCTGGCGCCGCTGGGGTTGAATGCTGAGCAAACTATCATGTATGCCGCTCTGCTGGCCATAATTGCCGGTATTATACAAATAATTCTGGGATTTTCTCGTTTGGGCATCATGGTTGATTTTCTGTCACACCCTGTTGTAATAGGCTTTACCAATGCAGCCGCCCTAGTTATCGCCAGTATGCAGCTCGGTAAAATGTTCGGTATCACAATTGTACCCGGAAATCATTTGCATGAAACTCTCTGGAATCTAGCTGTTGCAATTCCCAAGGAAACGCATCTGGCAACGCTGTTTATGGGCGTTTTGGCACTTATCTTGTTAATATTATTTAAACGATTTACCCCAAGATTACCGGGTATTCTATTTACCGTAATGATCACTACCTTTGTCGCTTGGCTAACCGGCTATGCTGACCGAGGCGGGTCTGTTGTTGGTGATGTACCCGCTGGGTTACCTTCATTTGCCTGGCCGGAATTCGATCCTGTCCACATTAAAGATCTCATGTTGCCAGCCGGTATGATAGCTTTTTTAAGCTTTGTTGAAGCTTTTTCCATCGCCAAAGCAGTTGCCTCCAAAACTCGCCAACGTCTTTCTGCTGATCAGGAAATGGTGGGAAAAGGTATGGCAAACCTGGTTGCAGGAGTCATGCAGGGTTACCCTGTGTCCGGCTCTTTTTCGCGAACTGCCATAGCTTTTGATGCAGGTGCTAAAACCGGTTTTGCCGCGATTGTATCTGGTATCATTGTCGGTATTACCTTATTATTCCTGACACCATTGATGTATCACTTACCTCTTGCAACCCTAGCTGCTGTTATCATTATTGCAGTTGCAGGCTTATTTCAGATTGAACCATTGGTGCATTCCTGGAAGGTAAATCCGCATGATACAGTTGTGGCCTTCGTGGTATTCAATACGACAATATACTTCGCTCCACACCTTGAAAAAGGCGTGTATATTGGAATAGCAATATCACTTGCTTTTTATATCTATCGTACAATGCGCCCGCATTTTGCTGAGGTTTCCATGCACGAAGACGGCACCCTGAAGGATGCCCATATCTTTGGCATGCAAACCAGTGATACTTTGGCTTTTTTCCGTTATGACGGTGATTTGTATTTTGTTAATGCTGGTTACCTGGAAAAACGACTTGTGAACGCCGTAGCCGAAAAGCCTCAACTCAAAGTTGTAATACTTGACATAGAGGCCGTAGACCAGATAGATACAACCGGAGAAGAAATGCTTACCCATTTATCAAAGTGGTTCAAAGAGGCTGGCATTGAGCTGTTCATCACCCGCCCGAAGTTTAAGGTAACGGACGTGCTTAAACGTACTGGCTTATATGACAAAATCGGTGAGGAACATATTTTCAGCAAACGCAAGGACGCCCTTGCTACCATTACACAGAAATACGGTAAGCAGGTCGATATGGAACACTTGCGACAATATAAGCCAATTGCAAACAATGATAATGGGCATGTACCTAACCCTTATATTTAATGAGATCAATCAAAGAAAAGTGAAGTTATTGAGCTATTTCAATTACACTTTTTTTGCTACAGCTCCCCAACATATTGATGAACTTTTCTTTCAAGTAGCTCAGTTTTTTTGGTGGCATAGTGGCCAGAAGTAGCTGATTGGAGAAAGGATAAAGTACAATGCAATACCTCCTTGATAATTCCCTATTATTACATATGGTCTTGTAAATCCCTTGAATTTAATCTTCCCCCTGATAGTCGTTTTGTCAGGCTTTTAATTAGGCTTTGATCAGGTTTCTGTTGCTTTTTTACCTCAATTCAATCAAGGAGAAAAAAATGAAACTCAACAACCTGCTAACAGTGGTAGGCCTGGCACTTGCAATATCTGCCTCCTCAGCACTAGCTAAAGGACGTCTTGTTGTCTATTGCAGTAATGAACCAAAAGCGTGTCAGACAGCGGTCGATCTGTTTGGTAAAAAACACGATGTTCGAGTAGATATGACGCGCTCAGGCTCCGGTTCAACCTATGCTAAAATCTTAGCTGAAAAGGATAATCCCAAAGGCGATGTCTGGTATGCCGGTACCCTTGACCCCCATTCTCAGGCGGGTGTGAATGGTCTGTTGGAAACCTATAAATCACCTATGCTTGCCGAAATAGGCGAAGCGTTTAAGAATCCAGCAACCAACAAGGCTAACCAGACTACAGGCGTATATGCTGGTGTTCTTGGCTATTCAGTTAACACCCAGCTGCTCAAAGAGAATAACCTTGCTATGCCGCAATCATGGATGGATTTAACCAAACCTGAGTATAAGGGTCTTGTCCAAGTTGCCAGTCCACAAAGTTCAGGCACAGCATATACCGCCCTTGCAACTCTTGCCCAGCTCTGGGGCGAAGAGAAAGCATTTGAATTCCTTGCCAAGCTTCATCAAAATATCGGTCAATACACTAAGTCGGGTTCGGCACCAGGTAAAGCTGCGGCTAGAGGCGAGACTCTTATCGGCATCGGTTTCCTCCATGACCATGCTAAGCAGATTAAGAACGGTTTCCCCCTTGAACTGGTTGTTCCAAGCGAAGGAACTGGTTACGAAATTGGCGGGCTCAGTATTATAAAAGGTGCGAGAAACCTTGATAATGCCAAGAAATTTGTTGATTTCATGCTTTCAAAGGAAGGCCAGGAGATAGGCGGCAAAATCGACATGTTTCAGGTTCCCACCAACGTCAATGCGGCCATTCCTAAAGAAGCTATCAGACTTGATGAAGTTAACCTGATTGATTACGATTTTGTCAAGTTCGGTACTGAAGAGATGAGAACCCATCTTATTGATCGCTGGGTTAAGGAAATCAAGCCGTTGAAACGTTAATTTCTAAATCGATCATGCCGCTGCGAAACATCGCATCTGCGGAGGAATAGGAAATGCAGATTTCTTTTGGCGAGCGAAGTTTTCGTGTAGGCATAATTGCCTGGCTCATAACTGGGGCAGTCGCCTATCTGGTGTTGCCCTGGTTCGCCCTGGAGTATGGACTATTTGATGCAACGGGAGAAGAATATCTCGATGCTTTAGGGTGGAGAAAATACCGGTTGAGCCTGATCGCTCCACTTGTTCTTCTGCTCCTTGCTCCTCTCTGCTTCATCAATATCAGTCGAAAAATCCAGGGCAGACTGCTGGCCTTTGTGGCCATTGCGGCAGCTCTTCTGCTTGTAGGCGATTTTATTCGTACGAACAGCTCTATGGGACTGGGTGCTGCAGTCATCCTGATGGTGCTTACTGCGGTTTTCTCCTACGGCATAGCACGATTGGGATTTCTCCAGGGTGACACCTTTATTTCCGGAGCTGTCGCCTTCATCATTCTTATCATCGGAATTTTTGTTTTCTTTCCGATCCTGCAAATATTTTACAAAGTCGCCATAAATAAAGAAGGGGCGCTCGTTCCTTTTCAGTTTTTTTCTATCATCACCTCATTTGGTATTGGCAGGGTAGTTCTCAACACTTTAATGCTGGCAATCTCAGTTGGGGCGGTAACCACTATCCTTGGCTTGATCTTTGCCCTGTACTCAATTCGCTCTACTTCTCCGTTGCGCCACCTGATGCGGGTATTTTACATTCTACCGATTATCACACCGCCATTTGTCGTGGGAATGTCACTCATTCTGCTTTTCGGTAGGGCAGGTGTAGTGAATGACCTGCTTATATATCTTTTTGGCAACGGTGGGCTATTCATTCCTGATGGTTCATCGGGTATCTTTCAGCGATCTGGGTATATTTATGGTTTTGTCGGGATATTCCTAGCCCAGATTCTTGCCCTGACCCCGGTGAGCTATATGGTAATTGTCGGCATGCTTTCCTCGATAAATCCGGCAATGGAAGAAGCATCCCTTACCATGCGGGCCTCTCGCTGGGTTACCCTAAAGAAAGTTACTCTACCCCTTCTTGCTCCGGGGCTGGCCAATGCATTTTTATTGGGAGTGATTTCCTCGGCCGCAGATTTCGGAAATCCACTGGTGCTGGGTGGGGAATACGATGTTCTCTCCACAGAGATCTATTTCTCCATTGCAGGAGCCCAGCTCGATTTCGCCAAGGCTGCAGCCCTCGGTATCCTGCTGTTGCTCCTCTCGCTTTCGATCTTTCTTATTCAGAAAAAATATTTAAGTAAAAAATCCTTTGTAACCGTAACCGGTATTCAAACCTCGGGTAATGTTACGCCACTCCCCTCAAGGATGCAGAAGTATATGACAATGTTTGTAAGCTTCTGGCTGATGCTCATAGGTGTGCTCTATGCAAGTATTTTCCTTGGGGGCTTTGTGAAGCAATGGGGAGCCGATTACACCCTTACTCTTGCTCATCATCAAGAGCTCTGGGCAAATGGATTCACCTCCGGTGGCTGGCCATCTTTTACCAACTCACTTTTCTATTCATTTATTGCCGCACCGGTCACTGCCATCACAGGCATCCTGATTGCTTATGTGCTCACCCGAAAACAGTTTGCCGGCCATGGGGTTATTGATTTTGGCACAGTTCTCATCTTTGCTGTACCCGGTACCGTTACCGGTATTGCCTATATCATGGCCTTTAATACTGCCCCTCTGGAAATGACCGGTACCGCTGTTATTCTCATCATTACCATGGCCATTCGGGCAATGCCCGTCGGTATTCGTGGCGGTATGTCAGCGCTCAGCCAAATATCCACCTCACTTGAAGAGGCTTCGTTGTTACAGCGTGCTGGGACTTTTAAGACCCTCAGGTCGGTACTTCTGCCCCTGTTGAAGTCGACTATTATATCTTCAACCGCCTATAGCTTCATCAGGTCAATGACCACTGTCTCGGCAGTTATATTTCTTGCCTCTGCGGGCACCAATGTCGCCACGACCTATATTCTCTCACGGGTTGAAAGCGGAGATAATGGTGTAGCAGTCGCCTACGGATCTGCATTGATTTTAACCATGCTTGTTTTCACCCTCCTTGTGCAGGTCTTCACTGGCCGCTCACGAGTGGAAAAACAGATGTAAGTACAAGGAAGAATAGATGAAAAGTTCAGTTAAAATAACCCTGAATGATATTGCCAAACATTTCGGGAAAGTACGTGTGATCGACGACCTCAACATTACTTTTGAGGCTGGTACGCTGACGACACTGCTTGGCCCATCGGGCTGTGGTAAAACCACCTTGTTGAGAATAGTTTCGGGTCTGGAACCGCCAACTACAGGGGAAATATGGTTTGGTGATGAAAATGTCACAACCTATTCTGCTACCCAACGCGATGTCGGTATGGTCTTCCAGTCTTATGCATTGTTCCCCCACATGAATGTCGAAAAGAATGTGGGCTACGGACTGGGAGTGTTGAAAAAAAGCCGTGATTTCATCCAGGAGGCGGTGAGCAAAGCACTAGAGACCGTAAATTTGCAAGGTTTCCAAAAGAGATATCCCGACGAATTGTCAGGAGGACAACAGCAGCGTGTTGCTGTTGCCAGAGCCCTGGTGTTGGAGCCCAAGGTGCTTCTTTTTGATGAACCGCTCAGTAATATTGATTCAAAGCTCCGCAGATCGATGCGGGATGACATCAGGAGGCTGCAGCAGAAAACAGGAATCACCTCAATCTATGTCACCCATGATCAATCCGAGGCGCTCTCTGTGTCTGACGAGGTGGTTGTGATGAACAACGGGGCAATTGAGCAGCAGGGACCTCCACGGGATTTGTATAGACAACCATGTTCTGCCTTTGTTGCCAATTTTATTGGAGAATCAAATGTCGTAGATGCGAAACTGGAAATATCTAATAGCAGCGCAACTATCCTGCTGGGAGATACTTCTATTGATCTTGGTGCAAGAGTAGTTGATAATAAACCAGGCAAAGTAAAACTCTCCCTTCGTCCGGAAATGTTTAAGTTAAGCGAAGATGGTGACCCTACCAAAAATCTGCCGGGCAACATTGTTCACAGCTCCTATATGGGTCCTGTCACCGAATATCTTATAACTACCCCTGTTGGCGATCTTTTCACCACCGTCCCCGCCGTCTACCAACAGTTTAAAGAAGGTCAGGATGTTTATCTGCACCTGAGCCCCGATGAGCTGATTGTTCTACCTGATGGGAGTTAGTTCATTTCAGGTTGTAAACTAGCAGTTCAACTTCAGTATCAATGTGTTAGGATATTCTGTTTTTGAGACTTTATTTATACACAATTTCTCTTCTGCCAATAAGGGGCCCTTTATCAGGAAAAGCATCACAACCAAGATCACCACACTCACTTATTTCCAGAACATATGAATTGTCAGGGCTAAAACCTATTGCTTCAAGTTGGTGATGTTGACTTCTGTCAGTGGAGTAGTTGCCGCAGTATTCATTTTTAATGGCCTGAGGAATTGATTGGCCCGGGTTTCTTTTCCAGACGTGAGTTAGTGTTCTCGTGCCAATGGCTATGATTGAACCGTCTGCTGAGATATCTGCCCTGGTAATCATAGGCAGGTCTTTGACATATGAATCGGTAATAACAGTCATTGCATAGGTTTTCTCTGGAGTTTGCTCTATGAAAGGATAACGAAAGATGCGGGAATTTTTCTGCTGGCCCCTGCTCCATTTGGTGATGATATAGATATCACCTGCTTTTCCACCGTTTTCATCACCTACAGGATCGACAAAGATTGATTCAGCATCTGCTTTTTTGGTTGGACTTCCACTGCCGTAAGAAATCTTTAAGATCTTCATTTCCTTCGATAGTATGGCATCCCCTGAACCATCAACAATCGGTTCCGGGAACTTGATGATCTGCTGCTTTTTTCGGCCCTTCTTACCAAAAGGTGTTTTTACCCGAGCTTTATTGTTGCCAATATCAGCGAGATATATACAATCACCTGGCATCTCAACGCAGGGACCGATTGCCATATCTTCAAGATCTGATGTTGAAATATCTTTGAGAGTGAATTTCTGGATAAAGTTTCCTGTA
The DNA here is from genome assembly GCA_964637245.1 of uncultured Desulfocapsaceae bacterium. Lineage (GTDB taxonomy): Bacteria > Desulfobacterota > Desulfobulbia > Desulfobulbales > Desulfocapsaceae > Desulfopila_A. The sequence continues at coordinate 7,359 of CAZWVC010000010.1, forward strand.
TTCACCTCATAGGCTGCAATGGAAATTTTACTGCCATCGTTATGGAGATAGACAATATCGCTGTTGTTATATTTCTGTGTTCTGCTGATAGCAATACCTGATACTTCATCACGTTGGAAGCCTGATTTTACCGAGGCTAGAATCTCGGTATCTGCAATTTTAGGACATGTAGAGGCTATGGAAAGACAGGGGAGGAGAAACAAGAAAGAAGCTACAATTATTGCTCTTATGCTGGATCTATTCCATGCAGGCATAGCTGAGAATTACCTTTTTGATTTACGATAGATGTGATCAGATAAAATGTTCTATTTAAATTAGTTTAGATATTGCGGTGTACCATCATATTTCACGGATCCTAGTTTTTTGCACTTTCATCATCTCCGGTAACCAAGGGATGATCGTCCGGCAATCCTTCTTTGGTCATAATTCTTTTTCCGACAGCATCGCCAACCTCCATTTTGCAGGATCGGATAACTTCGCCATCAACCAGTACCTTACAGGAACCGCACATTTCAATGCCGCAACCAAATTTAGTACTGGTCAGACCCACTTTCTCATTAATAACCCAGACTAAGAGTTCATCAGGCTCTGCTGCTACTGCGTGATCTCTACCATTTATATGGAGTGTTAACATAATACTATCATTGCAATTAATTATCTGGGGTTTCTAATCCATTAATCTTCAAAATAAGTACAGTTGAAAAGAACGCATTGACTATATCCACCTGAGGACAAAAAATAACAGGTAAATGACCCAACTTTTCATGACCACTTCTTCTTTGACAGATTTTTATCAACAGTAAAAGTTATATCCAAAACTTGTAACTCCATGTCCACATTACTGGCTGATTTTTAGGATGAAAAGCTTCTGCTCCAAAAGAACACATCAGATATGTTGGCAGTCTCTAGGTAACCACAGCGACTCAGGGAAAGCTCACTGAAATCACTTAAAGGAGGGAATCATGCCACATCAACCAATTGGTCTAGAAACCTCGGCTGAGCGCAGCCTGGACTTGATTGATCTCAATACCCTTACCCATGCTCGCAGTTATTTTCCCTCACCACCATCCTGGGATGATGAAGTGCTCTATTTTCTCTTTGTCGATCGCTTCTCCGATGGCAAAGAGTTTGGCGGTTTTGGTGATTCCAATAACACGCCGGTTACTGGCCCTGCGGGCGAACGAACCACTGCTCTTTTTAATCTTGAGACCGATGCCAGGAATGCTGAAAGGGAGTTCTGGTTTGCAGCGGGCAAAAGTTGGTGTGGCGGCAACCTCGCAGGTATCAGAGATAAATTGGGATATCTCAAACGTCTGGGGATCACAGCAATATGGTTAAGCCCAGTTTTTCAGCAGGTGCTGGAAAGCAATGATTACCACGGCTATGGTATCCAGAATTTTCTTGAAGTCGATCCCCATTTTGGTAGACGTGAGGAGTTGAAAGAAATGGTTGAAGAAGCTCATGGCTTGGGGATCAGGGTTATCCTGGACATTATCCTCAATCATGCAGGAGACGTCTTTGCCTATGACGACAATCACCGCTATTTTTATCATCAGGGCAATAATTGGCCAGTGGAAGGCTTTCGCAGGAATAGCGGGGATCCCGGCAGCCTGCCCTTTGATGTCATCGACCTTGGGCAGCATCCTGAAACCTGGCCGAATGAAGCTGTTTGGCCCAGCGAGTTTCAATTTCCCCAAGCCTGGACACGTCAGGGCGAAATCCGTGGTTGGGATGCTTTTCCAGAGTATCTGGACGGAGATTTCCTCTCCTTGAAAGACCTTGACCACGGCACGGCGCCTGGAGATTCTGCCTTAGACTGGGATGTTCAACAGCGCATTCGTGAATACCAGGCATCGCTTACCATGATGCATCTTGCCAAGGTATATACTTTCTGGATTGCCTATGCTGATTTAGACGGCTATCGCATCGACACTGTAAAACATATGGAGCCCGGTGCTGTTAGGCTGTTTGCCAATATTATCCATGAATTTACCCAATCCATCGGTAAAGAGAACTTCTATCTGATCGGTGAAGTTACCGGGGGACGGCCTCATGCGGTGAATATTCTCAACACCACTGGAATTGATGCAGCATTGGGGATCAATGATATTCCTGACAAACTAGAGTTTCTCGCCAAAGGCTGGCGTAGTCCCGGAAATCCTGAAACGGATGAGCAAGAAGGCTATTTTGATCTCTTTCGCAACAGCCTGCTTGAGAACAAGCACACCCATCAATGGTTTGGTAAGCATGTAGTAACCATGTTCGATGATCATGATCAGGTGGGTACTAAACACAAATACCGCTTCTGCGGTCAAGGCAGTGGAAGCTATCAGTACTTGCCGGTAGTTCTCGGCTTAAACCTGACAACCACAGGTATCCCCTGTATCTATTACGGTACTGAGCAAGGTTTTAATGGCGCTGATCACCGCGATGATGATGATTCATATAGTGATGTGTTTCTAAGGGAGTGTATGTTCGGCGGTCCTTTTGGCTCTCTGCAGAGTAAAGGTCGTCATTTTTTTAATGAACAACATGAAATATATCAGCTCATCAAAGAATTGTGTGACTTGCGTAAGGAGCATATCGGTCTGCGACGCGGTCGGCAATATCTTCGGGAAGTATCCGGGACTGACGGCGCTTTTCATTTTCCCCAGCCCATTGACGGAGAGCTTAGATGGGTAGTCGCCTGGTCACGGATTTTTGCAGAAAAGGAATATCTCTGTGCAGTCAATACCGATACCCAGAATTATTTGACCGTCTGGATTACCGTTGATCATAACCTGAACCCACCTGGAAGGAATATGTCTTGCCTCTATTCCACAGACTCAGCTCAGAAAGACGCAGAAGTTATAGTTGCAGCCCATAACGGCTCTGCTATCCAGATCACCATGCCACCTGCTGGTTTTGCAGTTTATTCCTGATTTCTGGGAAAGAATGTCCTGTTTGTGAAAAAAGGGTTCAGGAGTCACACGATCAAAGATCATGTGACTCCTGAGAGGGGAGAGAATATGGGACTACTAGTTACAGCAAACAACTAGAAGTGTGCCGGAGAAAGCTCTTTTTCCAAATCTCCAACACATTCCTAAGTGCTTAGTTAGAATAGACCTTCGCCAATGCTCTTTCCTGAGGAACTGGTCCGGTAGCAAAGATCATGATTTCCGGATCGGTCTCTTCTATATATTTTCGCATCTTACGCAACAAATTACTCTCGATCTGACGAATCCGTTCGCGTGAAATACCAAATTTTTCGGATATTTTCTGGAGAGTAAGCGGATCATCGGTAAGCAGGCGCTTCTCCAGAATCATGGTTTCCTTCTCGTTATGTCTCCCTTTCAGCTGTTCAAGCAGTTTATGAATCCTTTTTTTCATATCCCGGTTGCAGAGAATGTCTTCGACACTTGGCCCACTGCTAGGAACAAAGTCTTTCTTTTCCGCATCGGAGTCAGGCCCCATCGGGCTTTCCAGGGAAACCTCTTCATTGTTCATCCGACAACTCATTTCAACGACATCGGATTTTTTTACTTTTAGACGGTCGGCAAGCATTTCGGGTTCCACAACAAAACCTTGAGCTTCCAAGGCTTTTTTCTCTTTATTAAGACAAAAGAAAAGCTTACGTTGCGCCTGAGTGGTACCCAGTTTCACCAGTCTCCAATTGTTCATCAAAAATTTGAGAATATAAGCCCTGATCCAATAGGTGGCGTAGTAGGAAAATTTTACCCCCTTGTAGGGGTCAAACTTCTTGACTGCCTTCATCAGCCCGATATTGCCTTCCTGGACGAGGTCCATGAAATTCTGCATCCAGAATTTCTGGAAATCCATCGCCACCTTCACTACCAGACGTAAGTTTGCTGATATCAGGCGATAAGCTGCGTTTTGGTTATTCTGCTCGATAACCAGGATTGCCAGCTCTTCCATTTCCTCACGAGAGAGAAGCTCATACTGGCCAATCTCTTTGAGGTAACGGTCAAAAGACTGGTTATTCCTGGTAGATACAGCATTTTGCTGATTAATTGCAATAAGTGGAAAGTTAAAATGTTGATTTAACTGTGGTTGGTTTTCCTCACCTGCTATATTCATGATTTCGTCTTCCTTATATAATATGAACTATCTTTTTTCTGGTGACAACGAAACAATACAGACGACAAGTACACCAATGCATTTGTCATGCCAAAAATCAATTCATTTTTCTCCATATATATTGGGTGGATAGCACGATGGTTTATAAATCATCAGGTACCATGTGTACAACAGGTGAGAAAAAAATACCCACGACCGGGTCAAATTGTAGCAGGTAGTAACGGCTAGGAAACACGTAGGACAGTCTAAGGATAGATGATTTTGTCCTCAAATAACGGGGCAAGAACTAGGGAGTGGAGAGAGGCATGGGCACCTCTCTCCAGCGAAACAGTTAACGGGTAGAAAACCAAGACAATTAGCCTGAATAATTCATGAAATATTCAGGCTAGTCCGAATTAATTAAATGTTTATGAGAAATTCGTTTAGACACCAGCACTTAGATTATTGGCTTCATAGCGCTCATATAGGAACGCAGTTCCTCTCCAACAGCTTCGACACTGGTGTATCTGATCGCTTCATTGACCTCGATGAGTTCGAGGTTGTCAACTCCGTTATCTGTTACCTCCAGACCGCGCCCAATTACATCGATGTCGACCTTTTGCATGAAGTCCTGAAGCAGTGGCATTGCCGCATTGGCAAAAAGATAGTTGCCATATTCAGCGGTATCGGAAATGACCACATTCATTTCATAGAGTTTTTTCCGGGCAATGGTGTTGGCAATCAGTGGAGTTTCATGCAAGGATTCATAATAGGCAGATTCTTCCTTGATGCCTGCTGAAACCATAACATCATAGGCAAGCTCCACACCTGCCCTGATCATTGCCACCATGAGGATGCCGTGGTCATAGTATTCCTGGTCAGATATCTCAGCAGTCGTGGACTCGGCCTGTTCAAATGCTGTTTCACCGGTTTCTTGGCGCCATTTGAAAAGATTTGCATCGTCATTAGCCCAATCTTCCATCATGGTTGTGGAAAAGTGACCAGACATAATGTCATCCATGTGCTTCTCGAAAAGAGGCTGTAAAATTTCTTTTAGTTCTTCGGAGAGACGGTAGGCTTTAATCTTGGCAGGATTTGAGAGCCGGTCCATCATGTTGGTGATACCACCGTGCTTCATTGATTCGGTGATGGTTTCCCAACCGTACTGGACAAGTTTAGAAGCATAAGCGGATTCGATTCCCTTCTCAACCATCTTATTATAGCAGAGCAACGAACCAACCTGCAGCATACCGCAAAGAATGGTCTGCTCACCCATCAGATCTGACTTGACCTCGGCAATAAAGGAAGACTGCAGGGCACCAGCCTTATCACCGCCAGTGCCACAGCAATAAGCTTTGGCGACATCCCAGCCGATGCCATTGGGATCGTTTTCACGATGCACAGCCAACAGGGTGGGAACACCAAAACCCCGCTTATACTCTTCACGAACCTCTGTTCCCGGAGACTTCGGGGCAACCATAATAACAGTGATGTCCTTACGGATCTCCATACCAACCTCAACAATATTAAATCCGTGAGAATAGGAGAGGCAAGAGCCTTCTTTCATCAGCGGCATAACTGCAGATACAACACCTGAGTGCTGTTTATCCGGGGTAAGGTTGATGACCAGATCGGCGGTTGGAATCAACTCTTGGTAGGTTCCAACGGCGAAATTATTTTCCGTGGCATTTTTCCACGATTGGCGCTTCTCACTGATTGCACCCTCGCGCAGGGCATAGGATACATCAAGACCAGAATCACGCAGGTTGAGCCCTTGATGCAATCCCTGGGCACCACAACCAACGATCACAATTTTCTTTCCTTTTAATGCTTCGACCCCATCGAATTCGGAAGGATCCATGAATCGACACTGGGCAAGCTCTTCTATTTGCAGGCGCAGCGGCAGGCTGTTAAAATAATTTTTGCTCATTTTTATCTCCTTGTTTACCGGATATTTCTTTTATCATCATTGCACTATAGAGTGAGATATATGGAGAAAGCTGTGTTGCGTCAAGTGATTTATTTGCTATACTGTGTTGCAAATTTTGCAACACAGTCTTTTTTACAACTATATCCCCTGGATGCCTTGATTTTATGGATATTCGAGAACTTAAACTCTTCAAGCACCTGGCTGGTTCACTGCACTTCGGCAGGACCTCTCAGGCTTGCAATATAACACCATCTGGTCTTACCCGAACTATTCAACGAATGGAAAATGAGCTTGGGAAAAAACTTTTCAGTAGGGATCAGCGCTCTGTGATGCTCACCAGTTCCGGTAAAATATTCTCTGGGTATGCTGAGGATGTTCTGCACCTCTGGAACAAACTGCAAAGCGATCTGACCCGCGACGGCATCCTGCGTGGTGAGTTAACCCTCTATTGCTCAGTAACTGCAATTCTCAGCATCCTCCCGGCGATCCTTGATCGCTTTCGCCTCACCCATCCGCATGTACATATCAATCTGCAAACAGGCGATGCTGCCATGGCCCTGGGGAGGTTAGAAAATGGAGAGGCGGATATAAGTGTTGCTGCCATACCTGATAAACTAAGCAATCATCTTGATTTTATCAAAATCATCGAAACACCGCTTATCTTCATCACGCCAAAAGCCTACCCGGAAACCCTGGTGTATGATGGAGAGCAGATCGACTGGCAGCAAACGCCAGTCATTCTGGCAGAACGGGGACTCAGCAGGTCACGCACAGAAACCTGGTTTCGGGAAAAACAGATCACTCCCAATATCTATGCCCAGGTTGCCGGCAACGAAGCAATAATAACCCTGGTGAGTATGGGGTGCGGTGTAGGCATCATTCCTGAACTTGTTCTGCTGAAAAGTCCGTTGCATGAGCAGGTCCAGGTTCTACCAGTAACACCACCTTTAAAGCCTTTTTCCGTAGGGGTTTGCACAACTTCGAAAAACAAGCATAATCCTATAGTTCGAGCTTTCTGGAACACCATAGAATCTTATCAGCAAGGAGAGAACTTATGAGAACGATCTTGCTCACCAATGATGACGGCCATGACAGTGCTGGTATTCGTGCAATCTCCCATACCCTGCAGAAACTTGGCAGGGTCATTATCATAGCACCAGCCCATGACAACTCTGCCGTCTCCCACTCTCTCACTATGCACCGTCCTCTGCGGGTAAAACAGGTGGATAAGGATATCATAGCCATTGACGGTACACCGGCGGACTGTGTGGCGTTAGGCCTGCAGAAGCTTCTAGATGAAAAACCTGTGCTTTTGGTGTCAGGTATTAACAATGGTCCCAATATGGGTGATGATATCTCATATTCAGGAACTGTTTCAGCAGCTATCGAAGGTACAATGTACTCCATCCCCTCTTTGGCTTTTTCCATGGCTCAGAAAACCAATGATTATGCCAGTGGTGCTAAAATTGCTGCGCACTTGGCTGAGATAGTACTGCAGAGAGGGCTTCCAGAAAATACCCTCCTTAACATAAATATCCCTCTGAATCAGGGGATCAGTGGGATTCGAGTAACCAGGCAGGGCAGAAGGCTATGGCGTGATTCCATCCAGGAAACCGTTGACCCCTGGGGGGAAAAACTCTACTGGATCGGCGGCGGTTCCCCCATGGCAGATTCAGCTGCAGATACCGATGTCCAGGCAATCGCAGAGGGTTATGTTTCCGTCACCCCGATCCACCTGGATAAGACTAATCACGAAGGTGTTATCCATCTGAAAAAAGATTGGCAACTGGAAAAAGAAATTATTAAATCGTAAAAGAATTGATTAACCACCCATGTATATGCTGGGGAAAATAATGGTGTGATGCGATATTTCACTTTTTACTCTCAGGCACTTTCCTGAAATATTTACCTGCCTCCAAATCATGTATGATCTTGGCATAGACACCATTTTCCCTGATGATCTGTAGGCCTTGGTTGAATAGGCGTAGATAATGGAGATCACTGTCACTTACTCGGGAAAACATCACATGATATTTTCTCCTATCAACCACCGTTGGGGAAAAGGAGATTTTCTCTCTATCCTCCTCAGTTAGCGTGTTCTGCAAGAAATAGTTGCCCACGTATTTTACTTGGGGAACTGCATCTATTCTTCCAGCAAGCAGTCTATTGAAAAGCGTGTCATAGTTGCCAGCACGTTGAATTGAAAGAATTCCTCTCTTTTCTGCAGCCTCAAGTAAAGGATAGGTGGTGTGGGCGGTACCTCCAATCACTTTTCCCTTAAGATCTGCAGCATCCAGCCATTGCAGGGGGTTTTCGCGAAGATGAAAAAGCACTTCGATTTCTTCGATTACCACATCGCTATAGTAGAATTTTTTAGCTCGATCCTCTGTATATACCCATACCACGGTACCATGACAAACCTTCCCCTCGGAATATCCATTTGCAGCATAGCCGTATGCCCTTTTCCATGGCCGAAATAAATATTCAACCTCCACATCCACGGCATTGAAGGCCGCTCTAACGATATGGGAAGCAGCACCATAGTCAGGGAGAAATTGTGACAGGTAGGGTGGCCACTCACCATTTGCAAGGCGAACAACATCTCTAGCACATGAGTTAGTGACAAGTATCAAGAATACAAAAAATGAAAAAAGTAGCTTTCCCATTTTCCTGCCTGTATATGTTGACGTTTGCAGTAATCCTAATTGAAAGAATAAAGATGCTTAAAATGTAAATGGCATATCCTGCCAGGGTAATTTCTTGACAGAATTGGTGTTTTTCCATTAAACCAATTTAAGGATACCTCAATCTGAAAAACAAATACAAGATTACTCTCAATTTTTGTTAATAATTGTCTCAACCCGGGTAGCAACTGATTATGAAAATCGTTTTCTACACAGCAGGTGGTACCATCGATAAAATATACTTTGATGCTAAAAGTAAGTATGAAGTAGGTGAGTCAATCCTCGGTGAAATTCTCCGGGAGGGCAATGTTACCTTTACCCACGAAAGCAAAGTAATCATGCAAAAGGACAGCCTGGATCTCACCGATCAGGACAGAGACACCATATTAAGGGTTATCAATGCAGAACCAAATCGCCATATCATACTCACCCATGGTACAGATACCATGGTCACCACAGCCCAACGACTTGTGGGATTAAAAAACAAAGTTGTAGTTCTCACGGGGTCAATGTCACCCGCAAGGTTCAGATCAAGCGATGCATCTTTTAATATAGCCTGTGCGATTGGTGCCGTGCAAACCTTAGCGGATGGTGTGTATATCTGCATGAACGGCAGAATTTTCACCCCGGAGAACGTGTCTAAAAACCTTGAAAAAGGAATTTTTGAAAATCTTTCCTAATTCTATCAGCTCGTCAGCAGGATTACTTTAGCTGAAGAAATTCGTGTCCTGTTTTCGTACCGAACCTGCTATTCAAGAGTAGAGCTGAATTCTTCAAATACCTTTTCTATTGGAATGGCAAAACCGATGCCTTCGGTATCCCTGACGATCATGGTATTAACCCCATGGACAAAACCATTTTCATCAATCAATGGTCCGCCGCTATTTCCAGGATTAATGGCAGCATCAGTCTGAAGAAACACCTGATCGTCCGTCTCTCTTTCACGAAAGCCGGAGAATACACCTGATGTGACCGTATGTCTGAGGCCTACTGGGCTGCCAATGGTGAACACCTTGTCACCCTGCCTGATCACTTTACCCTCCGGCGGTCGCCGCAAAAATCTGCCCTCATGGGAATAGAGAGATAACAAAGCCAGATCATAATTTTGACTGGTTAGCATATAGCCGATGGTGTGGGATGAACCATCAGAGAGAATGATTTTAATTTCTGGGTTAGCCGCTTCCCTTTCAAGCTTTGCCAGTTTTTTTTCACTCTCTCGCTGCTGCTTCATTACTTTTGCCATATATTTTTTTCTTTCCTTAATAATTATCTCCAACTGGCTCTTGGTTGGACCATCAGGCATCTCTTCCATTTGCTGGCGTAATTCATCGATTTTTTGTTCTTCAAGATCAATGAGCTTTCGATTTGTCCTAATTTTGTCACGCATTTCTTTAAGATCGCTAGAATTGAACTCAACCACGTGCCTGTTGGTGACGATGTGATTCTTCTCAATAAAGAAACCTGAGCCTGTTCCCCAGGGAGTCTCAATGGAAACCGTAGCTTCTCTTGCTCTCTCAACCGGTGAGCCAACCAATGATCTAATTACACCAGACTTCTGCGTTTCAAAGTTTGCGGGTGTAGTGTTGCTTTTCGGCTCTTTTTCTACCGCTGTTACCTCAACCACTGCCTCACTTACCTGCTCAGTCATACTTGCAGGCTGAGGCTCAGTACCTTTGGGTCTGGTAAAATAGTAGGTTGTTGCGGCAACTACGAGTACTAGAACGATGACTTGGGAGAACTTCAAAATCCCTGATGTTCTCGCCTGGGTGGTTTGACTTTTTTGCTCGGCAAGATCTTTTTTACGCTGTTCATAGGCTTCATATCTCGCAAAAATCACACCACACTTGCGACATTCAGCAGATTCTGCCTGGATATGGTTACATTTAGGGCACTGCATGTACATTCCTTATTTAATCTTCATAGATAGCAATTCATTCTACTCTCAACCCGACTACTCACAGCTCGATTCTCTTGACATTGGGAGAATATAATCATCAGTGCCTGAGGTATAGTTTCTCCACTAGAAAGTAATCATACCAATAGATTGCTCCAACGTGGCGAGCCCATCAAAACCACTCCCTCACAATTTCTTTTGGGGAATAGTAAATTGATAAGAGAATATCTTGAATAGAATTACACCAATATGTTTCCTTGATAACTTCAAAACCTAACATAATGATGATAAATGCAATAAAAAAATAAATCCAGAGATAATTATTGGCAGAACCGCAAGGAGGAGTTCCGTATCGCTTGTAAAAGTGAATTGCTGCAGGAAATGATAGGGATTTCTCGTTGAGAAATCCCTATCATTTAGAGAATTTGACTGAGGAAGAGCTGAGTCCTTTCATGTTTAGGATTATCGAAGAATTCATTCGGTTCATTTTCTTCGACAATCTCACCATAATCCATAAAAATGACACGATCCGCCACGGTTTTGGCAAAACCCATCTCATGGGTAACAACTATCATGGTCATACCCTCACGCGCCAGATCAACCATTACATCCAGAACCTCTTTGATCATTTCCGGATCAAGAGCTGAGGTCGGTTCATCAAAAAGCATAATTTTGGGCTTCATGCACAAACTGCGGGCAATGGCAACCCGCTGCTGCTGACCACCTGATACCTGACCTGGATATTTCATGGCCTGTTCAGGAATATGCACAATCTCAAGGTAATGCATTGCCAAATCTTCGGCTTCCTTTTTAGGCATTTTCCTCACCCAGATAGGACCAAGGGCCAAATTTTCTAAAATGGTCAAGTGAGGAAAAAGGTTAAAATGCTGAAAAACCATGCCTACCTCAGCTCTGACCTTTTCAATATTCTTTAGATCACGGGTAAGCTCAGTCCCATTAACAATAATCTGGCCGCGCTGGTGTTCCTCAAGCCGATTGATACAGCGGATCATCGTTGATTTACCCGAGCCGGAAGGACCACAGACTACGATCTTTTCCTGAGGCTGGACTTCAAGATTTATATCTTTCAATACATGGAAATCATCAAACCATTTATGCATTTCAATAATTTCAATGATTGGTTTCCCATTTTCAGTGTTTGCCTGTGACTGCTCGGTGTTCATTGATCTTGTTTCCTTGAGGTTTGCTCGCGATTATTTTGCTTCTGCTTTATATTCAAGCTCTTTTTCAATACTCCTGCTGTACTGCGACATTGAGAAACAGCAGAGATAGTAGATAAGGGCTACAAAGAGATATGCCTCGGTGCTAAACCCTGTCCATTCCGGTACATTAAGGATGGATTTGGTGGTATTTAATATATCATAAAGAGCTATAATGACGACGAGTGAGGTATCTTTAAAGGCAGATATGAGAATACCCACAGTTGGAGGGATGACTATCTTCAATGCCTGAGGAAGAATGATCAACCGCATTTTCTGCCAGTAATTCAAGCCGAGCGATTCTGCTGCCTCATATTGTCCTGAGTGCATCGCCTGTAAACCGCCTCGCACGACCTCTGCAATATACGCAGCAGTAAATAAAATGATGGCTACCTGGGCACGCAGAACTTTGTCAATGGTAACACCCTCGGGAAGAAAAAGAGGAAACATCACCGAGGACATAAACAGCATGGTAATAAGCGGCACGCCCCTGATAAGCTCGATATAGACAACACAGAATGCCTTAATAACAGGCATAGTGGACTGTCTGCCCAATGCCAGGACAACCCCCAGTGGATAGGAGGCCAGAATACCAAAAAAGGAGAGGAGCAGTGTGAGTGGTAGCCCGCTCCACTTTGTACTCTCAACCGACACCAGGCCGAAAAGACCACCCTTCATCAGTAACCCCATGGTGAACAGAGCCACCAGCCAGACATAGCCTAGTTTTTTGCTCCAGCGGTTCCAGTTGCTGCTATAAACCAGCATAGCAACAAGCATGATCATTGCCAACAGGGGACGCCATTGCTCCTCGTAAGGGTAATACCCGAAAATATTAAACCTGATATTCTTGGTGACCACCGACCAGCAGGCACCCTTGGCCTCATGACATTCCTGCCCTGAAGTGAACCATACACTATCGATAAATGCCCATTGAATAAACTGAGGAAGGAATCTTGCTGCGACGAGCAGGATGAGTAGAGTGGCAATGGAATTTATAACTCCATTAAAAAGATGGGCCCTGATCCACCCTAACACTCCGACACTTGTTACCGGAGGTTTGATAGTTTCAACTTCAGCGTGTGTACTCATAGTTACCGCTCAACAATTGCAATTTTCTTGTTATACCAGTTCATAAATGCCGAGGTCAGCAGACTGAAAGTCAAATAGACCAGCATCATCAACGCGACACCTTCAACAGCCTGCCCGGTCTGATTGATGGTGGTACCAGCCACCTGGACAAAGTCCGGGTAGCCTATAGCAACTGCCAGAGAACTGTTTTTCGTAAGGTTCAGAAGCTGTGAGGTCAACGGTGGAACAATGACCCTGAGTGCCTGGGGGAAAATAACCAATTGTAGCACATGCTTGGATTTCAAACCAATGGACATTGCAGCTTCGGTCTGACCATGACTGATCGACTGGATGCCTGCTCGTACAATCTGGGCAATAAATGAGGCTGTATATAAAACAAGTCCGATCAGCAAGGCTGAAAACTCAGGGCTGATATTTAGACCGCCACGGAAATTGAATCCTTTTAACACTGGTATGTCAAGTTCAGTCGGAGCTCCACATACAATCCAGGTTATTAGTGGCAATCCCACAATACAGCCCAACCCGACCCAAAATGAAGGGAACTGCTGACCAGTGCGCTCCTGCCTTTTCCTTGCCCAACGCGAGATCATCACCGCCATGACAATCGCTATCAGTATTGCAATTCCCATATAATTCCAGGCAAAATGTGCGGCCGGTATCGCAAAATCAACTCCACGGTTGGACATAAAAAAACCCGGGAATGGTGCAAGTGCCTGTCGTGGACCGGGAAAAGCCTCATAAAACAAAGCATAAAAGAAAAAGAGCTGCAACAGCACCGGAACATTTTGAAAAATCTCCACATATGCTGTTCCCAACTTTGAAACCAGCCAATTGGATGATAAGGTACAAATTCCCACGAATGTTCCCAGAATAGTTGTCAGAATCATCCCGACCAGGGAAATTTTCAGAGTATTGAGAACACCTACCACCAGGGCACGGCCGTAGCTGTCCGCTGCCGAATATTCTATGGGAGTTTCGCCGATTTCAAAGGCTGCTTCTTTTTCGAGAAAATCAAATCCACTGGCAATAGCCTGTTTAGCCATGTTCTCCTGAACATTGGAGATAAGATAGTAACCAATAAATGCAACAGCTGCTGCCGTAATTATCTGGTAGAGGATTCCTCTGGTTTTCTCGTCATTCCAGAAATATGTCTTTCCTGAAGAAATGTTTGTATTTTCAGCCATTGTGCACAATTGAGTTTACCAAGAAACTGACATCCATCCTCTAAGAATAATTACATCTGCCTACGGTGGATTTGTTCACCTGTTAACCGCTGAGGAATTGACAAAATTCAAGTCCCAATAGCCTCGGTAAACACAGCTTCTTGACCAATTTTATTCAGGTACAAAAAAACCCATCCTGACTATTGCAGAAAGTATCAGAATGGGTTTGTTCATGATGTCAATCTATTACCACACTCCCTATTTGAAAGGAGGAGAGTACATTAGACCACCATTTGTCCACAATGCATTTAAACCACGCTCAATTCCCAATGGAGTATTAACCCCAACATTGCGCTCAAATATTTCGCCATAGTTTCCAACTTGCTTGATGATATTGTAAGCAAATTTCTCGTCAATTCCGAGGGCTTTACCATTGCCCGGGCTCACCCCTAGAAAACGCTGAATCTTAGGATCTTTACTTTTCATCATTTCATCAACATTCTTTGAGGAGATTCCTAATTCCTCTGCATTGATCATTGCCAGAACCGCATAGTTGACGATGTCTTTCCACTGGTTGTCACCATGACGAACTGCAGGAGCAAGAGGTTCCTTAGAAATGATTTCCGGTAAAATAGCATAATCACCAGGTTTTGGCGCACTGGCCCTAATACCAGCAAGCTGAGAGGCATCAGAGGTCATCACGTCACAGCGACCTGCAAAAAACGCTTGAGAAAGTTCTGCGGTGGATTCAATGGTAACGGTCTTCCAATCCATGTTATTTGAGCGGAAGAAATCAGCAGCGTTTTGCTCGGTGGTTGTACCTGGAAGAACACAAACAGTTGCACCGCTGAGTTCCTTTGCACTCTTGACACCAAGAGCCTTGGGTACCATGAAACCTTGACCATCATAGTAATTGACTTGGACAAAATCGAGACCAAGCGAAGTATCCCTTCCCAGAGTCTGGGTTGCATTTCTGGTGAGTACATCAATCTCTTTTGACTGCAGTGCAGTAAATCTTGTTTTGGCTGTCAAAGGAGTGTAACGCAGCCGATCTTTGAAATCACCAAAAACAGCAACGGCGATTGCACGTGCGGTATCAACATCGAGTCCTTTCCAAACACCTTTCTGGTCTGCTTTACCAAAACCGAAAAGATCTCCATTTACCCCTACCTGAATATACCCTTTATCTTTCACCGCTTTCAGGGTATCACCATTTCCTGCAAACACAAGACTTGCAGAAGATAGTAGTAGGGTACAGCCGACAAATAATCCTTTTAGATAGCGCATCTTTCCCTCCAAAAATTAATAATTACTTTTTGGGATCTCTCCCCCAAAAAACCAAACAAAAATGGCAGGATCTCTGCCGATAGAAGAACTCCTTCTCTAGTAGCATACAATCCTTACATCCCGCAAGAAGTTATTGGCAAAGCAGAGTTAATTTTTAAATATTTCTAAACTCAGGTTTGGAATAATTGAACTATTGCAAATAAACTAAGCTGCTGCCTGCAATAACTGGTTGGGTAGGATGTGCTATTGCTCAGAACTGGTGGTAAGCAAATATATTATCAACCCAGATTTATTCAAATGAAACAGTTTTTTTGGTGTTCTTTTATTTTGAAGAGATTTCGCTTGCTTTTAAACCGTACCGCCAGTGTTTACCCAATACACAATAGAGGCTATAAGAAAGTAAAGAGCGGTGATCTCCAGAATCAGGCAAAGAAGATAATACCAGAGTCTTTCCAGATAAGGCAGAGGAAGAAGCAGCAGAATAGCCACGACAGCAAGACAGGAGAGGGAAAAAAAAGTATAGAAATAACCTTTAGCCACCAATCCCGAGAGAAAAAACATACTGATGTTTACTATTACCAGGAGGTTGTTCAATCTGCCGAGATTTGGCCAAAGTATACTGCGATTATTTCGATATGATTCCTCGAGTTGGGTATAGAGTTTTATCACCCCACAAACTCCTTATATAAATAGAGCAATATACAGCCAGTTAACCATTTCTTTACGTCCTGCCTGAGTCTGCGTATAAGTTGGCTCCCAGTTGAAAGGAATCGGCTAAAGCCTTTTCATCACGGGATACTTCACCTATTTTCACCACACCTTTTACCCCAAGCATACCAACGACATCAATTTGCAGAAAGCTAAGGATTTGGGCAAGGTCTTTACACACCTGAAAACTCAGGTTAGCCTCAGGGTTTCCGCAGCAGGCGACAATCACTGCTTTTTTACCTGCAATTCTGGAGCTGTAATCCATTCTAAGAAAAGCTCCCCAATGATCCATAAATATTTTCAGATAGCTTGAGGGCCCCAGCCACCAGGTCGGTGTTGATAAAACTAAACCATCAGCCTGCTTTATCTTCTCCAATATCTCGGTAACCTCAGGAAACTGGAGGCATTCCCCTGCACTTCTACATTGACCACAGGCACAACACACAAATTCCTGCAGCTCAACCAAATCTATTTTTTCAATTAGATCCTCTGGGTCACCAACGGATTTGAGACCATCTATAACCCGGTTGGCTAAAATATCAGTATTGCTTTGCAAACGCGGACTTGCCATAAGAACAACGGTTTTTTTCATTTCTTTCTCCTTGCTTCTCCTGAAAACACCATATTAAAAACTATTCCCGATTATCGTGTAAGTTTGCCAAGCTTTCGCAGGATATCAAGGCTCAATTCCTTGTCTTTTGAAGATAGATCCATTAACCATCTGGCATTCCAACTGTTCAAGATGTTGAGACAATTCATACAAAGTTTTTCTCCCATGGGAGTGGGCTCCAGCAATGTTGCTCTGCGATCTTCAGCAGATACTTTTACGGTTATAAGTTTGGCTTGATATAGTTTTTTAATTATCTTCGAGAGGTTTGATTTTTCCACAAGGAGCTTGCCCACTAGCTCCTTTTGATAAACCCTTCGCTGAGTGACTATTTCATTTAAGATGACAAACTGCTGTTGGTTGAGCCCCGCCCCCTCTAGCAATTTATTCCCCATCTTCTGCAGAAAGACGCCTAACTGCAAAAGTTCACGGACTATGTGATTTTCTTTTTCCATACTCTCTCCAGCAATGTAGTGAATTCAGCAAGCGTACCACCAAATAGTTTCCACGTCAACTTTTTTGCTTGTCATCAAATACTCTTATCTGGACAAATAACTTAGGGGAAACGACCTTTTCACTGTAACTCAAATTACAAAAATCTTAATTCTGGCATGAATAATGCTGCACACTTCCGTATTATCACGTTCATTTAAGCAAGGAGCACATTATGAGTTCAGAAATGACAAATTTTACCGATGCCATCTATCACAAAAAAGAAAGTTACGATTTTGGCAAAACAGATTTTACTCGAAGAGAAATAAAAGTCCTTTTATCAATAAATGGGAAAAAAAGCGTGGCTGAAATTGCAGAATTACTTGTTATAGATATTCGCGTATTAATGCCTGATATTGCCCGACTTGTGAAACTTGGTCTGATTCAAACGGAAGGTGAAATTATCTTCAAAGACATTTCCGATGTATTCATCAATGACAGCTCTGAACCTTCATCAGAATACACAATTGCTAAACTGCCAGCCGCACTTGTGGCATAAATATTGCTAGTCAAATTGTACCGACACCGTATCGTTTCATCTTTTTCAAAAGGCCCTGCCGGGTAATATTCAAAAGCCCGGCAGCCCTTGTCTTATTTCCACCACATTTCTTCATAGCCCGCTCAATAAGGTCAACTTCAAGTTTCCGAACTTGGGCTGGAATATCAAAATCCGGGACCACGCTCTCGTTCGCAGTAAAACCTGAATTGTAAAAACTGACCAACTCTCGCGAACATTTATCGGGATACATTAATTCTCCATCATTGGTAAGAGCCACAAGCCGCTCAACTTCCTTACGCAACTGTCGCACATTTCCCGGCCAATTGTATTTTTCGAACAAATCAAGGATGATGGGAGAGAAACCAGGAACCTTCTTGTTGAATAACCTATTGGTTTCCTCTAAAAAATGGATTGCAAGTGGTAAAATATCTTCTGTTCGTTCGCGTAACGGCGGAACCAAAATTTCCACGGAAAACAAGCGGAAAAAGAGATCCTCCCGAAAATTTCCCTCTTTGACTTCATTGGCCAGATCTTTGTTGGTGGCACTTATGAGCCGTATGTCATACTTGATTACCTTGCTACTCCCCAACCGCGTCCCTTCACCCTCCTGAATAGCGCGTAAAAATTTGGGCTGCATCTGTGGTGGCATCTCTGCGATTTCATCAAGAAAGAGAGTGCCATTTTCAGCCTCTTCAAAACGTCCCCTTCTCGCTTGTTCTGCACCGGTAAAGGCACCTTTTTCATGACCAAAGAATTCTGTTTCCACCAGATTTTCAGGAATCGCAGAGCAGTTTACAGCAACAAAGGGTTGTTTCTGCAGACCAGCTTTTTCATGAATCATACGGGCAATCAGTTCTTTGCCAGTACCGTTTTCTCCTTGAATTATCAAATTGATAGGAGTTGCACTCACAATGCGAACGAGATCTAGAACCTCGCGCATTGCCTGACTCTCAGCAATGAACACAGTTCCGCGAACGGAATTCTGTTCTAATCTATCTACTTCCTTGTCAAGATAATCCGCTATACGGAGAATCTCCTTGTTGAGCACTATAGATTCAATGGAAATAGAGAGATAATAAGCGATCTCTTCAAGTTGAACCATGTCTTCCTCATTAAACTCAGTCCCATCTTTTTTGTTGAGGAGTTGCACAGCACCGGAAACGCCGTTTCCGCTCATACTGTTAATTGGTGAGCAGATCATATTCTGGCTGATAAATCCGGTCTGCTCAGCCATATACTCATGGTAACCAGTGCTATTGGCAAGATTGTTCTCAATTAAGGTTTTACCGGTACTGATAACTCTCCCCACGTGACTCCCCTCAAGCGGTGCTTCAATTTGGGTTTCGCTCAATCCTGTACCGTAGATGGAACAAGCACGGTTACTCCCTATATCCATGATATAGATGGTGCATCGCTCGACACTCATCAATTTGGGTAGCATTCTGGTATGGAAGGTTACAAAGGCCCGATAATCCTCCATTGCCCAGGAACTTGAAACTTGAATGAACTGCTGCCGCAATACTGCAAGATCTTTTTGAGAGGAAAGAGAAATCGACGACATAAGCTATAACAACGCAAACTTTGTTTACACCCGCGTTACCCTTTATCTGTAGTGGTGGAGAACTGTTCAAACTCATGCAGGTGATGATGAATAGATTTATCGTAATGTAGTTATGATAATTTGTCAAAAAAACATCGCTCGATTTTTGTATTATTTTCAGGCTCTCCAGAGAGATTATAGCCGATACTCAGCTCATATTACCCTGTTTTAAACGACTAAAAAACATCACCAATGGCAATTACCAAGGGTCTTTACCGTAAACTACGTTTACAAATAATACGTGAATTATTTAAGCTGAAGAGGCAGCAAGGTAAAAACAGCCTGATTAAAAAACAGCGGGCAAACCGCATGTTATTGATAACTTGTGCAAAAAAAACACGAAACAATTAAAATCGCAGTATTTTTCATTTTGGGCACAAATAATGCAAAGAATGGGAGTGGTTGTTGAACAATTACCTATGCGAATAGGTGTGCAGGTTGGGGGGAGAAGAGATGAAAGTTGAAAAGAAGTTGTATTATCAACCTATTGGTAAAGGATTCATTGTACAGACACCAATTCAAGGGGGACCAGTAGGTCGCTCCCTGGCAATGGCATACAAGGATCAAAACAATAAAAAATACGTAGAGATCAACGGCAATATCGAACCACTAGAGGAAAAGCATAGCTTTCTTGCCGTTGATTAGCAAGGAAGAAATACGGTTTTCAACTACATTAAAAAAAGTCTGCATTGCTAGGACTTTAGGCGTTTACCGGGTATCACTAATCCCCTGAAGCTAATCTCTTACCCGGAGAATGACTGAAGTTCTATCAATGCAGACTTTTTTTTTACGCCACTTTTAGTGTACCTTGGAAGAATCCTCTGGAAGATTGTGAATCTGGGCATCTGATATCGATGCTTCGAGATAGTCATCTGTAACGACCTCGTAGACATTGACAAGTGTAGAGTCAATATTTTTAATACCATGAGGACGGACCCGGATAGATGACTTGACCTGGTTATAGGTTGACTCTCCGATGAGAATCGAATTTGCTCTATCACGGGTCAAATCCTGCAAGCGAAAAGTCTCATTCACTACGTCACCAATGACCGTATATTCCATTTTCTTTGAAAAACCTATATTGCCGACGATCGCTTCTCCAGTATTAATGCTAATCCCAATTTTTAGAGGGACACCACACCTATCCAAGGAAAGTATACTTAAGCTTTCTATGGCTTTAACCATATCCACTGCAGCGTAAACGGCATCAAGCGCAGGGTGCGATGTATGGACTGGAGCACCAAAAATAGCCAGCATGCCATCTCCAAGATATTTATCCAATAACCCCTTGCGCTTAATAATAATATTTCCCATTTTTCGAAAAAAGTGATTGAGGATATAAACAACATCCTCCGTTGAAGCCTGTTTGGACATCCTGGTGTATCCACGGATATCGACATTAAAAATGGTAACAACTCTTTTTTCACTTACTGCCATCTGATCTGTTTCGCCGCTCTCCATTATTTTTGCGACTATCTCTTCAGGAACATATTTCTGAAATATGGTACGGATGAACTTTTCATTTTTGGCAATATAGGTTGATTCACTGTATAATCTTGTGTTTTCTAAGGCAATGGCAGTGGATGCAGCAACCGCTTTGACCGCCTGCATATCATCCTGGGTAAAGGGTCTTCCTAACTTGTTGAGTAGCTCAACGACACCAATGACTCGGCCACCTGAGATTAATGGTACACAGAGAAGAGATCTGGTCTCAAAACCGGTTTTTTCATCAACGATTGAAAGAAAATGAGGGTTTTCCTTGGCATCGTCGACTATTACCGACTCCCCAGTCGCAACCACGTATCCAGCTACACCATGATTCAGATTGAACTTCTGCCGTCTAAGTTCTTTACTGAATTCACCAATGGCCGCCTCAATCACCAGGGAATCAAATTCCAGCAGCATTATACTACCAGCTTCAATCCCAACAAGGTCTGCAATTCTCGCAAGAACATATTTAAGAACCTTATTGGCTTTAATAGTGTGAGAAGCCAAGGCACCGCCAATTTTGTTCAAAATTTCCAACTCAGTCCGTTTTGCCCTCTCCCTGGCAAATACTCTGGACTGCTCGAGTGCCATAGCTACACCAATTGCAACCATCGCAAAAATCCGCTTCTCCTTTCTGCCAAACCCTGCTTTCTTTCCACTTGCAAGACAGATAGACCCAATAATCTTACCACCGCTGTTGAGGCCTGCAAATACTGCCGATTTGAGCCGTAGCTGCTGAAATAATTTCTTCTCTTGATAATCTCTGCGTGAAATCAGGTTATCAATCGAGATGGTCTCTTCTGAATGCATGGCAAGGTGAAACAGTGATCTAGTATTTTCTATACGGCGGCCGGTTTTTACCTCGGGTGAAAAGGATTTAAAAGAGTGAGACAGATAAAGATTCTGATTGGCATCATTTTTTACGGCCAGGCCAATCCAGTGATGAGGAACTATTTCTTCTACTTTTTGAGCAATAATGGCAAGGAGGTCGCTCTCTTTAGGGTTGGAGTTCAAGATCCGTACGATTGATAGAATTATCTTCAACTCGTGAGAAATTTCCTTTTTCTTTATATCAATCTCATGCATTTTCAGGGCATTACCAATACTAAGAAAATAGGTGCTGAGAAACTCAAGTGTTGTTTCATCCCAGTCTTGCTCGTTCTCCTGGGCCGAGAGAATAGCTATTCCAGTAGTGGTTCCAAAACGGCCAAAAGGAATGATAGCCGCATAATTACACTCCTCAGTAAACCACTCTGGCCATTGACCGTAGTCATCTCTGGCAACAAAAATGGGTAAGTTCTGTTGTACTGTTTTATACCAGGGAAACTCCTCAAAAGAGAACTTTTCATTTTTTTGCAGAATGAACCCCTTGCCTTCTTTTAGATTACACACACCCTTGTTACCCGAAATGAAAAGAACTGCACCTCCGGTTGCCTCAATGACCTCTATCGCACGACCAAGCGCAGTAGCCGCAAGAGATTTAGCATCTACCTGAATAGAAGAAAGGCTCCCCAGCTCCTTTAAGGCATGTATTTCATTTATTCTACGGTTCAAGGATTTTCCAGTAATCCGAATGGATTCACTCATTATATCGGCAATATTGGAGATATTAGCCAACTCATCATCCCCAGCCCTGGTTACTTTAGTATAGTTCTCAAGCTTTTCGGCCATACGGTTTTCCACCCGGGAAATTCCGCTGGAAATCTGCCGCATGATGAGATAACCAAAGAGAGTGGAGACTAGCAGTCCAACAAGACAATAGGCGAGTTCGTTTGTGCCAAACAGATTTGTTTTAACACTAAGGAAAATTAGGCCAAGTAGAGGTCCCATAAAAAAAAGGGCAAAAGCCATGGTCAGACGATACCAAACGCTGTTGGAGTGTAAAGAAAAGAATTTCCTGTTGGAATTATTACTTGAAATAGCCTTCTGAGATTCCATATTTATTTTGAGAAAATTGTTGATTAAGGTCCCAACATCCTAAAAAATCGATAAAAATTAAAGACGATATTTTTATGATTACATTATTGTAACAATAAATCAAGAACTAACTGCTCGATACACTGTTACTGTATAAACGTTCTTTTCATCCATCCTCTATAACTGAGAAGAGCATTTTTCATAGTTTACCCTCATTTCTGCGTAAAGCTTTCGGACCTATAAACCGAAAAAGACAACTGAGATTAGATTTGTGTAAATTGTTTATGCTATACTTCTTCTTAGCGTCATTAATCAGCCCATGATAAGTATATATCGGAATAAATTAATATGAAGAATAGAGGAAAAAACCCAAAAACCATCTCAGCTAAAATATCTGGTTTAGATCTGCACATCCCGCATTCTTCTGGTTTAAAGCAGCAATACAATATCGTTGATATTTTAAAGACAGATCCATCTGATTTATCATTTCTTGAGCGAGTTGAGAAAATTGGACTCAGTTCAAATCTTGTCACCAAAATCCAGCAAGCAGATTGTCTGGATCACGCAAAGCGTATAATAAATCCTCAGTATCTCTCTGAGAAAGATGAAAAAGAGTTGGCAGCGGAGGTGCTTCTCGCCAGGCACAAGTTCACCTGTCTTATCTTTGACCACAGATTATTCCGTCAAGCCGCTTTGTCGGTAATCCAGAACATCTACCTTTTTCAACAGCGAAAAATCTTTTTTAGTACATCAGGGTTGACCACAGAACAGGAAAGGCAGGAAGCGCTACTGCTATTTTCGCAATCCACAGTGAATGGTTCTATACCTTTAGCTAAATCCTTTCAACACCTTGTTCTTGCCAGGGTGTGGTATAGGATTAACAGTCAGATTGATGAATCTATTCGTAAAACAAGACCCTATATCGAGATACATGAAGTAGTTGAGCAGCTCAATACACTAAGAAATATATATATGCTGCTCTCCCTTGGCTTAACCTACAAACTCACCCGCAATGTTAATGCTATTTACCAGCAATCAATAACCTGCGAAGACGCCTATCAAATTGGAACCTTTGGGATCGCCCGGGCTGCATATAGATATCACCCATCTTCCGGAATACGCTTTTCAACCTATGCCTCTCGCTGGATCCTCAAAGAGTTGCAAAGGCAAGCATTGGATAGTCGCCTTATTCGGATATCCGCAAATCTAGTAGAACAGATTTCCCGGGAGGCAAAAAATAACGGGATAGGTAAAACCGGAAAGGCCTATGCAAAGCTCTGCTCAGCTACTGCCCAACTTACACCTTGCAATGACCGTTCAAAGCTCAGTCAATATCCTCTCTCCTGGAAGAATCCAAACAAACAGTTTGAAAAACAGGAGATACATACCCTTCTTCTGGATGCGATTGATAAATTTCTCTCGCCAAAAAGTGGCGATGTCATCTTACGGCGTTATGGGCTAGGTCCTTATCATGGTAAAGAATTTTCCGTCATTGAGATAGCGAAATTCTATAATGTAACTCGAGGAAGTATATATCAGCTTGAGCAGACTGCCCTGAAAAAATTAAAGGAGCGTATTCAAATCGCCTGTCCCATCTAAGCTTTGATGTGGTCTAACTTGGTGCCGCCTGGGTAATCTCCTGCTGCATCCTCTCAATTACAGCGAGAGGATCTTTGGCCTGGGTTATTGGTCTTCCGACAACCACATGATCAGCTCCATCGAGAATGGCTCTACCCGCAGTTACAATCCGTTTCTGATCATCAGCGTTATCATTCACATTTGTACCCGGACGAATACCTGGGGTCACAATTAAAAGCTTGGGACCTAGGTCCTGGCGTAGACGACCTGCTTCAAGACCGGATGAGACAACACCATCACAACCAAGATCCAGCGCTCTTTTGGCTCTGAGATAGACAAGATCCTCAACACTTTGGGTCATGCCCATAGCCCTGAGATCCTCCTCACCAAAACTTGTCAATACAGTTACCGCAAGAAGTTTCATGTCGCCACGTGCTTCCACTGCAGCGCGTACTATCGGGTCGTTGCCATGAATTGTAGCCAAACTTACCCCCCTGTTATTTACCTGCTCAACGGCAAGTTTAACTGTTTCAGGTATATCAAAGAATTTTAAATCCAGCATTACCTTGTGCCCTCGTTCAAGGAGCCAGTCCACTGTATTAAACCAGTTTGCCATAAATAGCTGTAAGCCCACTTTAAAAAAACCAATCTGCGGTTCACAGCGCTTGACCACATCCCTGGCTTTCTTCTCATTATCGACATCCAGGGCAACTATGATCCTTTCTCTAAGTGGAATATCCTTTCCCGTTGTCATGCCTGGTTACCACCCTTTGTAATGGTGAATATTCTCACCGGTCCATATCGGTGTATCAGTTACTATATTTGAGAACATATGTAGTTGAAGGTTTGCATACTATATTCCTTTTTTTATTAAGCACCATTTCTGGGATCAGCTGTGAAGATTAGCCCATACACCACAAATACATCGTCCTAATTTTGCTCTAGAAAGCTTTTTCCCAAGCCGTGCTGAGTATACAGACCTTCTCCGAATACTTCATCTTCTATTTGGCTTTGACATGTCAATTATGGTTTCGGGATTGCCGGTAATACCAGTAACATGCTCTTTATTAATAGAATTATCACCCTGAATGATTTCGAATCCAGCCAGCCAATCGCTTTTAATTGTTTTACCCCATAAATGGATTAATAACATTCGATCTGTAAATATTTTGACATATTGTTCATTTGCCTATAACTTGTGTGGAGGTCAATGAACTAATAAAGTGTATTTAATAAAGGAGGATGAAATGGCAGATTACGTAATTCATCCCATTGTTATGGGAACTAAAGTTTTTGATAAAGGTATGATGACCTATCAACACGATTACGGTAAGCCTTTCACCATTCCAATATACTGTTGGTATATTGAAGGAGGCGACAAAAAAATCATTGTTGATACTGGTGAGATGCATCCCGTGCAATCACAAGACAGAGAAGATTCAATCGGTGGAAAGATCTTCACTTTTGAGGAAGGCTTGCAGCAATATGATCTAAAGCCTGATGATATCGATATTGTTATTCATACGCACCTCCACAACGATCACTGTGAGAATGATTACAAATGTAGTTCTGCACGTTTTTATATTCATGAAAAAGAACTGGAAGCAATAAAAGGGTATCACCC
>CAZWVC010000011.1:0-32024 GCA_964637245.1 uncultured Desulfocapsaceae bacterium
GTCGCCGAGGCACCCTTTACGTTGTCGGCACAGGTCCAGGAGCAAAAGATCACATCACCCCAGCAGCAATTTCGGCATTAAGCGAGGCCGATATAATCATCGGCTACCGAACCTATTTGGAACTCATCCCTGAATATCTGGACGGCAAAGAAGTAGTGGCTTCAGAGATGATGAAAGAAGTGGAGCGTTGCCGCAAATCCCTCGAGCTGGCAGAAAAAGGAAAAAATGTAGCGCTTGTCTCCGGCGGAGACCCAGGTATATACGCCATGGCAGGATTGGCATTTGAAATGGCCAAAGAAAACAAAGTAGATTGTGAAATTGAAATTGTTCCAGGTATTGCCGCTGTCAATGGCTGTGCTGCACGGTTAGGCGCACCATTGATGCATGATTTTGCTGCAATTAGTTTGTCTGATCTGCTCACCCCCTGGCCTGTCATCGAAAAACGTCTTGAAGCTTCGGCTGCTGCTGATTTCGTAGTAGCAATCTATAATCCCAAGTCAAACAAGAGGGTGGAACAAATCGTTAAAACTCAAAATATATTTCTCAAACATCGTACTCCCAACACCCCCGTGGGAATTGTCACAGCTGCAACCAGGGAAAACGAAAAAATCAGAATTACCACGCTTGCCAAGATGCTGGGTGAAGACATAGGCATGCAATCTACAGTGATAATAGGCAACTCCCAGACCTTTGTGTGGAATGGCAAAATGATAACACCGCGGGGATATAGCGATAAATATGGTTTGAAATAGGGCTTTCAGCGATCTTCCATGCCATACGACATACAACCCGTATTTCTCATCAGCTAAATTGACATAATGGTCATGAGAAATGCGGGCTAAGCCATCCCAAAGATTATATGAGAGGTTAAATGTCAGGGTCTTTGATACTTTGGGTTATTGAAAGGATTTCCTGTTCTCGTGCCATAAATGCATCAAGAACATCGGGGTCAAAGAAGGTACTTCGGCCTTCCCTCAATATTTGCATTGCTTTCTCATGGGGATAGGCCGGTTTATAACAACGTTTGCTAGTTAAAGCGTCATAGACATCTGCAACCATCATCATCCGTCCAGATAGCGGGATATCCTCTTCTGCTAAGCCCAAAGGGTAACCAGTTCCATCCCATTTTTCATGATGACTTTCAGCAATTTCACGGGCAAGTTCGAGAAAATTGTCACCACCGAGCCTGCGACCTGAGTTAACCAGGATATTTCTGCCATAGTCGGTGTGTTTCTTCATCTCTTCAAATTCATTATAGTTTAAAGGCCCAGGCTTAAGCAAAATGTGATCGGGTACACCAACCTTGCCAATATCATGTAAAGGTGCGGAGACAAAAAGGAGCTGGATAAATTCCGCAGTGAGGATATCCGTATGTAATCCTTTACTCACCAGTTGCTTGGCGATTAATTTGACAAAATGCTGGGTTCTTTTTATATGTCCACCAGTTTCGTAGTCTCGCGTTTCCACTACGGTAGCCATTGATTCAAGCGTAACCTGCTGGGAACGTGCCATACGTTGGTACCAGATAAAACTCGAGTGCTGTTCAATGCCATAACGAAGAACTGAAAACAGGGTAAAAAGAATACCAGCACTCAGCAGAGGAGCACCAATCGGGATAAATACTTTTGCCATGCTGAAGGCAGCGGTACTACCGCCAATGAGCATCACCAGGAGTAAACCGATTCCCATAACAGCCTGACTGGGTTTGCTGATATAGGCAAAGAGAAATGTCATTATGATTGCAGTGGCAAGAGAGAGAAATAGCGAAAGCATTTCTCCCCAGAAGGGTTGACGGATAAAACTGTTTTCTAAAATATTACCTGCAGTAACAGCAAGGGTTTCAACTCCTGGGTAATTAGGATCATAAACCGTGTGGTGAAAATCGTACAATCCTGCTGCAGATGAGCCAATAAAGACTATCTTACCCTCAAGTTTTTCTTGCTTGACCCTGCCCTCGAGCAAATCTATTGCTGGTATATAGGTATACATCTTGGCCGGGCCTGGATAACGAATTAACATCATTCCATCCTGGTCAACCGGTAACCTGTGTTCACCAAAATTTACTATCGTACCAATACTGTCTTGCACTAGCTCAATTTCTTCGTGTCCCTCTGCCTGCATAACTACGGCCAAAGCCAGGTTAGGGTAGAAAGAATCGTTATGCTTTATCATTACTGGAAGACGACGCAAAATACCATCTTCATCGTCCAGGGTATTGATAAAACCACTTATATTCTCAGGGTTTTCCAGCTTTTCGGTATTACAGAGCAAACCTGGAGCTTCAAAGGCGTAGAGCTGTTCAACTCTACCGCTTACTCGAATCCTCTTTACCTTGCAATGATCTACATCGGTGGCGTGATCAAAAAGGAAATAATATGCTGCAACGGTAGGAGACTGGCGAAGAATCTTCCCCAGATATTCATCATTATCAACCAGATCTGGGGGTACCCCGGTAAAGTTAATGTCGAGTCCAAAATCTCGTCGAAATCCCTGACGAATAGAACTTAAGGCCGTGCGATCGGGCTCAGACATAAGCACATCCAAACCAATAGCTGCCGGTTTCATTTGCGCTGCGGCGTTTATTAAACCACCAAGACGGTAACGCGGCCAGGGCCACTGTCCGATCTGTTGTAAACTTTTTTCATCAATATCGATAATAACAACGTTATTTGATACACCAACATTATCGATATTTTTAATATATCTATCGTAGAGGAAAAAATTGATCCCTCTGATGAACGGACCACGCTTCCAGTGATCAAATTCAATAATTGAGGATATGACAATACCCAACAGGAGAAAAATCAATACAACCGATTTTGTCAGCCTGTTGCCTTCTGTAACAAGTCTCACAAAAAACTCCAGCTAACGAATCAGGATTTCAACTCTCCTATTTCGTGGTTCGGCGACATTATCTGCTGTTGGTACAAGAGGGTCGTTCTCGCCATGTGATTGTATAAAGACCCTCGTAAGCCAAGGTGCCTGAGCTAGCAGCAGATCGTGAACAATAGTGGCTCGCTCAAGAGATAGTTGATAATTATAATCATCATTTCCAACCGCATCACTATGCCCGATAATATTTACTTCCACCGGATCATCCTGCTGCATGGCATTAATCACATCTGGAAGTTTGGCAATCGATTCCTCGGTTAATTCTGCACTTCCAGAGAGGAAATTGAGAATAAATAACTGCGGCTTGGGAGGCTCTTGATCAGCAAGTTTACCCCACTTGCGTTGGAATTCCTCTGGTTTAATTAGTTTCACTTCTGCAGGCTGCATTTGTCTACCTGAAATTTCCGCATAGGTATATGCCTCAGCAAGAGCTACTTCCCCTTTGCCTGTCTGCAAAACCACTTCTCCTATTTCGCCTGTTTCCTCAGGTAATAGAATGAGGGTGGTTCGAGAGCAACAACCTGATAATACACTCAAGTAGAACAATATCGATAGTAATCGTAGCATGAGTATCACCCAGTTATTTAACGGAGAGAAGTAAGCGGGTTCCGCGTATTCCAACTGTCGCCCTTGGCGTTCGCAGCTTAACCTTTTCCGGGGCAAGTTTGCCAAGCTTGCCGGATGAGTAAATGACTGATCCCTTTTTTAGAAAAAGGGTAAAATCATACTTTTCTTTATGTGGTTGAAATTCATACTTCTGCACCTCAAGCTCTGACCCAGCACCCAAGGTCATACGAGTACCATCCTGAAAAATCACGGCTGCACTACTTACTTGGGCAGTAATGACGGTGTCGGCAGTAAATAACTGTTGGCCAGCTTTAACCTTTTGTTCCACATCACCTCGTACCAGCAGAACTTCCCCTTTGACCTTTTTAAAAAAACCGATACCACTCGCTGACAGTTCAGTGGCAAGCCCATCTGTAGCAGTCATTATGAAAAGAAACATTACAACAAGATATCGCACGTTTCACTCCTTTCAATTTGTCAGGATTATACCAAAAACCACCAGGTTGGATCCGTGTGATGCTAAGTTACTCCATTGACAACAATTAATACATAAATTGGATATTGAAAGTCCCTCAATTAATATAATCTCGGGTGATTAGCTCTTGGCTTTCAACATAATCCTATCTCATTATTGCCGCATACGCAACAATTAACCACCAACCCAGAGAAAACTAATCCATACAATGCTCTGTAAAAAAAATAACTGCAATAATTAGTGACCAAATTACTTCTTCTTACAGTAAATGATACAGTTAACAAAAATAAATTAGATTATATACATTGAGTATAAAAGAAAGGCTAATCCAGAAAGAAATTCGTATTCATTCGACAATCAAGAATAAAAAGTCAAGCAAGGTTTTCAAACATTGTCCTGAGCTCCATCTAATACTTTCCGCACCGTTGCAACTAACTGTTTTACATTGAACGGTTTTCCCAGAAAAGCTTCGGCATTTGCACCAAGATCCTTAACCAAATCGCCACTGTCTGCATAGCCGCTAGCGACTATAACTTTGTGTTTGAAATTCAACTCCTTCATTTTGGCTAAGGTTTTGTATCCTCCAATGCCGGGCATATTAAGGTCAAGAATTATTAGGTCAATCTTCTCACCCTCTTTTTGGAGCAAGGCTATTGCTTCTTCACCCGATTGAGATCGAAGTGTTGAATAGCCGAACTGTTCCAATATTTCACAACCGAGATCCAGGAGAAGCTGCTCATCATCAACCAAGAGGATAGTTTCTGTTCCGCCCTGCATGCTATTTATTTTCTTTACAGGTTGATCGTGAGGTACTTCTCCTTCTGTTGCAGGAAAATATATCTTGAATGTTGTCCCAATACCCACTTCGCTGTAACAGGTAATTATCGCATCATGATTTTTTACAATCCCATAGACTATCGACAAACCAAGCCCTGTTCCCTGGTCGGTTTCCTTGGTAGTAAAGAATGGATCAAATATTTTACTTTTAGTCTCACTATCCATACCTGATCCAGTATCACTTATCGCCAACAGTACGTATTCACCGGGTTTAAAACCCGGATTTGACTTAATGAATGCATCATCGATGATAACATTACTGGTCTCAAAGACCAATTTTCCACCATCCGGCATCGCATGACTGGCATTTATGGCAAGATTCAAAATTACCTGTTCAATCTGGACAATATCAGCGCGGATAACCTCGAGATCTTCCTGATATTTCTCTTGGAGAGAGATCATTTTAGGCAAGGTCCTCTCAAGTAATTTAACAAAACTCATCATCTCCTTATTGAGGTTAACTGATTTGAGATCACTATTCACATCTCTGCTAAAGTAAAGTAACCTGGAGGTTAATCCTTTGGCTTTTTCCACTGATTGCTCAAGCAACTGTAGATAATTTAGATCGGGATGATCAGAATTTTTATTTTTTATAAGAAGTTGGATACTGCCAAGCATTGCTTGCATGATATTATTAAAGTCATGGGCGATTCCGCCTGATAGCGTGCCAATTGCCTCCATTTTTTGGGCCTGTGAGAGTTGTTTTTCCAACCTCAATCTCTCAGAGATATCGCGAATAAACTCTACTGCTCCTGTCACCGCACCTGTTTCATGATTTTTTATCGGATAACTAGATACTTCCAGCCACTCGGGAGAGATACCAGGCTTTGCCTGCTTTATCTGAGTTTCGGTAACTCCAGATTTCAGTGCTTTAGTCGTTGGGCAATTTTGACAGACAGAGTCTCGATCGTGGTAAGCCCAAAAACATTTCTGCCCAGCCAGTTCGCCTTTACCTTGATACCACTCACGCATAACCCTATTGGCATGAACTATGTTAAGATCCTTGTCGAGTACACACATTCCGTCTTGAATGGACTCAATGACATTTTCTAAAAAGCGTTCACTTTCAGCTAGCTTTTTCCTCGATTGCACCTTATCTGAAATGTCAGTGACAAACGACAGTTTGTATTCCTCTCCTTCAAACTGAACATAATTGGAATACAGTTCTACTGGATAAACCTCACCGTTTTTTCGACGATGAAATGATTCCATATGAACTACACCGTGTTCTTTGATCTCCAACCAATGCTCTTGCCATGCCTCACGGGGAAATTCTGGATTGATATCAGCAACGTGCATTTTCTTGAGTTCATCAAAGTCATATTGCAGCCATTTGCAGGCAGTCTGATTCACATAAAAAAAGCTGCCATCTGCATGGCACCAAAATATTGCGATTTGCGCTTGATCAATGGTGAATTGGGTAAAGGTCAAAAGCCTTTCGGCCTGCTTTTTCTTGGTTATATCTTCACCAGTACAAACAACGTAGATAGTTTCGCCATTCTCATCTAATTTGGGTGTTTTGGTGAAAGAAAATATCCTTTCCTTCCCATCATGACGCTGCATTACTTCCTCAGTAACCACCCGCTTTTTGTTAGTAAAAATATCCTCATTACTTGTTATACAAACTTTAGCCTCGTCTTCAGGCAAAACATCATAGAGATTTTTGTATTCCAGATCTGATTTCTCAACCCCAAAAAACTCTGCATGGGCTTTATTGACTATTCCGTAGGTTGCCGGATCGGTTAGAAGGAATATGTGCGTGTCAATATTATCAAGTAGCAAAAGATAGTCATCAAGTTTGGACAGTTGTTCCTGCAATTGTCTGTTATCTTGAAGCAGAGCCCTAACCCGTTCATCTCCGTTTATTTCACTACTCTGTTTTCTTTCCACCACGCACACCGATTTGTTTTTTCTATTTAATAGGAATACTTATGTAATATATAATGTGGTTCATGCACTACCAGAGTTTTCCTGCATCCTAGCGCATCAAACCACCTCTACTTAGTCGCAACTCATAAGGTTGATGACTATGAGTAGTTGTCTTTTTATATGTCAACTAATTGAATAGTCTTTATAATCCCCTGCCCTAATAGCTCTTTAAAAGTCTACACCTATATCTTCCCTAGAGTCAATGGTAAGAAAAATAATAAATCATGGTGAATGTGTTTTCTGATATCAAAAATCGACTGAATCAAGTTAGGATAGATAAAATGGAATACTGAGAAGATGAAATTATTAAAAACGACAAAAGGCCAAGTCCTTTAAAGACTTGGCCCTCTGTAATATCTGGCTCCCCGGGACGGACTCGAACCGCCGACAAGGTGGTTAACAGCCACCCGCTCTACCAACTGAGCTACCGAGGATCGCTCTAACAGGCAAGATTTTGATATTGTTGTTTTTTTGAGGTATTGCGTGAGACTGCCTTCCCAAAAAATTTGCCTGAACTGTGTAGCAGACGGGGAATATAGCCAAACCACCTGCTACTGTCAACAATTTTCTCGTACTTCTCCCCTGATTGTTACACCTCCGACCATACTTGTCAATTATTAATATGGTGACCCGATCTCTTGGTTTTACGGTCCTTAAAAGATGTCATGCCAGAGAAAAAAGAAAAAGGCAAAGCCGGGAGAGTTGGCTTTGCCTTTAGGAAGAAAGAGATTGAGGTTGATATGGCTTCTTCAATCTTCTTTCCAGGTCAATTGTTTCATTAAGACTTCATCATGTTACTGCGTTTACCTGTAACGACTGGGATGTAATATCCTGATATTTTGCCTCCGATGCTGAGGATCCATTTGGATTAACAACCGTTTTCTTCAATAGAGCTATTACCCAACTGCAGATCAACATTGACAGAGGTAAAAGTATAAAGAGCACCATAGGTGCCATCCAAAAGCTTACAATAACATCCGTTAATATTAACATAGTCACACCCCTTAAATTTTCCAGATCCATTTTTTAGCAGTAATAACCTACCTGCCATCCCAAAGCTCAAAATTCCACCCCATCAACTTTGAATATCTTTTTAATCACGAACACATAAACCATTTATTAAGAGTATAAATTGCTACATATTTATCGAGCTATATGCCCATAAAATTCCTTGAATTCGTTTATGAGAGCATTACGTATTTTCTCTTTTTTTTCTTCCTCAATAGCAAGGTATTCGTTAGGGAAATTCTCCTTAAGACAATTCGGGCAAATACCATGGCTTAAATTACTCAGATTGTTCAGCAATGCGCCTGTATTATCTATCCCCCAGACATCCTTATCTTTGAGGATTTTATTGCAATAGGAACATACAAGAACAATCTTTCTTTGATCGCTTTGCTTCTCGTGTTGCATTGTTCCTCTCCCTCGATGCTCCATCTTCACCGATTGATCCTCTCACCACGAGGAATGTTTATGATAAGTATACAGATGCAATCTCACATTTTTCCCACATTGCCGAAAAATATTGGCTTTTAATCACTTTTCTTATGCGTAAAGTCTAAAGAGCTGGAATGTTAATGTTTTTTTGGTAATAAAATTGACATTTACATAAATGCCGAGTTAAGAATTGGATTTCTGGAAAACAAACTTGAGAAAAAAGAAAGGCGACAATAATGATTTTGCCGCCTTTTAAGTGGGCTGGGATTATACTTGTGAGTGTTTAGCAGAATTTGTTTCTTTTCTGCTCAATAAGAGTTTACGCAGTTATCTTAATTTCCAAAAATATTCTTTAAGGCTTCCATAGCCTGTTCCATTTGTTGTTGTTCTTCAGGAGTCATATCCTGTTGAGCGGGGGGACGCATCATCGGTCGGTTTTCTGATGCTTTTTGGGTCGCTTCGGGATCCTTCAGCATGGTGATAGTTTCTTTAGCCATGGATCTGGCCATTGCATCAGCTTCTGGATCCATTACAGGGGTTATACCCTCTGGATGTTTGAAGTATTTCTTTGGCGGAGCTTTCTCTTCAATATTTGTCGCCTCTACCAACATCTTCATTCCCATCATGTTTGATTCGGTTTTCAAAGGTAGGCCAACCTCATGAATGGTGTAAACGGTGGTGCCCATGATGGTCATTTTATCACAGCTATAACCGAGTATATTAATGGCATTTTCCTCAATCTCACTACTGATGCCGCCAAACATAGGGCCAGAGGCAAGTGCCTTGCTGTTTTTTATAACTTGTTCCTTTTCCGCCGAACTCAATTTATTATACTCTTCAATCATGTATTTCTGCGGGTTGACCGCCTTTGTACCGGTCTGTTCCTGAAGATCGTAGATATAAATCCAATCAGGGTCCATAAACTCAACGGACTCGTTGGTTTTTGTCATTCCCATCATGTTCATTGTGGTTTTATGATATTTGGCCGTTTCCTTGCCATAAGCTTTAATGTAAAGCGTTTCTGTACCATTTTCCATACCGCTGATCGCATAGTTAATAGTCGCTTTTTTGAATGGTAACTTAATATCCCAAGGATTTTTTTCACCAGCATTTGCAAATACCGGCAGCAGCATGGCCAAGAGCAACACTATCGCTTTTTTTACCATTTTATCCCCCACACATATTGAATTTTCATCTATTTCTCCTGACTAGTTAGTATAGCTCAAAATACACTGAGCTGCCTCTGGTTCATTTTCATTCTCTCATTTATCCATTACCCACTAATATTTAATAGCACTGATCAACCGGATAGAGCCGCATTGATGAGCTCTGCTGCGCGCTTTATTTGGCTGTCATCATTATAATAATGGGGAGCAAAGCGAAGATACCCAATAGGGGCAGAAATAACAACCTTTTCCCGCAGAAGTTTCTCTACAATTCTCTTATAATCGCCGTTCAGTTCTGCAGCAATAATCCCCGATCTATTTTGCTGGGGGGCCAGGAGAATTTGCAGACGACTATCATCAAGGTAATCAAGAAGTAGATCCTGCAAACGAAAAATTTCATCACGAATATCTTCCATGGAATGGAGTAAAAAAATATCTTCAAGCAGAACATTCATTGCGGCAATATGATCCCACGGAAGTGTTGAATATTCAAAACATCTGCCATCTGAGCGAGGATTCCAGCGTAAATCAAGATAGTTCAATCCCTGATTCATTTGATCTGGACCGACCATGGTCAATTCAAGCTTTTCTCTAAACTTCTCATCAGTATACAGCAATCCAGAGCCCCAGGGCCCCATAAGCCACTTCCATGCCGAAGCTGCAATAGCCGATATTTTATATTCCTCTGGATAAACTGGCAGGCTGCCAAGACTTTGAGCACAGTCGACAATAAGATCAATTTTTCTTTGATAACAAAATTGGCCGAGCTCAACCAGATCGGCTGCAAAGCCACTGGAATACTGGACATGGCTGAGCGCAACAACCCTGGTTTTCTCAGTAACATTTTCCTCAAGATCGGCCATTGACCAGCCTTGTGGTTTGCCCCCTTCTAAAGAACCTCCCTGTGGTCCATTGTCAGCAAGAAGAATTAGTTCTACTCCACGTTTCTGTTGCAGCAACCAGGGATAATGGTTGCTTGGATATTCGTGGGCATAACTGATTATCTGATCCCCTGGTGTAAATGGATACCCGTTAGCCAGCATACTCATTGCTTCGGCAGTGTTATGTACATAGGAAACATTCTTTGCGCTGGTTTTTAAAAGTGCTGCAACATTGTGGTGAAGTCTTGGTAAAAGTTCAAAATACTTTGGTAAAGCTGGAAATCCCTCAGCTACCATATTGCTGGTGAATTCGTGCATGGCGGCTGCAGCTTTGTGATATAAAGGCGATATTGAACAATGTGCTAAAAATATCCTGTTTTTTTTGTTGGGAAAATTTTTTATCGATTTATCGAACATTAACATGTCCTTATTTATTGCTCAGTTGCGCCTCTAACAAGAAGAATGATCAGTTAATCAACCATTGCTGGCATCTCTGATAAAACTACCTATGAGTTTGTGGACTCGACGACTGTCTTCTCCACTGGTTATGATATGTTTATCATAGTTCAACAAAACATATTCTTTTTCCTCGGCTCCCAATTCTTCATATATTTTGAAAGAACCTTTGCTGTCGACAATTGGATCCCCGTCTGCATGAAGGATGAGACATGGGTTGAATACCTTTGGAAGTTCGCCACGAAGAACCTCTAGAAAAGAACCAACATTTTTTACTCCTAATACCGGGTTTTTATCATAATTCACATAGGGGTTTTCGGAGTTGAAATGGAAATGGTCAACTTCTAGATCATCACGTTTGATTTTTGCCAGAATGCGTTGCCACACATCCAGCCCAGGCATAAAGCTTGAAGAGTAATCTTTTAGACGCAGAGGGGGGCATACTGCAAAAACACCTGCTATCCTGGGCAAGCGTGAAGCCAAGTCAAGTGCCAGACAGCCTCCAATAGAGACACCACCTAAAATAACTCTATGACAGATACTACTCATTATGGCATACCCCTTCTCCACCGAATGCTGCCATGCTGTGTAATCTTTAGTGGCCAAATCTTCAGGTGAGGTTCCGTGACCAGCCAGTCGCGGTGCATAAACCCACAACCCCTGTCGATTCAGATATCTCGCCAGCTCCCTTACCTCATCAGGTACAGAGAGATAGCTGTGAATCAATACAACCCCAATTTTTCTGGTAGATCCATGCAGTAAAAAAGGACCACTGGATCTCATATCTCCTTTCCGGCACTCCCGACAATCAGCAAAATATCTCTTTCTTTCCTCTTCTAAGAGTGATTTGACAACCCTCAAGCGCACAAGAAAATTCGGTTGCCAGGCAATAGATCGAATGAGTTTACGTACTTTTTTCAGTGGTTCGACCTCATTAACCATCACCCGGATGGGATTATCTATTCTACCTCGATGGAACTGCAATAAATTTTTGAGGTTAGTTACCATCTTGACCAGCTTTTCCTTATCCCTGGTAACCAGGTCCTTTTCCACAGCTAGCTGAATAAAGTTTTCCACCTTCTTATATTTGTCATCGGTGAGCAAATGTACTTGATTTTCTTTCAGTGATTTGTGCAGATTGCACCCCATCGTATTCTTTTCACTTATTTTCTTAGCTGCAAGGTAAACTCTTCTGCGCAACCCTATTTCACTCATTCTGGAATAAGGGTAGAGTTCTAAAAAGGAAGCAAATAGATGCTCATGATTTACCGTGGTCATATCGTAAATAGCTTTCATATAAACCTGCATCAATTCGGAGGCCTTATCACGCATATGACGATTTAGTCTGTTTGAAAAAGAAGGTTTATTGCCAAGCGGCTTGGCTATGGCTTGCTGCACGATCTCGGATTCAACAAAGTCGTCAAAGATGATAGGCTTACCAATATGGATATCAAGATCTACACCTGAAAAAAGCATGGTTCCTTCGGTCATTAACTCCTCGAGCATCCTTTCGGGCACCTCTTTCATTACTCGGGTTGCAAATTGCGAAGCCATGTTATCTTTAGCACGAATTGGATAGTAGGTAAGATTTACCGGAACAATTGATGTTGTTTTATCACGTATTTCATCGAGTGATTCGATATCATATCCCTGTAGAAATTCGCTAACATTTTCAGGTTCTTCAGTTTCCCAGCGGAGCAGATGAGATCTAAAAAACTCTGCTCGTAGGGCGAGTGAGGCTGCACCGGTGTGGGGTTCATGCCTCCCCTGTGCATGACTTATGAGAAACTTGCCGTCTCCAATGATCTTTTTGGTCTTTACCATTCTTCCTTCCGGAAAAATAATCCAATTTTCAGAACCGGTAAGCAAGCCTTTAATGATTATTCTATCTCTGTCTGGGTCTTTTGTGGAAATTACGCCGACCAAATCGAGTAATTTAGCGAGTCCTCCCCGGAAAAGGGAGTCGGAGGCGAGCGAAAAAGCAGGTTTTTGGGTGAGACTGTAGATATAGGCCGGAATCAAGAGGGTTTCAATCCGGGTAAAGTGATTAATTACAAAAATAGTGGGCCCAGCCGGGATATTTTCTTCACCATGAATAACGACATTTGCCTTAGACAGATTAGCTAAAGCCTTGATCGCAAATCCGGTTGTAAAATAGGCCGAAATATTCATGCAACATCCCGATAATTAATATATTTATCCTCTGTATTAGAGTATATGAAAGCTATCATACGAGGTCAAGCTTAATACCTCCCTGACCATTCTGTAAAGTCATCTTTCAAAGATCTGTGTTATTTTCCAGGGGCATATAAGTATATATTTACTACTTATTCGCAATAATTGTACACAATCATTGAAAGCAATTGAGTTATGCGTTATTTGGTCTATAATAAGACCAACGTGAATCACTTCACGTTGTTAAAGCAGTCGCTATAAACAAATCCTTTAATGAAAACAGGAGAATTCCCATGTCCCTAAACCTCACCTATACTCCGCCTGACTTTGATACTCCAGGGTTACAGGAAGCACCTTTCGCAAATTTGGAAGAGGTGGAAGCAGATGGTATTGCTCCTAAGAATTATCATGCCACTTCAAATTATCCTGAATATGCTAATCTTGCCGGATACGGGTGGGTGCTTGCACCTGAAAGTCGGATGGATGCCGTGCTCGTTGCCAAAGATGGCAATCTCAACGTTATTGAAGCACGCAACCTGAAGAAGGGTGATATGGTGGTGGTGGGTAGAACCGAAAATGGTGAGGAAGGTATTTTAGTGCATCCTCACTGCTTTGAAAAAATCAAAGAAAGTGAGGATAAATTCACCTTTCGATCTCGTGGTACCCGGGAAACCCCTTTTTCACGCTCATATGACGAGCTCTACCAGATCATGAAACATGATCGTGACAACGGTCATATAGTCTGGGTTTTAGGTCCAGCGGTGGCTTTCGATAAGGACAGCAGGGAAGCAATGCAGGGACTCATCGAAAATGGTTTTTGCGATGCCCTGATGGCAGGAAATGCTTTAGCCACCCATGATATTGAAGCTGCTTATTTCGGCACTGGATTAGGTCAAAATATTTACAGCCAGGAGCTGATGTCCATGGGGCATTACAATCATCTCGACATTCTCAATGAAGTCCGTAGAGCAGGCTCAATCAAAGAGAGCTTAAAAAGCCTGGACATCAAAGATGGAATCATCAAAGCATGTGAGGACAATAAGGTTCCCTATATTCTTGCCGGTTCGATTCGCGATGATGGCCCCTTGCCGGAAACCATTGGAGATGTATATAGATCCCAAAATCTCATGCGGGAGCATGCCAGAAAAGCCACAATCGTCATCACCATGGCAACCCAGCTCCACTCCATAGCTTTTGGCAATATGACTCCAAGCTATAGGGTTATGTCTGATGGCGTGATTCGACCTGTATATTTTTATGTGGTTGATATGTCAGAATTCTCAGCAGACAAACTTGCCAACCGCGGCTCCGCCCAGGCGCAGGCTATTCTCACCAATGTACAGGACTTCATCGTCAACCTGTGGAACCACTTACGAAAATAGGTAACAAGATGAAACAGACTATCTCCATTATTGGGATCCCCATGGACCTTGGGCAAAAACACAGGGGTGTGGATATGGCCCCAGTTGCCATTCGCTACGCCGGGCTTGCCCAAAAGCTTCGTGATCTTGGCTATACCACGGTGGATAAAGGCAATATCAATGTCCCCGGACACTACACTCTTTCCAATACCAGTTATGAAGAACGTTTAATCCCTATCCGTCACGCCTGTGAGAAGGCATATGCTCTTGGCGCTGAGGCTGTTGAAAAAGGCGAAATCCCCCTTTTTCTTGGAGGTGACCATTCTGCCGCAATTGGTACCATTGGCGGTGTAACCCACAATCAACCATGTGGACTTGTCTGGGTCGATGCCCATGGAGATTTTAACACCCCCGAAACCTCCAGGAGCGCCAATATTCATGGAATGGCTCTTGCCGTGCTCCTTGGTCGAGGTTCTGCAGAACTAGTTAATATAGGCCGCAAGGGTCCTAAATTGCTTCCTGAAAATGTTATCATGATAGGTGTTCGGGATCTTGACCCCGATGAGAAGAAGATGTTGGCTGAGTCCGGATGCACAGTCTATACCATGCGTGATATCGATGAACTCGGTATGCATGCAATCCTGAGGAAGACCCTGGCAAAATTGGCTCACCTACCCAACATTCATCTCAGTCTTGATATGGATGTAGTGGATCCGAAGGAAGCGCCAGGCGTAGGCACACCCTCCCACGGCGGACTTACCTACCGAGAAGCACAACTCATTATGGAAACCATATGCGATTCAGGTAAACTCCAATCTGTTGATGTGATGGAGGTAAACCCAATTCTCGACACTAAAAACAAAACGGCCCAGGTTGCGGTGTCGCTACTGGCCTCACTTTTCGGTAAATCTATCATCTAAAGGCTGAAACACAGCCAACCTTTAAGATGTATTCTTCCAGTTTGCACAGGTAATAAAGGATGTTTATACTTCTTGGTGAAATTAACAAAAGGTTCCTGAATCCGCTGTCCCATTTTTTAGAAGGGTGTCGGTTAAGGGTGAGAATAAACTTACACATTTATGGGGAAATATCTTGATACGCATAGTATTGTTTCTTGCAACTAACCTTGCGATCCTGGTCTTGTTGGGAATTGTAATGAGCGTGCTGGGGCTGGACACTCGCTCAACCTCTGGCCTGCTGGTTATGGCCGCTCTTTTTGGGTTTGGGGGATCCTTCATCTCTCTGGCGATGTCAAAATGGATTGCCAAAAAATCAACTGGTGCAAGGGTTATTGATACCCCGGCAAATCAGACTGAACAGTGGCTGTATGATACAGTTCGCAGAATGGCTGAGGAGGCAGAGTTGGGTATGCCGGAGGTCGCGATATTTGACTCACCGGATATGAACGCTTTTGCCACAGGGATGAAGAAAAATGATGCCCTAGTGGCCGTCTCAACAGGGTTGCTCCAGAATATGAGCAAAGATGAAGTTGAGGCAGTGCTTGCTCATGAAGTCACCCATGTTGCTTGTGGCGATATGGTAACTCTTACATTAATTCAAGGGGTTCTCAATACCTTCGTTATTTTTCTCTCCAGAATCGCCGCAAACATCATCAGCAACTTCTTGAGCGGTGATGAAGAGGGCGAAGGCTTGGGCTTTTTTGGATACATGGCTGTTGTCATAGCGCTCGAGTTGGCTTTGGGATTGTTTGCCTCGATCATTGTTATGTGGTTCTCAAGAAAGCGCGAGTTTACCGCTGATAGAGGAGCTGCTTATCTGACATCAAAGGAAAAAATGGTTAGTGCTCTTCAAAGGCTTCAGGCGCATCATGAACCTTCTCATCTACCTGATCAGGTGGCAGCTTTTGGTATCCGTCCCAAAAAGGGAGGCTTGGCGAAACTTTTCAGAAGTCACCCACCTCTAGATAAACGTATTGAGGCTTTGCAGAAATTATAATTCTCTATACAGGGTTTCATGCATGAAACGGGCGCCAGGTATTCCTGGCACTCGTTTTTATGAGGTCATGTATAACTTAGCCAGAATTTTTCATGAAAAACTTTCTGAAAAGTAAATATAGGTAGTAGTTTAGAATAACTATACTTGAAATAAATCCTTAATTTTTGGGTACAGTTTGTACTTTTGCAGATTGTCGCTTTTTGAAAGTTTTTCACCCTTCGGGTGAGTCGATGCGGCCCGCCCCAACTCATGAAATATTCAGGTTAAATAAATTGCAGTTGGTTGACACAATAGAAGTTAATCCAAATCTCTACACTTAAAACAGAACCACAGGTTGCGGTACGCTGCTGGCCTCATTTTTAAAGAAATCCGGGTTAAGATATTGTTCCCTATCTCCTCAATGCCATAAGTTTATGGAAAATAGACTTTATAGTGGGTGTTAAACGCTCCCGGTTATAGGCATCCCCACATTGACGGATTGCCTCAGCAGCAGTAGGGTACGGGTGAATTACCGATGCCAGACTACCTAACCCCATACCACTCTGCATTGCCACACTGATCTCACTTATCATATCCCCAGCATGGCTGCCAACAATGGTTGCTCCTAGAATCTCGCCTTTACCCTTTGCTACATGGATCTTGACATAGCCATCTTCCTCACCATCGACAATTGCCCGGTCTACATGGGAGAATTCTCGTTTAAAGGTAGTAAAGGGAATATCACGTTCTTCCAGATCTTTTTCATATAAACCGACATGAGCAACTTCCGGGTCGGTATACGTCGCCCAGGGAACAAGTAAGTCAGAAACCTTATCACGACCAAAAAACAGGGCGTTTTTTATAACCAGCCTGGCCATGAAATCAGCCATATGGGTAAATTGATATTTGCTTGCCACATCTCCAACTGCAAAGATATCCGGATTGGTCGTTTGGAGTTTTTCATTCACCAGAACACCTTTGCGAGCGTCAAAATCAACACCAGCCTCTTCCAAACCAAGTCCATTAACTGCCGGTTTTCTCCCTGTGGCTATGAGCAGGCCATCAAACTCGAGAGTTTTTTCCTCACCTTTCTGGTCTATTACAACCTTGACAGGTTCATCTGTTCTGCTACCCTCAACCTTTTTATAGCTAGCATTAAAGGCAAATTTTACGCCATCCTTGTGCATTGATCTCTTGACAATCTCGACTGCTTCCGGATCTTCTTTAGGCATTATTTTCTCACTCCGGGAAAATACTGTGACCTCGCTGCCAAATCGTTGAAAAGCCTGAGCCAATTCCAAACCAATAGGACCAGCCCCGATTACACCTAATCGTTTTGGTAGCTCAGTGAGGTTGAAGATTGAATTATTAGTCAGATAACGGGATTCTTTTAAACCTGGGATGTTGGGGATTGCTGCAGTACCACCTGTGGCAATTACCGCTTTGGTAAATTTAAGGGCTTTTCCATTTACTTCCACGCTGTTCTTTGCCGTGAAAACTGCCCGACCCTGGAACACATCAACCCCAAGTTGGCTGGAATATCGTTGGGCTGAGTCAACGGGTGATATAGCTGCACGCAATTTTCGCATACGCTCCATCACAAACTCAAAATCCACCGAAACGTCACCATCTATCCTCACCCCAAACTCGTGAGCATCCCTTACTGACGCGGCAGCCTTGGCGCAGCGAAGCAACGCCTTAGAAGGTACACAACCGACATTTAAACAGTCTCCTCCGAGCAAATGGGACTCGATGAGAGCGACTTGGCCGCCAACACCAGCAGCTGCAGCAGATGAAACCAAACCTCCTGCACCAGCACCAATAACCACAAGATTATACGAGGATTTTGGCTCAGGATCCCGCCATTCTTTAGGATGGACATTATCAAGAAGTTTAGCGTTATGTTCATCTAGTGGAGATATCCCTATCGCTTCAAGATCAACTTGTTCAAATTTTGCTAATTCCTCATCAGGCTCAGGTACCGAAGGCTGCAAAGAATCTGTAGTCTCACGTTGTGAAGTAGCAATGCCCAGGAAGTCACTCCATTTCACCACCGTCCCATCGGGTGTGTCTTCAACCACAGAACCATGATCTTCATCGGTTGCAAAGCGATAGAAGAGATATTCATTTTTGAAAGTATGTGCTCGTTGAACATGATGAAATATTCCAGCCTGCAGCATGAGATTACCAAGCTGCACCGCATCCTGCTCATCGACTGCGACGCCCTTTTCTATGAGCTTTGCCACAGCTTCTTCACCAACAAAACAGTTATGGTATGTTTTCACCGGAAATCCATATTTTCGATCAGCAATATCCACAATGCTACGGAAATCACGACTGATTTCCTCAAGCTCATCGCTATTGAGTTCTATCTGGTCATTCATGTTTTCCTTCTGGTTCATGGATCCTCCTTGAATACTGTGAGGTTGGTTGTAGCTAGGTATGTCTAGATATTACCGCATGATACTAATGCATCGGCAACTCGGATAAATCCGGCTATATTTGCACCTTTGCGATAATTGATTTTGCCATTTTCTTCACCATACTGCACGCACTTGTCATGAATGTCTTGCATTATTGTATGGAGTTTCTGATCCAGCTCATCTCTGCCCCAGTACATCCTCATGCTGTTTTGCGTCATTTCCAAACCTGAAACAGCCACACCACCCGCATTTGCAGCTTTGCTTGGAGCATAGAGAATCCCTCTTTCGAGATAGGCATCTACACCTTCCTGTACAGTAGGCATGTTTGCACCTTCAGCAACTGCCATGCACCCATTTTTAATCAGTGTTTTCGCCTCATCTCCACTTATCTCATTCTGAGTGGCACAGGGAATGGCAATGTCGCAAGGGATGGACCAG
This sequence comes from uncultured Desulfocapsaceae bacterium, assembly GCA_964637245.1. Taxonomy (GTDB): domain Bacteria; phylum Desulfobacterota; class Desulfobulbia; order Desulfobulbales; family Desulfocapsaceae; genus Desulfopila_A. Next base: position 18,973 of record CAZWVC010000011.1, read on the forward strand.
GGCCTTCTTCCTTCAAAAAACTCTGTTTTCATCTCCTTGGCGTATTCAGAAATTCTGCCACGTCTACTATTTTTTAGATCTTTAATGTATTCGAGCTTTTCTTGATTGATACCGTCCGGATCATACACTGTCCCCGAAGAGTCCGACATAGAGACCACTTTAGCCCCAAGTTCAGTGAGTTTTTCCACACTGTACTGAGCAACATTCCCACTACCTGAGACTAGGGCTGTTTTCCCTTCCATGTCCATATCGTGATATTTAAGCATATTTTCAAGCATATACACTGCGCCATAGCCTGTCGCTTCCGTCCTGATCAGGCTACCGCCAAAAGAGAGCCCTTTCCCTGTAAGTACACCCGAAAATTCATTTACCATATGTTTATATTGGCCGAACATAAAACTCACCTCTCGGGCACCAACACCAATATCACCAGCTGGAACATCTGTATTCGGGCCTATATGACGGGCAAGCTGAGACATAAATTTCTGGCAGAAACGCATGACTTCTCGTTCTGATTTACCTTTGGGGTTGAAATCAGCCCCACCTTTAGCGCCTCCCATTGGCAGACCTGTGAGACTGTTTTTAAAGGTCTGCTCGAATGCAAGGAACTTCAAGGTGTCCAACTGCACATCATGATGAAAACGAATGCCCCCCTTATATGGTCCTATGGCATTACATTGCTGAACCCGATATCCTCGATTTGCGCGAATATTTCCTTTGTCATCCTCCCAGTTTACCCGAAATATCAATATTCTGTCAGGCTCGGTCAAGCGCTCTAATATCTGGTGCTCCATATAAATCGGATTCTGACGGATAAACGGGACAATATCGAGAGCTACTTCATATACTGCCTGATGGAATTCATGCTGCCCTGGGTTTCGGCGTTTCAGGCCAATCATAAAACAATCAAGGCGCTCTTTATCCTCTGTAAGCATACCACCCTCCGCTGTAGTTTCATTTCAATGCAGCTTTATTATGAGTCATTTTTATTTGTTGATACTAAAACTGCATCAGGTATCACGAGGGGAACGGAACGGAGCGCATTACACCGATTCATTCCCTACCATAATTTTAATCTTTTGGATATGAGTTGCGTTCATCTCATTTCATTCCCCAACAGCCCTTTTTTTTCTACCGCAAGGAATAGGAGAAGAAACATTGAATGAAAGAGAGGTTGTAAGCATGAGGACAAAAAGCTGGATTATGTTGATTATATCTCAATCAATTGCTCTTTAATCTGCCGTACTTATTATTTCTTTAGTCTCTGAAATTATTCACAGGATGGTACAAGTATCATAATTGTTCAAGAAATAGTTGTCAGATTATCTATCAAACGTATTTTAGATTAGATACTCTCTCCTTCGATAGACTTACGGGTATAAAGCCATTGGTATAAGTATATGAAGCCATTTTTTTTGTTATCTGGATGCATAATAGTAGGTGGGCTTGCAGCTTTGATTTTTGGTCAGTTACAGCAAAAAAAAATCGCCCAAAATTGTGCTCCTTATGGCAATTTCGTTAATATCGAACAGACCAGACTCCACTACATAGAACGGGATGGTGGTGATATTCCTGTAGTTTTTCTTCATGGTGCTTCAAGCAACGCCAGAGACTGGCAAAACAATCTTTTTAACCATCTACCTAATTATTTCCAGCTTGTGGCTTTCGACCGCCCCGGTCATGGGCACAGCATGAGAGAGCCAGGCTATGATTTTGCCAAACAAGTAAAACTCATCCATACCGCCATCAAGAGGCTGCAACTCGATAGACCTATTCTGGTCACCCACTCCCTGAGTGGTGTGATTGGTGCTCGCCTGCTTGCCGATTATCCTGAGGCATATAAAGGTTTAGTGATTATTGCCGGCGCTGTTTATCCAATAGGAGATGGCTCTTCATGGTATACTCGACTGGCGACCCTGCCAGTGTTGGGACACCTTTTTAGATATGCTATAGTACCGGCTCTCGGACCCACCATTGCGCCGGGATTAATCCAAAAAAGTTTTCATCCCCAGCCAGCGACTGCAGATTATGCAGAAAGATCATGTCTCAAGCTTCTTTTCTCTCCCGCCCGTTTTTTAGCTAATGCTGAAGACCTCAACCAAATACGACCGTTTCTTGATGAATCATATCCACTCTATGCAAAAATCACCTCCCCAGTCAGCCTTATATATGGCGATCAAGATCAGGTCATATACCAGTTTTCGCATGCAGCCGGATTTAAGCATATGGTACCGCACGCGAAGTATCTCATGCTAGAGAAGACGGGGCACTTACCTCATTTCTTTCACAAGGAAACCGTTAGGAAAGAGATAGAAAGAATTTATACTCACTCTGCTTCTACCCTTCTACCCATACCCAATAGGCAGCAAATTAAATCTTACTGAAAACCCAAAATTACAATTCAGAGATTATTTTTCTCCCCTGAGATACATTTCCCTCTCCGCTTTAGGGAGTTTTTCAATGGCGTAACGCAGCATAGTTCGGGGCATTTTATTGCAATTTTCTGTCAAAAAACGCTGAAGCAGATCCATCGACTTTTTTCCCATTTCACGCAACATCCAACCCACAGCTTTGTGGATTAAATCTTCCTGGTCTTTAAGCAGTAACGCCGATATTTTCAGAGTATCATCAAACTGCCCCTGCCGGATATAATAATATGTTGAAATTATAGCGATCCTACGTTCCCACAAACTCTGTGACTGGGCCAGCTCATAGAGTATACCTCTGTCTTTATTTAGCAGATAGGGACCAACAATCTTGTGTGACGATGCATCTACTATGTCCCAATTATTAATCTTTGCTGTATTAGCCAAATATATAGTGAATATCTTATGTTTCTCAGTGTCTCCTGCCCTTTGATACTTCTCTGTGAACAATATTACGGCAAATAAACGGATTTCATGATAATCCGATTGGAGCAACCCCTCAGTATCCTGCAGTGATATCATCATGTATTTTTTTACTTCCTGACGAATAATCGGAACCCGTATGCCTAAAAATTTATCTCCTTCACCGTATTCACCCACCCCAGTCTTAAAAAACCTCTGACTGTGTTCTGCAATCTTCTGATCCCCCAATGACTTAAGATTAGCGGTAATTTCCTGTACCATAGATGACATTGTATATCTCCTTTTGCCCACTCTCAAAGCTATCGCTCCTGCGCTTGACAATATTATGTTGTCGTGATTTAACTAGCAGGTACTTTAGAAAAGCCTCGGTTGTACTGAAGTAAATGCTCATAAGCTTTACTATAGGTATTTATCATGTTTGATAAAAAAAAGAAGATTGCCGCTGAAAGCATACTCATCCTTGGTCTGGGCGGAGTCGGATTATACCTTGCCAAGCGTCTGCTGAATGAAGAATACGCCATAACAATAATAGAATCTTATCCTGAGATAATTAAATATGCCGATGGTAATATTGATGCACGATTAATCCAGGGCAATGCCATGGACATTTCCTGCTGGCAAGAGGCAAATGCAGGCAAGATCGATTGCTTGATCGCAGTAACCAACAATGATGCAGTTAACATGATGGCTGCAATGATAGCAGATAAATTTGGCATCAAGCGAAAAATTGCCCGAGTGCGATCTCTGGAATTCAGCAAGGAAGATTCAATTCTGAGCGCTAACGATCTCAAGATTGACCTTCTTATTAACCCGGAGGAATTGACGGCACAGGAGATCGTTCGTCTCATAAAATTGAGAGCTGCCAATGAAATCATCGATATAGCCAAGGGTCAAATTCAGCTGATGGCCAACCGAATCCACGATTCTTCTCCCTTTGCCCACAAAAAACTCAAAGAAATCGCTTTGGAGCACGATGAATTGGCCTTCCGCGTAGTCGCTATTGCAAGGGGCATCACTACCATTATTCCTGGTGGTGAAGACACTATATTGCCTCAAGACCAAATCTTTATCATGGCAGGGAGTGAAACCCTCCCCCACCTCATGAAACTTGCCGGTGTAGAACAACAACATCGTCAAAGAATCATGATTCTTGGTGGTGGACTTATTGGTCACCGGGTTGCTCAGCTCCTGGAAAAATCTGTCGAAGTCAAATTAATTGAAAAGAACGCTGATCGAGCAATGAACCTGGTTGAAGATCTCAAACACACTGAAATTCTTCATGGTGATGGATCCGATGCCGAGTCTCTTACCTCTGCCGGATTATCGGATATGGATACCTTCATCACCGCAACGGGTGAGAATGAAACCAATATCCTGAGTTGCCTTCTGGCTAAAAATCTCATGAATACTGAAAAGAAGGGAAATAACAGGAAAAAACAGGGTAAAACAATCGCCTTGGTCAGCAAAGAGGATTATCTTGTTCTAGCTTCAACCATTGGTGCTGATCTTGCTCTAGACAAAAAGGTTATGGCTGGCAATGAGATCTTAAAATTTATTCGCCGTAGCGAGCTTATATCTGTTGCTCACTTGCACGGATTCGATGCCGAAGTAGTAGAAATAGTTGCTGCTCCAGGATCCCCCATAACCAAGAAACCCTTAGCCAAACTCGCCCATCTGCAATATGGAACAATTCTTATCGGCAGCGTCTACAGGCAGGGAGAATGGCGGGTGGCTGTGGGTAATACCCATATCAAGGCCAATGAGCGAGTTATCGTCATCTGTCTGTCACCACACTTGAAAGATGTTCGCAAACTCTTTCAGATTTAGGGAAGATATCGTGATTTAAGCTATACTTTTCGTGTTTTCTATAAAGATCTTGCATTATAGAAATACTTTTAAAAGGAGAAGTTCAAGTATTAGCTGTTCACTGACTATAAATTATCTCTACACGTCGATTACGTTGGCGTCCCTCTGGATTATCTGAACCGTCAGGATTCATTTCGGCATCTATTGGCTGCGATTCACCATATCCCTGAATTTCTATATTAGTTCTAGGTACTCCTGCTGCAATGAGCTGTTGCGCGATCGTTTCGGCTCTTCTACGTGATAAATCATCGTTGTATTGTGGAGTTCCCCAGGAATCTGTATGTCCTTCAATACTGATTTGCACTGGTTGCTCATCAATAAGCAACTTTGCCAGACTTAGAATTATGGGTTGAGAATCAGGTAAGGGTTTATCATCATCAAATGCAAACAGAATATTCCCCTGCAGGCGAATGATTGTTTCACCATTTTCCGTGCGATATACCTCAATACCTGAGGTACGGAGTTCCGGTATATCCAACTCCAATGACTCAATCTCCGGTGTGCTTATTTGTGGTGCACGTATAACCGGGAGGTTAATCTGCAACAGAGTTCCTGCCTTATGCGAAATGAACTCTTCATTTCTAAACTCAACAACCCGTGCTTTTTTCTGATCAGTTGCTTCAAAGAGAACTTGAGTTTTTGCCAACCAACCACCTGAAGCATTGGTGGTTTTTTGCTGATTATATTTTAACAGCGCTACACCTGTGGGTAAATAACCATCAGTCCTTACTTTCTTTTCAGCCTCGGCGAGAAGTTTATCCAGGTCAGGTAGAACCTCCAGGCCAGGAGCATTTCGCCAAATAACTACTCTTTCCTTTTTCTTTTCAGACCTATTATTGAACGAGAGTTTTCCGTCTGGAAAAACTCTTCCACGAATTATTTTATCGGAAACGCGAAATTGCGCATCATAGCGCCTGTTGGTGCCACTATAAGTTGCATGTAAAAATTCTAGTTTCAATTCTGAGGATTCAATTTTTTTGGCCTCCTTTGTGAGGATTTCAAGTGCTTCTGCTAGCTTCCGAGGTGTGGAGGCATAGACTAACTGATCTGTATGCATCGTAATTGTAAACGTGCAAAGAGTGAGACTCAAAGAGAAAAACAACCACAGTGGGGGAGCTAGCAGAGTAATAAGAAATCTTCGTATCATGGTCTTCTCCTTCTAATAGCAAATAAAAAATAGCTGAACGGATTTAACCAGCAGCACTACTAGTCTTAATTATTTTATTAATATCAATTCAATAACCATTAATTTCGACCATTCAAACAGATTGTTGAAATGGCAAGCTCATAGTACTTTTCTTTCGGCTCATAATCTTCTGACTATATGATACAGCAAAGCTTGCAAATATCTTAACCAACGACATACCTAACACGATTTTACCTGAACAAGCTTACCTTTATGTTTGAGATAAAACATTGTACCGTACGTCAAGTTATTAGTCTGTTTTCATCGGAAAACCCAGCATTCTGTCTAAGATCAAGACACGACTTGGATTTTTCACCACAGCCGCCCTGAAAGAAGTATCCTTGGGGTGCATATAAACGATATTGCGAGGATAAAAATCTAAGCCGCAACACTGAGATTGAGCCGAGGGGTAGTTTTAGGACCTAAAATAGTTAGGCTTTCAGTAGATAGTCGGTGCTTAAAAATGACTTATAAACCTGAAAAGACGAGGTAGCCTTAATTATCTGCTAATTTTTCCAAAAAGCAGGGAAAAGAATAACTAGAGCGGAAAACATCTCAAGTCGACCGACCAGCATATTCCAGGAGAGAAACCATTTTCCTGCAGCAGAGATAAATGCGAAATTTTCCGAAGGCCCTATATCTCCAAACCCTGGACCTATATTCATTAATGAGGCGATAACTGAACTAATAGCTGTAAGATAATCCATGTTATCGCTGATCACCATGAAACATCCACCGAGCAATACGAGAATTATATTCACAATGAAATAGCACACAGCAAGGTCAATAATTGAAGAATCTACCTGCTTTTCATTGATCCGAACAGACATAACCGACATTGGCTGCAAGAATATCTTCTTGATGGCAGCATATATATATTTGAAAATAATTACGTAATGAACGATTTTTATGCCACTGGTGGTGGAACCGGCACAGGCACCAACAAAACATACGGCAAAGAGAAACATTTGTGCCGCCTGGGGCCAAAGCTCATAATCGGTGGTGGTAAAACCCGTGGTAGTTAAAATAGACATGACTTGAAACGTTGCATATCGTAATGAGTCCTCAAAGTCAGGATATATATTGTTACGCCACAGAATCAAGGTCACAGCTCCACAAAAAAACAGGATAAAACCAATATACCAGCGAAACTCAGTATTTACTCTAATTGGCTGGAATTTCCCTTTGGCCATATGATAGAAAAGTACAAATGTCATTCCCCCCAGGAACATAAAGAGAATGGTAATCCAATCAACGTAAGCATTGTTATAATGACCTATACTGGCATTCTTAGGAGAGTAACCTGACGTAGATACGGTGCCGAAGGCTGTGCACAGCGCATCAAATAGATCCATTCCACCGTAAAGGAGTAGAGCCGTTTGAGCACCATTTAAAAAAAGATAAATGGTCCACAACCAGATCATCGCATCCTTATTTCTGGGAATGAACCTGTCTTTAGTAATAACCTGGCCAGGACTAGACTCTGCCCTGAAAATTCGAACACCGCCCATCCCATGAGGAAGGAAGATTATCGTCAGGGTCAGGATTCCCATACCACCGAGCAGATGTGTCTGAGATCGCCAAAACAGCAGACCATGAGGCATGGCTTCAATATTAGTTAGAATTGTAGCCCCAGTTGTGGTGTATCCTGACATCATTTCAAAAAATGCGTCAGTAAACGAAGGGATAGCGCCATGAAGAATAAATGGCAGGGTCGAAACTGCTGAAATTGCTATCCACCCGAAAAAGGCGATAAAGATACCGTCGCGGATATTTAAATCATCATATTTACGGAAGAAATAACGTAGTGGTAGACCAACACCCAGAATTATAAAGGAAGAAGAAAGAAGCGGCCAGAGATCATTTTCTTGATAAAGAAAAGCACATAGTGCCGGTAACAGCATTGAACTGCCAGTGACCAGCATAAGCGCCCCCATGACATATGCAATGGAAGGGAAATTCATTTTTCGCTACATTCTCCTCTACCAAAACACCCCTATCTCTAGGTCTATTGCAACCTGATTATCGATCCAGTCAGCACCACCTACATCTTCTGTTCCCCATTGGCTGAGAGAGCAAAACTCTCTAAAAACCATAAAAATCTGGAAAAACAATAATTGATACCAAGACGGCAACCTGTATGCAGATAAAAGGCAGAACACCCCGATAGATGTCCACCGTTTTCACTTCAGGAGGCGATACCCCTTTTAAATAGAAAAGTGAGAAACCAAATGGCGGTGTCAGAAATGAGGTCTGTAGGTTCATCGCAATCAATATAGCAAACCAGAGTGGATTCAGGCCAATGGCTTCAGATATTGGCAAAAGAATTGGTACAACAATGTAGGAAATCTCGATAAAATCTATAAAAAAGCCTAAGGCAAGAATAGCAAGCATGGAAAGAATAAGAAATGCCCATTTTTCGCCCGGTAAATTGGTAAGAAAATCTTCTACGATATAATCTGCCCCACTGTAGACAAAAACCATGGAAAAAGCCGTTGCACCAATGAGAATAGCAAAAACCATAGCCGTTATTTTCACTGTCTCATGGAGCGAATCCATAATGATCTGTCTGTTGAGCTTTTTATACATGGCTGCAAGGACCATGGCACCGACCGAGCCGACCGAAGCTGATTCCGTAGGAGTGGCAATGCCTTTAAAGATTGAGCCTAGCACCAGGATTATTAACGTTAGAGGCGGAAGAATGGCAATCAATGCCTTCTTAATGCTTTCTCCTCGGGTATCGGAACCAATTTCCACGGGAGGTGCAACTTCCTTGTTTATGAATGCAACAACAAGGATATATGCAATATACAAACCGACGAGGATAAGACCTGGCAAAACAGCCGCTTTGAACAGATCACCTACAGGCTGTTGGAAAACATCCCCGAGAATTATGAGAACAATTGATGGCGGGATAATCTGACCAAGGGTCCCGGCCGCACAAATCGTCCCTGTGGAAAGCTTTTTGGAATATCCATACTTTATCATCACAGGTAACGAAATAACTCCCATGGCAACAACCGAAGCACCCACCACCCCGGTGGAGGCAGCCAGGAGCGTACCGACTAGCACTGTAGATACCGCAACCCCTCCACGAATTTTGCCAAACAGAGTTCCCATGGATTCGAGCAGGCGTTCTGCCAACTCAGATTTTTGCAGCACTATACCCATATAAATAAAGAGGGGAATTGCCATGAGGATGGTATTATTCATGATGGAATAGATACGAAATGGCATCATGGAAAACATCAGGAAAAACTCCTCCGAAACTCCTCCAATGGTTACTTCCGGCATGAGTTCTATCAGGGCTGCCGCAATACCAAAAAAGATGGATACCGAACCAAAAGTAAAAGCTACCGGGTAGCCTATTGTAAGCATACACAGGGCTGCAAAAAACATTACTATTCCTATCATTTTGCACCTCTGTATATGTTAATATTCTTTATGATATACCCGATTGAACTGAAAATCAGAAAAGTGAAAGAGAACGGTATCATGGATTTGATTATCCACCGATGAGTAAGACCACCAGGATCTTCTGAAATCTCATTGATGTTATAGGAATCCATGACATACTCGATGGAACCGAATGCCACCAGAAGTGCAAGGGGTAAGAGAAAGAAGATAGTCCCCAGAATGTTGATCATCGCCTTTTTACGTTTGCTGAATTTCTCATAGAGAAAATCTACCCGCACATGACCTTCATCCTTGAGTGCCACGGATACACCAAATAGAATGATAATAGAGAAGAGATGCCATTCCATCTCCTGCATCCCCACCGAGCTGTTTCTAAAGAAATAGCGCATGATAACATCATAAAAAACGTTGAATATCATGAGCAGCAGTAGAATTGAGGTGATCTTACCAACCACATCAATCACTGAGTCAATAATTTTTTCTAACTTTACTAGCATGTTGTCCCCTGTGAATACATCCACTCCTACTGTCTTGAAATATATAGATAGTGTACACGATTCCTTGCTATACTCAAAAAAACAATTCTCATCAAATAGAAAAACCGCCTGTCCGTTTGAACAGGCGGTTTGGAATCCATCCTTAATGCAACAAAAAGTATTATTCTACCATCTCAGATGTCTGGATGTAATAGTAGTCAGACATTTTGGTCCATTCACGTGCTTTTGCCATATAGGCTTTCTGTGAATCATATACAGCTTTAAACTCAGCGTTATCTTTGGCATAGGCTTCCATCACTTCATCATTAGCCTTTTTCATTGCTTTGAGGACTGGCTCAGGAAAAGTTTTCACCTTAATATTTGGAAAATCTGTTTTCATCTGTGCCCAGGCATTAGCACTGGCATCAAAGTTTTCATTATACATGTCTGCGGTAGCTGCCTGCATGGCTATCTTCAAGATTGCCTGATATTCTGGTGAGAGCTTATCAAAGGCTCTCTTGTTCACCAGATATTGCAGTTCAGTTGCTGGCTCATGCCAGCCTGTATAGTAGAAAGGTGCAATTTTATGAAATCCCATCTTGATATCCATTCCCGGGCCAACCCACTCAAGAGCGTCGATGGTACCGCGATCAAGCGAGGTATACAGCTCACCAGCAGGGATATTGGTTACATTTACGCCCAGCTTGGCAAAAACTTCACCAGCAAGCCCCGGTATTCGCATTTTCAAACCTTTTAGATCATCGAGTGAATTAATTTCTTTTCTAAACCAACCACCCATCTGAACACCTGTATTTCCGCCAGGAAAGGAGAGAACTTTAAATTTTTCATAGTTCTTCTGCATCATTTCCATACCGCCGCCAAAATAGAACCAGGCATTCTGCTCTGCCGCAGTCATGCCAAAAGGTGCGGTGGTGAAGAAAACGGTAGTTATATCCTTGCCTTTCCAGTAATACGACGCACTATGACCCATCTCATACTGGCCGCCTTTTACCATATCGAGAATTCCAAGAGCTGCTTTATGTTTTTCCTTGCCATCAACTTTAATGATAAAGTTTCCACCGGTCATATCACTCACAGATTTGGCAAATCTGTCAACCGATGAAGCAAAAGGAGTCAAGGTGCTTGGCCATGTCATGGCGAGTTTCCATTTGACGGTTTTTTGTGCAAGTGCTGGAGTGGCGAGCATTATCATTGCCCCACACAATAAAGTTGCTTTCCTCAAAAATTTCATCTATTCCTCCCTATTTTGAAATTAACAGAACTACAACCAGTACCGTGCTGGTATTTTAGCGAAACAGAGAAAGCTGAACAGCATCCCCAAAAGCATCAATTATTCTTAATACGAAGTTAAGATGAAGTAAAGAGGTGATAGCAATAAGATGCTATTTTCTTCAAATTTATACTAAAAATGACAACAAAATGGATCTAAATTATCAAAATTAGGAAATAGTGAGGAGCTGGAAATGACAATGCTGAAAAGCACCAAGATACGGTATTTTTCAGCATTGTATTGAGGAATAGTGACAAGTAGAGAAACCTCCTACTCGCCCTGGTGATGCTTGCGAAAATAATCCTGGACGTAGTTAATATGGTTCCGCATGAGCTCACCAGCTTCTTTTGGTCGGCGGTTTTTAATCATTTCGTAGACACCACGGTGATGGTCCAGGACATTTTCATGTTCGCCTTGTCTCTGGTACATATGGGTTAGATTCTTCTTAATGCCGATAAAAAGAAAATCGTAGAAATTTCTCATCAGATGGATCAAAACAGGATTTTTCGTGGCAAATGTAATCGCCATATGAAATGAGGCATCTGCGCTGGTACTTATATGACCTGCAGTTTTCATATCTTCTTCCATTTCAACGAGGCTTTTCTCCATGGAAAGAAGGTCCTTTTCTGTTGCCCTGCGAGCTGCCAATTCAGCCGCATTTGTTTCAAGACCAAGGCGGACTTCCAAAAGGTCATCAAGGGTTGCTTCTTCTGTAGCCATGGCAGCGGCCAAGGGATTACCCCTTCTATTTTCTGGAGAGGCGACAAATGTTCCCTGTCCTTGACGATGCTCAAGCAAACCCATTGTTACCAGTTTATTTATAGCATTCCTAACAGATGTCCTGCTTACCTGCATAGAAGCAGCCAGATTGCGCTCTGGAGTGATCTGTTGCCCAGGCTTAAAGGTTCCTTTGTAAATCAACTCACGGATCTGCTCAAAAACTTGATCAGATATTCTTTTTGGCTTTATTGGTTTAAGCTCCATATTCCTTCACTGCATAAAAATTTATCTTTAATGTCAAATTATTACAAATGTTACGTTGTCGTTCTTTGCCCTATTGGCGGTGGGCCAGTTATACTACCAGTATTATAATCACTGGCATAAATCAAAGCCCCTCATGCACATCACTAAAGGTTTGTAACTAAGTAATTTTTCAGTTTGACATGATTAAAATTACAGAATGACTTAAAGAAGTGATAATTCCAGATTTTAACTTTAATTGCAAATGTAATTCCAATATTGGTACTACCATTGGGTCTTGGAGGCTAGCCATACGGGCTTTCGATATTTTTTGGGCAAACCGGCCAAAATCCTTATAGGCCCTATCTATCAAAGTTTTTTAAGTCAGGCAAGTGTTTTTTCTTGACTTTGTCATTCAATATGATAAAGAATTGGTAATACCAATTACCATTGGTCTATCAAGAGAAGGTGGGCGGTAATTGAAATCTTAAGTGCTGGAGTAACTGTACTCCAGCACTCTTTCTTTCCCATTCGTACAATTCAAGTCAAGGAGGAGCTTATGAAGCGTTTTGTAACTGCTGCACTTACTGTTGCCTTAGCTGTTGGTGTTGGTGTTGGCACTGCATCTGCGAAGCGAGCAAAATTCGGTAGCGATCCGCGTCACGAAACCGCCAAGCGGGTGAGTTTCAAGCCATCCACTGAGAAGGTACGCTGGAAGATGGTTATGCCATGGTCCAAGGGTCTGCTGTTCTATGATGTCGCTGTTCACTTTGCTGACAGCGTACGTTTAGCTTCTGCCGGCCGTCTTGACATCAAGCCATTTTCTGCAGGCGAGCTTGTCCCAGCCATGCAGACCTTTGATGCGGTATCCAAGGGTTCAGCTCAGGTAGGTCATGATTGGCCAGGATACTGGAAAGGCAAGAATGAGGCTTTCGTTGCTTTTGCCTCCGTACCATTTGGTCTTGATGCAGAAGGCTACAACATCTGGCTGTATGAGAAGGGCGGCC
>CAZWVC010000012.1:0-31635 GCA_964637245.1 uncultured Desulfocapsaceae bacterium
AAAAAAGTAGTGCTATTCGATTTTTACTGTTGATTCATTGAGCACTACCGCTGAATAATACTTGCTTAACGGTAAAGATTGATTTATGAAAGAAATTGAAGCGATAACTTGGCACCTGGGGCGATATCGCGCTGTTCTTACCCAACAGACCGATCGTCTCTACAATGCACTTGAAGAACTGCAAAGAACCACTCTGCTTCTTCTCACCCACGATAAGTATACTGACCAGGACATAAACAACTGGCTTCAGCAGGAAAACTATCTTGTGGACGACGAAGGCTTCTACCAGAATCAAACCCTCGTACAGGCATTCAGAGAAGGCAAGGCTGCTAAAGATGCCATCAGCTGTTCCTGGGGACAGCACCTCCAAAATGATCAACGAGCCCGACACCATTTATTTCTGCATCGTAATATAGGGCCTCACCTCAAACATATACATGATCGTCTGGGTGATGTAGGCTGGATTTATTATCAAGACGCAGGCAATACCGCACTTCAATTTCCCTTTATCGATCAATGCACCGCCATACCAAGTGATTTTGACTGGTCAACCTACCATACCTATGTATCCGTCTCTCCTGCTAACAATCCGGACCGGCAAATACGCTGGACACCCCCATCAATTGATTATGCCGGAGAAGGTTTAATCCTCTCTGTTTCAATACCGGTGTGGCGCGAAAATGAATTTATCGGACTCTGGAGCATTGATCTGCCTATTCGCTATCTCTATCGTGATTTTGCCTCATCAATATCGTTTAGCGAACAGCAGCAGTTCATCGTTAATCATGAGGGAATGCTCATCCAGCATGAAAAACTTAAAGCCGAAATTGATCAGGAGAAGGGGCAGGTTTTCCTGCACCCATTAGATGATCTTGGCGGCGACTGGTCAAACCTTAATATGGCTACAATCACATCAAAAGATGAAGGCGAAGTCGAAATCACCGATGCCAATGGGGTGGAATGGCTTTATTGTCACAACCATGTCTCAGGGGTGGAATGGACCTTATTCTGTGGTCTACCGAAGATTTCCCTGGAAGAAGCTGCCGCACAACGTCTGAGTAGCGCATTTCAACAAATAGCGCAGGGAAACTTCTCTCATCAAATCGAATCATCCCCTTCCTATGCCTTGCCAACTTTGGTAGATGAATTCAATAAAATGAGCACTCGCCTGAATGTCGAGCAGAAAAAGCGCGAAGAGATGGAACAACAGCTCCGTCAAGTCCAGAAAATGGAAGCGATTGGAAGACTTGCAGGAGGTCTTGCCCATGATTTTAACAATATTACCGGCGTAATTATGGGGTATGCCGAATTAGCGTTGGAGGATATCAACAAGGATAATCCGCTATATTTTGATTTATTGGAAATTAAGGATGCCACCAACCGCTCCATTGAGCTCACACGCCAGCTACTTGCGTTCGCCAGGCGGCAGACCATAGCCCCAGAGATTTTAGATATCAATCTGGCGATTAAAAGCATTCTCAATATCCTCCAACGATTAATAGGGGAAGATATACAGCTGATCTGGCGAGCCGATTCTGAAATCTGGCCGGTAAAGATTGATCCCTCTCAGCTTGACCAGATATTAACCAATCTCTGCATCAATGCACGCGATGCAATTAATGGGGTCGGAAAATTAATTATTGAAACGACCAACACCAGGCTTGATGAAGACTTCTGCGATGGGCGAAAAGGTTGTACTGTTGGGGATTTTGTTCAACTGACAGTTACAGATAATGGTAAAGGGATGGACGCTGAAACCCAGGAGAAAATCTTTGAACCATTTTTTAGTACTAAGCAAGTAGGAAAAGGCACTGGGCTTGGACTTGCCACAATATATGGTATAATTAAACAAAATCATGGGTTTATTGAAGTTTCAAGTGAACCTCAGATTGGCACTAAATTCACTCTGTACTTTCCCCGAATTTTGGATGCAACAATTGAGCACTGGGCTGATGCTGATGAGCTTGTTTATCGAGGCAACAATGAAATGTTGCTCGTTGTAGAAGATGATATCTCTATTCTTGGACTAACCAAAAGAATGCTCAAACAGCTTGGTTATAAAGTTATCGCGGTGAACTCGCCATTGGAGGCAATCGCAATAGTAGAACAACAACAACCCAAAATAGATCTACTGATATCAGATGTTATAATGCCCGAATTAAATGGCCGTGATTTGACAAGAAAACTGCAATCTCTTCTGCCAGAGCTCAGAGTTCTCTTTATTTCAGGCTATCCAGCATCTATCATCGCTCAGCGGGGTATTCTCGATAAGGATGTACTCCTGTTGAACAAACCTTTTACTCAGGAAGAGCTAGCTGCCAAAGTTGGTAGGATTCTTGCCAGCCCCCCACCTGAATCAGAGAATGGCAGCATAGAAAATATGCAGTTCTCGAAATGATAGAAAGGCATACTACCCTTCACCTCTTTTCAAAGTTAGTCAATAGAGCACTAAGAGTAGAATCTGCCCTGATCATATCAGGAAGCTAATTGATGGGCCCGCTAAAAGTATGTACTGGTTTTGCTATCCAATATATATTCAATGGTAAATAGTCTTTATCTTTCTCAAATTTAGATATCGTCTATCATAATTTATTTGTTGTTCCAGAGCAGTTTTCAGCAATATATTTTCACTCTTTGCGTCTGACACTTCAATTACAATCCATTAACACAGAGAGGTATTTACCAATGACTATTGATGTTATCCAATCTCACAGCGGGCAGAACAATCACAATATATTTCGATTTCTCTACGAAATCTGGTCGACTGAGATTTCCCGATCCATGACCGGAATGGACCATAGCAATGGCATCATCAAAGACGAATTAGACGATACAGCTGAATATTTTATTGCGGTAGATCCATCTGGAGAAATCATGGGATGCGTTAGGTTAAACTTCCTCAACAACAGCTCTCCCTCCAACAATCTGATAAAACATCTCCAGATAAGCAAACTCGTAGAGCTTATTGGGAAAGATAAAATCTGCTATGCCTCGCACTTCGCCATAGCTCCAAAAGCAAGGGGTAGAACAGTCGCTTCTCTACTTATTGCCGAGCTGTATCGCTATTGCCTAAAAAGAGATACCGAAATTGGAATATCCTATTCTGCCTTGAATTATGTTTCCTTTTACTATCAGCTTGGTTATCGCCCTTATACAGAAAATTTCAGAACAGAAGCGGGTATTCGTGTACCTCTGATTCATTGTGCTCGCGACAGAACATATCTGAAAGAAATAAAAAGCCCATTGATAAGAATGCTTAATAAAGCAAGTGATGATAATGGCAAATTGGCAGCGAAGATAGCAACTTCGTTCAAAGATTTTACTAAACCGCAATTCTCCCGCAAAAGAAACCATCACCTTTGGGCCCGTCTAGCTCATATCATGCCCTCCACCGCTGAAACTGATACCGTTGATTTATTTGATGGTCTCACCCAGAAAGAACACCAAGTCATTAGTCAACGTTTACTCGAATTTACCTTCTCCCAGGGAGAATGCATCTATCGCCGCGGTGAAACCGAACAGAGCATGGGCTTACTGCTGACCGGAAGCCTTGGTGTTGAGGTAACCGTTGGGGGCAATGCCAGAATCATCAATGTTATCCAACCAGGCGAGCCTTTTGGTGAAATTCATAGTCTGGGCGGTGGGCGGAGAACAGCAGATATAGTTGCACTGGAAAAATCGCAAGTCCTGTTGCTTCCCTATGATTTCCTCGAAAGAGTAAGCCGATCGGATACCAAACTAGGTCTCAAGCTTTCCAAGAGATTGCTGAAAATCCTGGCTAAAAGATTTATGCATTTTTCAGATGTCATCGCCCAGGAACCAGTGACGTCAACAACTCCTCCAAAAACCACCAGACGCCTCCTCCGCCCGCACCCTGATGGGTTGGACGCAATAGAATCTCGGATTGAGTCCTATAGATTTGACAGCCTGGGGGATCAGGAAAATGAATTTAGACGCCTCATCAAGCAGGCATCTGTGGGTGAAGAAATTGAATTTTCCATGTTGGATCAAATAGGCTTACACGATGGTGACACTGTTCTAGATCTTGGTTCAGGGCCTGGTGTAACTTCGATGCTTTTTGCCAAGCGTTTGCCATCCAGTAGGGTAATTGGAGTCGAACCCGAAGATCTGTTGCGTTCCAAAGCGGAAACACTGATTGAAAGTCAGGGTTTCACCAACCGCTGTCGTTTCATAAAAGGTACAGGAGATCATATACCCTTGGATGACAACATTATTGATTTCTGCTATGCCCGCCTGCTGTATCAACATCTTCCCACCCCCGTGGAAGTACTTTTGGAAATGCGACGAACAACACGACCTGGAGGTATCATCACTATTCTTGATGTTGATGACCGCTCCAACATCATCCATCCAGCTCCGGATGGTCTGGAAGAGTTAGAGCGACGCATAGCCGAGGCACAGGCCAATTATGGTGGTGATCGTCATGTCGGACGAAAACTCTATGGTTATATGCAGGAGGCAAATCTTCAGGAGGTGAGAGTTGAGCCTGTCCCCATAACTGCTGCTGAACTTGGTCGGCAGACTTTTTTTTCAATTGTCTATAGTTTCAAGCGCCAGGTGCTTGAGCGCGCTGGCGGTATGGATGAAAGGGCTTCATCCGTGTTCGCCACCCTGGAAGAGTTTATCCAGAAACCGGAGACCTTTGCCATGACCACGGTTTTCGTAGCCCACGGCAAAGTGTGATGAATTTTTAATCAAGATAATTCGGGTACCGCATTATCACGCCTTTCCTGCAGGAAAAGAGCGATAACATGAAACCAACTGTTACCGCACCCTTTTATCCTTATCGAGCAGTGAAGTTAAGCACCGCCAGTGGTTCAAGAACTCTGAAGGTGAAAGACTCGGTGAAATAGAGTTTTACCTTGGAAGCCGAATGGCTTTCATAACCTATGGCAAGATCCTGTCCAAGAATGAGCTCCAGATCACCGCCGCGTTGGGTGATCATATAGGCTTCATTTTCAAATTTATCACTAAGGTATGGGCTCAGCAATACTGGTCCACCAAGGACGGTTTCCGCCTGCATTTTCATTGGATACCCTTGAACATGGGCAGACATTCGGCTCCATAACTTTGGTCCAACTATAAAACTATACGGACCTTCTATGGAACGACTGGTAAAAGAGGTCACACCCTCAGCAATGCCCTCGAGTAATTCTTCAGGTTTTGAGCCAATGGTAAGGCATTCATCACCTACACATAGTTTTAAACCGGTAATATTTGCTTCAGCCAAACCATGATAAATTACCTGCTCTTCAAAAAGAGCTATTTTTCGGGCAGCATCTTCAAGGTTGGCCAGATCGACATCCTTAGCACCTCTGACAACGTTGTCCATCTCATTGATATCAAGCTCAAAGGGGACACGTACCTCGACGATATGATGCACCTTGCGGATACCATACTTTAGTTGACCCTTCGGCTGTTTTTTGGGATAATCCAACCTGCCTTCTGGTATTCCGGGAAAATCAGTGCCCATGGGTCCCGCAACATCCAGAACTCTTCTGCCTGAAAGCATTGCCGTAAGGCTGCGAGTAGCCTGCTCATCGATTTCAGCCCAGGCTTCCATTGGAATTGGTGCTAATTCACGTTTCAATATATCCATAGTTGTGGTTCCTTTCCATAGTTTAATTACTTGAGAATTCAACAGAAATAATTAAAACAAGCACTACAGCTTACCAATACCCAAACCTATTGCTGTGTTAGATGGATCAGAGGTAATATTCGATTTTAGAAGAGTCTCTCCTCCAGCAGTCCCACTAGCGAATTTAGCGGCAAGCGCTTTAGGCAATTCCGGCAGGCTGATATTCAGCAGTTTTTGCTTGGCCTCCTCAAATAAGCCTCCCAAGGTAACAAGATCCTCTGGAGTGAAGAGCTGCTGAGCAAGTGGAAAAATCTCGGTTTCCTCCTCGTCCAAATGATGAACCGTATATTCGCCCAATCCTTCAATTTTAATAGGAAAGTGCTGATGATCCCGGGGAAAACCCTCTGCATCTTTTATTATCATTTCGATAATGTGGTGCTCATTTACCGCCTCGAGAGCGTCATGCTCAGCCTGGTTAAAGCCCTGCAGTAGATCATAAAAGTATTTTTCTTCCATGGTGTGATGCACAACCAGATGATGAATAAACTCATCGAATGAACTGGGATCCGCTTCAGCTTTTTCGTATAGTTGTCTGAGAGTGTGGTGATGAGCGACTAATGCCTCTACGACATTCATAGGACCTCCACAATTTAGATAATTCTTGCAGTATTTTTTAATCAGAAAAGATGAAAATGATTCTATTCCATATGTATAACACGTAATTATCTTTGGCCAAATTATTTTTTTATTAAAAAAGTTACAGCGGATTGGTTATTTCAATCTCAGCCTCAATTCATGTCCACATGAAGAATAGTTTTTGGCTGCAGTTTAACAATAAAGGTTGTCGGAACACCGGTCTACATTATTTGGTGTTCCGACAAATAGTGAGTTTTGGATAAAAGTGTTAATCTTCCGCCCCCCGCAGCAGAATCTTCCGAATAGCTTTCTGATGGATCTTGTCCGTTGGGGCTCCTTTTATCCCGGTTTTCTGACTGAGTGACTGCCAAAACTCATCATCTGATCGGTGACAGGCCAGGCAGGCACCAACCCTACTTATTAGCTGCAGTTCTTCTTTATTGAAAGGCCTGGAGTTTTCGTGAGCGATTCCCTGAAGTTGTCTGCCGTTTTCAGCAACAATCCGCTCAAGTTCAAAATCAATCGGTGCACCATCGGGAAAATTGGCTTCAATGTCATAAAATCCACCGCCCAGCCCAAGTGTTTTAGGATTAGCATGACAATCAACACAACTACGTGATTGGGTTGTAGTTGTATGGGGTTGAATTGGTGCATGACTAATGCCACTGGTCCCATCCACGGTGGTATACACCTTATTGTTATAGATGCCTTTTTTACCATCAACCTGGGTGAAGATAGCCTGACAACCAGGAATTAACGGGCCGACTTTACCTTCCGGATTTATACCCAGAACAGGTGATTCCCAGCGAAGATATGAGCGTGACTCGCTCCAGGCAAAAGCGGTTTTTTTGCGATTAGCCTTGTTGGAAATTTTGGTCGGATCACCACCATCTTTTCCTTCCAACCAATCACCCGAGGGTTTGCTAATATCCTGCTTGGCATGACAACCATAACATTGTGGTGCCCAGCGGGCATGACAAGCATAGCACTCTAGTTTTTCCATGTGTGAAGAAACAGATACTTTGGCTACATAGGCCTCTGCGCTAAGGTTGGCACTCACCAGCTGAGGTACGATATGTTCATCACCTTCAAGTTTTCCAGTAAGTATGATATCTTCACCAGCTTTCTTTAAATTGGTCAAGGTGTTGCCCTTAGAGGTCTTCATGTCAGTGGGCTGCTGCATTGTGCCGTGACAGTTCTCGCACTCAACCTCCAAACCATGACCTCTCTTCAAATAGATGTTACCGTCACCATGTAGTTCCTGCATTGTATGGCAGTCAATACAGGTCATGCCGGCTTCATAGTGAACATTTGCCTGTAAGTGATTGTAATTTTTACCATGGAGTTTGCCCTGCTTACCACCATCTGCCTGCCATGGCGTGCCATACCCATCACTTTCCATAGTACCTATGTAGCTTACCCCGGTGCGGCCACCTCTGTTATGACAGTGCAGACATTGGGTCTCGGTTACTTTGCGGGTAATGCGATGAAATCGGGGGCGGTCTTTCTGGTCCTTGGGAATAGTTCTGTCACCACCTTCATAAGTACCGGCATCGGAATACTCAACATGACATGCTGCACAGCCGCTGGCACGGTAATCGCCGTCACGCTGATGTCCATCACTCCATAAATGACACCTCAAACATTGATTCCTTAGGTAATCATGTACCGGATGGTTTTCAGCACTTTCTGGTTTGGTAGGATCATAAGTGGGAATCTGGGCAAAATCCTTCACTGCTTTTGGACCTTCTGGTGACTCATCCGTCACTGCGAATGCAGCATACACCGCATCGGATTTTCCCTGAAGCCCTGCGGCATAGCGGGTTCCTGAAATGATTCCGGCACTGGTCGAATGGATCGACTTGACAACGTTTTCCACGATCTCAGGATGACACTCACCACAGGTCTTATCCACCACCCGCAGGTCACTGGGATTGGCATACATCCCCTGGTGCGCAGCTTCTGCCATTATGGCTTGATTATTGCCCAAATGACATTCAATACAGGTCATATCATGGACATCGGGGTCATCAGAAATAGCCTCTATCCCCTGATGACAAGCTACGCATTGACTTTCTGCATAAACAAGGGATGAAAAAAACAACACGATGATACCACTACACAAAAAATGGATGGCATTCCGCATATCTCCTCCTCAGTTGGATTGAATATAAATAAAACCTCAACTAGCCTCAACTAGCTGTAGAGCCGGGCTGTTTGACGAATTGATTTCAATCATCCCCTGTGTATGTCACCACAGAATCGTATATATTCAGAAGCATTTAAGAGTAGGTTACATTCTCGTAATAACCAATTTTATTGGACAAAGTCAATCCTTTCACAAGGTAAACAAGAGTAATTATACAACTCGTTTTGCGCGTATATTCCAACAACGTTTTGAAGCAACTTAGTAGTTAGGTAAGTGTTTCATTTAATTACTGAAGCTCAACGAGATATTTCCAATACCTTGTCGGCATCCTCTGGCGCTGCAGTTGTAAATTCTCTCTAGTTTTAATCGAGATTGACTTCTGAAATGATTTCCACAGATTTTGATAATACACCTCTTTGCTATTCAGCATGCTCTCAGGTATTTCTCCGCTTTGCCTGAGATATTCGGTAAAACTTTGATCTAGAATTATGTCCTGCAATTTCTTGCAATCCCAGTGAACAGCTAGCCCTCTGCTGAGATCATGAAGAATCCAATGCGTGTTTTTCAGTCTATGTTGGAAATGGTGGGCACAGTACCCTATGATATTGCAGTCAGGCTCAAAAGGTGCATATTGCAGCCCCTCATCAAGAATACGAAAACGAATAAAACCTTTAAAGCGATGTGCTTCCCTGGTAACTTTCTGAGAAAGCTGGGCGAGATACCTCACCGAATCATGCGTATAACACTGAGAAAACCCACCGCCCCGATGCAAAAGCTCTTTCACCATATGATAGAGTTGGATTCCGGCTTCTTTGTCTTCACTGAGGAAACCGTTAAGTGCATAACGAGCAGCTTCTCCACCCAATTTCTGTAGGAATTTTAAGAGTTTTTTAGCCTGAGAATGATCGGTGTGTATGCGGATCTCTGGAGTAAATAGCTGGGCCTGATAATCTGCTGTTGCATAAATGCCAATGACCCTTTTCTCTGACTTGATGGCTGCAGCCACGCCATGCAACATGCCTTCCATAGTGCCGTCGTGCAGGATAACACAGTGTTTTGAACTCATGCTAAAATAGTCGAGGCTGCCGACTGCTGATCATAATATTCTTGGTTGTCGGTTTCTCAATTTTACGCATTGCTGCAGCAATGTCTTGATAAGAACAGGAAGAATCAGTCAGGTATTTGCCGTTTATCGATATGAAATATTTAGCACGCTTCAACACTAGTCCAATCTTTTTGAGATCTTCCTCCCGTATCAACGCCACTCTGCGTGTATTGATGATACGCCTGGCAGAGATAATTCCAAGTCCAGGAACCCGTAATAATTCCTCATAACTTGCCCTGTTGATATCCACTGGAAATAAATCCAAATTGCGCAGTGCCCAGGCAGCCTTGGGGTCGATCCTCTCGTCTAGATGTGGTGAAGCTTGCGACAGAATCTCATCTGCTTTAAAGCTATAAAAACGCATTAGCCAATCGGCCTGGTATAAACGATGCTCTCGGATAAGTGGAGGAGCACTTTGTGGAGCAGGTAAATTAGGTACATCATTCACCGCCATATACGCAGCATAATACACCCGCTTAAGCTGCATTTTGGCATAGAGAATCTGGGTGAGATTTAAGATTTGCAGATCATTTTCCAGTGAAGCCCCGATAATCATCTGGGTGGACTGTCCACCAGGGCAGAACTGCGGTGCGTTTCTGCCTTTCTTGCGCTCTAAGCGATACCCTGTGTACGCCTCCCCAATCTGGCGCATTGGGGCAATAATGGACTTTTTGGATTTCTGCGGTGCGAGCCGGCTTAACGATGCCTCAGAAGGAAGTTCAATATTCACACTGAGCCTATCAGCCAGCAAACCCGCCTGATGGATAAGTTCTGATGCGGCACCGGGAATAATTTTAAGGTGAATATAGCCGTTAAATTTATGTTTTTTGCGGAGAAGGCAACATACTTCCACCATATCCCCCATGGTCGCATCCGGTGAGAAATACACGGCTGAACTGAGAAAAAGGCCTTCAATATAATTTCGCAGATAAAAGTTTATGGTGAGATCGGCTACTTCTGCGGGAGTGAATGTTGCGCGTTCGATACTGTTTGAACTTCTACTGAAGCAGTAGGCACAGTTGTAGATACAGTCATTGCTCAGCAGTATCTTTAACAGGGAAATACATCTTCCATCTGCAGACCAACTGTGACATATGCCACTTTTTGCGGTATTACCAATTCCATTATCAGCTGGTTTTCGATTGCTGCCACTGGAGGCACATGATGCGTCATATTTTGCTGCATCAGCTAAGATATGAAGTTTCTTAGATAGACTCATATAACCAATTTAAAAATTTAACGGTGTATTAATCATTTCACGTGAACCAAACAGTCCTTGTAAAAAATTAAGATCACTTTAAATCCATCATCTCTAGGGACTGGACTATGATAACATTGGCGGATTATCACAGAGTGACTACCCATTAATTATTTTTCTTTCCTGGCTGTTTATAATGCAGGAGACAATTTTAAATTTTCCCCATAAATATAAAGGGTCACATAGTTCAGTGAAACTCAATATTTCTCCCGATTTGGAGGGAAAGAAAAATACAGGTAGCGTCGACTCCGATCTGTCCCGTAGTAAACATGGGATACTCCATCATGATTGTCAGACTGTAGATTAGAGGTAATCAGATTGGAAAAATTTATTATTCCCTGTTGGGCATTCAGCTGAGCCTGAGGGGGGGAAATGGAGGTATAATTCGGTCAGATGGAATAGCCCAAATTAAAGCGGCTTTTTTTGATCCATTTGGAGGTAGAATACCTGGTGGTTACACGGCTGCCATTATTTTTCCAAAAATGTTTACGATTAAACATAAAACTTGGTTGATAACCATGCATCTGCGACGCTAGCGGGAATCGTATCATTCTATTTAGACCTGACTTCTGGGTAGCCTCCAGAATAAACTCTTTCCCATCCTTCAATAATACTACCCAAGCATGCCCTTCGCTTTTGTAGGTACCGACAACAACTCGGGCGTCATTCCCCATACTGATAAGCCAATCAGCGAGAGCAATAGCATGATCTTCACAATCTCCCCGGGTTATTCTGTAGGCTTGTCTGCTGGTCTGCCAGACATCAGGTCTGCCTTTGTGGGTCAAATGATCTATCTGATAGATTTTTTTCTTTGCCAATGTCTGCCAAGGAATAAATATATTCTTCGTGTTAAAAGGATTGATACCAACCAGGTAACTGTTCACAATATGATGTTTCAGATCCGTTCCCGTTGCAGATGCCGTAAACTCCTCTACCCCATCCAAAGAGTAAAAGACCATGTTTTTTTGTTTTTTAGAGGCATGCAACATCTTCCTCACTATCGGCTTATGGAGCCAATACTTCGATTCATAGATGTAAATCCCCTTCTTTTTTGCCGATTTGTACCTCGCTGCTTTACCAATACTCAGTTTTGTTGGATCTATTGAAAAAACAGGGTTTACTGCATATCTTTCAGCAAAAACTGAGACAAGAAAGACTGAACATAACAGCAGTATTGCTAGGTAAAAAAATGACTTCATCCTTTGAAACCAAAGGTAACGATGATGGCAACGAACAACAGGATGGTGGAGGCAAATATGGCAACAGCAATATTGCCTTTCTTCATTTCCTCTTCAATGCTTATTCCAGGGAGAAGCTTCTTATCAATTATCACCAATGAAAACATGCTGACAATCAATGCTACAATAGTATAGATGAGATTTATTCCCAAATTCATTAATGTTACAGATAAAAATTCCAGTTCCATGGTGTTTTCTCGCAATATAGTAATTCGAATTCAGTTCAATCTGTTTAACTTATCTGTGTCAGGTAGCTGAGATATACACTATTTTTATTCCAAATCCCCACAATTATTTGCCAGGAGTATATTGCTCTTCGGAAATAGAGCTTTATTTCACCCCCTACACAGACAGTGATTGGGTATAGCCTTGGGAACATTTCACTAGCCAGCATTAATAAAGCGACCTTCATATGCTGACTGACCGCTAAAGGTTTTAAATATTCACTCAAGGTCATATTCCACGAGAACTCCCTCTCTTTGCATTTCATCCGCCAGAATGAATGAGGCAAAGGTTATGGAATTGGCTTTTTCCTGAGGGTCATCGGTCAACACGTTACGCCAATCCAACCGCAGAGTTACCAAATGCATACTCACAATATCCTCTGGTTTTGAAAGAAAATTCGCGATAATGGTAAGCCAGTCACTCGGTGTTTCAACCTGATCGCTTGCGGAAGCTATTTCACTTTCGGTTTGTGCCAGCATCTGATCGAGTTTCTTTTGTTTTTCTTGTTTTTCCGGATCATAGGGCACAATCACGCTTCCCACTCCGTGAGAGCCTCCGAACATTTTATTCATGGCTCGCAACCGCTCTCGACGCTCTTGCAGGTCGACAAGCTTAGTCCTTATCTCGGATAGTTCTCGTGCTGCAGCTTCGGCAATTATTTCAAGGCTAAGCTTCTCCAGGGCCACTACAGATGCTTCCAGGTTTGCTGCAAGCCCCACTATATTATGATCTGTAAAATTAATGGTTCGCATTGCTGCATCACCAACAATCATGTCCCCTTGCTTTTTTCTGCCAAAAATTGTTCTCTCTGTGCTGACCATAGTGAGCAGAGCAACTCGTTTACTACCGGAAAGCGATGAAGACGTGCTGCTTAAATCAGCTTGACTCAAAAGCTCGCCAAGTCGTTCCGGTTGAGCGAAGGCTGCTTTTATGAAGGGATCTTCATTGTGTCCCGAACGTTTTACGAGAATTGGACCAGGGATCTCAGCTATCATTGCTCTGCAGTGTTCTCTGCAAACTTGCAGAGGTCTCTGCAAAATCTTTCGGTAGCCTTTAACCTGTTTGAGTTTTGGTTCTATAGTATTAACGAAGTACTCGGAAAGCTCATCCTCAGACTGGCTTCTGCTCAACAAGTTTCCAAGTCGAGTGAGCAAAGAATGAAATACTCGTTTTTTATCGTTATCCATACCTATCGCTTTTCTCTGAGGTTGCCTTTATCCTTATCTTGCAGTTTTCCAGCCTCTATGCAACGTTCACCTTCATTACCGTAGTACTTTCTGAATCATGACTACAAAATATAGTCATCTTTTTGGCTAGGTTTGATGTAAATAACCCAAGGAGCAATGATACGTCACGATAACCACTCCAATTATCTTGTACTGAATCATATAATACTCGACTAGCAATCTGAGTTGCCCCTAGCTCAGCAAAATGTATCATGAAGACGCCTAAGCACGCACTCAAGAATACTCGTCTCAGCAATTCATCATTTGCTCCATTTCCGATTAATATACCATGGCTGGTTGAAATAATTGATAATACAATTACAATGAGCAAAATTTGTTTTAAGGTAAACCTCATTTCAACACTGAAGGAATAAACAAACACCCTGCTTTTTCATCTGGAGGCTACATCATGCATCGAACATCTACTAGAGTTGTCGTTTTGCTGCTTGTTACAGTGTTTCTATCAACCAGTGCTTTAGTCCCGGCCGCGAAATCAGCTGCCATTGATACCTCAACCTATCTTAACACTGCAGTTAATCCTACAAAAGCAGAGCTCGAATCGCTTATTCAGCAAGAGGATGTACGCAATCAACTCATTGCTCTCGGTGTCGATCCAGATTATGCAGCAGATAGAATTGCCTCGCTGACACCTGGTGAACTTACTCAATTACAGGAAAACATGGACAATCTTCCTGCCGGGGCTAATGTCCTTGCTATTCTGGGTGGACTCCTTCTTGTTTTAATTATTTTAGAGCTTTTAGGAGTGACCAACGTCTTCACCAGGCTTTAGTTGTGTTGTGTCGAAACTTTTTCTATCTCATTGCTATCCTTTTGATAGCTTTGTTTGCTGGTTGTGCCAAGAAAATACCGTCGCTTGATCTTGCAAAGGGAGAAAAGATCCTGCTGAGTGACACCCCTTTTTTTCCCCAGGAAGACTACCAATGCGGGCCTGCATCACTGGCAATGATCCTCAATGCATCAGGGGTGAAGGTCCATCCTGATAACCTTACTCCATTGACATATATCCCTGAGCGAAAGGGAAGCCTGCAGCTGGAACTTATTGGGGCAAGCAGAAAATACCAGCGTATTCCCTATGAAATCGATCCAGAAATTACTGCAATTCTGGCTGAGCTCAGAAATGGATCTCCTGTACTGGTTTTGCAAAATTATGGGCTGAAGTCTATACCTGTATATCACTATGCAGTGGTCATAGGGGCTGAACCAGAAACTATAATTTTACACTCGGGTTCCACTGAAACTCTGCACTTGGATACAGCTCGGTTCTTGATGAGTTGGATGCAAGCTGGTGCCTGGGGGATCATTCTACTCAAGCCCGGAGAATTGCCGGCAAATTTAGATATTGATCGTTACATCAAAGCGGTGAATGGATATGAAAAAATTGGTGAGAAAAAATTGGCTGAAACCGCATACATTGCCGGCCTCTCTAAACACCCTGACGCGTATTCTCTGCTTTTTGCTCTTGGTAATAACTATTTAGACCAGAGGAAGTTAATTGAGGCAGAAACTCAATTTCGTAAGGTTTTGAAAGTAGACTCACATAATATTGCCGCTGCCAATAATTTGGCAGAAGTTCTTGGTAAACAGGGGAATCTATCTGCTGCCTTGTCTGTAATTAACCAGGCGGTTAGAAATGCTAAAGAACATAATTCCCCTTGGCTTCCCTTTGTAAAGAAGACCTATCGAGAACTGAATAATCAGAAAAAAAGCTCTCGACAGGACCTTTAATCACCTACCTCTCAAGCTGTTCAAAACGAGAACTTGAATGCTTCATTGTACGGCATAATAATGAGAGATATGTTATACAGCACCGAAAACATTTCTCTCAAGACCTCCGACGGATAAGACAGTCTCTAACGCCAACTGAAATTTAGATTCCCATAGTCTGAATTTCAACCGCTGCTAATCAGCACCATGGGGGAGAATATTAGCAGCCTCTGATAATTCCAGTAGTGATTCAAAGCCAAAACCTATTGACTCAGCTTTTTCCAATTTATGCATAATTTCCGAAACAATTGGCTTACAAAATCTTTGCCATTCCTTATCATTCAAAAGATATACCTCTCCCCTGAAGTGGATATGCGGTGATCGAAGGCCTCCGGGGAAGGGTTTCAGAGGGAGTTCGACTGGCTCCTCTCTTTCAACCGTAGCTGCTCCAACTGATTTTGCCTTACGTTGGCCATACTGTGGTTCATTCAACAAAAGCTGAAAATTATGCATACCATCAATAATAACACCACCTTGCACCGTTGAAAGTTGTGCCAGGGTTTCCTGCTGCACGGGACTTAATCCATTCTTTTCAATGAACTCGTGAATAAAGGATTCTTTATTAGCAAATAACTCTGCAGGTCTTCCATATTTCCATTTGGGATGAAATAGAATAGTATTCATTTTTTTTCTCCTTGGATGATCAGTAAATGTTTTATATTTTCGGTGCAGTATTAATATTTTTAGGAGGAAATATTTCACTTAAAGGGGCACAGCTGATCATCTGTTGCAAATAGCTTGATCCATATTGTTTCTCGAGTTGTCTAAACACTTTAAAGGCGGCAGCAATTGCTGCTTTTTCGGATGCACATAAAAAAGGTCCTGGCTGAAAATAACTTTTAGTTGAAAAGAAGTTGCTGCATCCACACCAGTTCATGCAGAAATCCCTTAGGCTGCATCTTTTGCACCTTGGGTTCATACCATAGGTTACTGCATCCTTATGACACTTTTGTTTCCTAGGTATCCCATTAAGAATATTACCGATGCAGTGACTCAGACCGTCATCTGCACCTAGCAGCCTCTCGCATGGATAGATATTCCCAGAAGGGGCAAAAGCGAACTCACCTGTGCCCATTTTGCAATGATCGTTGGGAGAATAACCACCTTTGAGCATGATGGAAATCTTGTTATCGATAATACTTATGTGATGAGGATTTCCTTTCCTATATAAATCGATGTATTGCTCCCCAATACGATCATAGATCTCAGCCAATTGGCTGGTTTCATCCTCCTTCCATATTGCAGAGTAGTCAGGACTTAAGTAAATCTGAGTGATTCCAATGGATGAAAAATAGGAAATAACCTCGGGTAACAGGTGAACTGTGGAAGGTTGATAGACCGCATTAACTAATAGCTTCGGGAAGTAATTTCGCGCGATCTCAATATTTCTTTCAATTCTTGATGAACTTCCCTTTCCATTTTTAAATTTTCTGAACCTGTCTTGAATCTTCGCGGGTCCATCACAGCTCAAACAGTAATTTATATCATTTTCTAAGAGATACGTACCAATTTCCTCAGAGAAAATTGTGCCATTTGAAACGATATCCAGCTCAACTTGATCAGGATTGAATTCACTCTTATTCTTTATATAGTCAGCAATTTGTGTCACTCGACCGAATTCAAGTAATGGTTCCCCGCCAAAGAACCCGATATGAATCTTTTCATCTTTCGGCGAAAACTCAAAGATATTATCGACGATGGTTTGGGCCATTTGTAAACTCATAACCTTATCTTTTTTCTGGATGTAGCAATATGTGCACCTCAGATTGCATTTTTGGGTGATAGCAAGTGTATATTTCATAATGATTGTTTTTTACTGTACTTTTGATGTCTTATAAAAAGCAGGGATAAATGTGCATACTCTATGCAGAGCTGCTTTAATAAAACGAGAGGTTTCAAATGGTATTGTGGGAAAGCCGGAGGAGAAAGAAAAGGTTACCCCTTCTCAATTAAATTTACGGAAACCGAACATTTACTCTTCCTTAAATCCAATAGTTTTATGTATACATTAGATTCCTTTGGTACTCTCCCACAACGGCCCAAAATGGAGTGTACAACACTCCATTTCCTATTCTGTCGGGATAATCAAGGAATGGAAATCCCGGCATCCTCAAGAATAACCTCAACCCGAAATCCCTGATTTCGATACCACCTGTTCGGATTATTGGGGTCTCTCACCCGCTGGTTATGCAGGGCGACAACATTGAACCAATCATCAAAAACCGGTGATCCTGATGTTCCATAGTCAGTGTCCGTCAAATATTGGATAAACGAATTCTCTACCAGTTTGACCTGGTTATCTCGAAAAGCTATTTCTTTATGACGACCGCGCGGATGCTGAATTATGTTTACCCGCTGATTTTCGACTATGCTTGCCCCATGGCGCAGGTTAAAGTGTCCCCATTTGTCCCCGGCTTTTTGTCCATCTTTGGCAACTACCTTAACTATGGAGTAGTCCAGGTTCGGGTTTGTTTTAAATAAGAAATCTGGGTCACATTGCCATTCATCGGTTTCAGCCGGGCTATCATCTGCTTGCATCCGATAGTTGAATTGTAAAATGGCGTTTCTTGCATCGGTCTCATCTTCCAATACATGATTATTGGTCATAAATAAATCTGGACCAATTAGAAAACCAGTTGCGGAACCATTTGGCAATTTAACCCTGGCAACACCCCTAGATGCATTAATAGCCAATTCCAGCCACCATATTTCTTTAAAATTTGGTTCATCGATTACCGCTTCCATCCTCGTTCCAGATGCTGGATCGATTGTCTTTCCACCCTTCCATTCAAAGCCGCCAGGCGGACTACCATTGTTTACCCATTGAGTTTTCATCTTTTGCCCCCATGATTGAAATTCATCAATAGAACCTGCTATAGATCCCACCTTTAATATAACTGACTCACTCCTCTCCAATCACATTTTGGTAAAAGCCAGATAAAGAATTTTGGCAATAAGAAAGCTCTTCTCGTTCTAAAGCCTAAGCCAATGCAAATATCTCCATTCTGGAGAGTCATAACGTCGCTAAGATCTTACAATAGCTACAAATTATTGAAGAATAGTTTTGGTCAAAAGTTTCAGGTTGACCCAATTTAGTTATTCAGCAAACCACTTGACTCCCCCTGGGTGCCAATATAACAATTGTAATATCGAGATTTTACGAGTTGCAGTACATCAATAAGTCAAATACGAATGAGTATCACTAACACTGACTATTACTTACTAATATCTGTTGCCCCAACTTAACCATTCTTCCTATATGGACTTGCGAATATAGTGCCAATAAGCAACACTATTTCAAAAACCATCAAAACTTCACAAACGCCTGAAAAAAGGATATCATATCGCGTCAACCTGGCAGTCTGAAATCTATGAACTACATCAATAATAATGAACCTGTCTAACTGGTTGACAGTAATTTGTGAAACTTGTAAAGTTCCTTGGCAATATTGAAACATATTTACCGGATAATGGTATTTGATTCTGGAGTAAGGTGACCCAAAAAGTGATTTATGATATTTTCGGCATATTGCTGGTCAAATTGATCCTGGAAGTTCTTGAAAAATGTCCTATCTTTTTAGTAAAATAATTGTACAGTTTTAGGTATTTTACCGCATACTTTTTCCAATGCTGGTAACCGTTAAACATCATAACTTGTATTAAAATACTGATTAGGCAACACTTATAGTTAGCAATTTTTTGGAGCATAGGGACCGTAGAACACGATATAAGGTGAAATCATTTTATGCGTATTTACCTGAAAGATTGTATTTATTTTTTCTTCAACCCAAATCCTTTGTCATGTTAGTCAGTTAAACATGAAGGGATCTGAATCAAGATTATGTCGAAAATCAGTGTTTCACCCAATATCACCCTCTCCGTCGTAAACTGTGTACTCCTGGCTGTTTTGTCTGCTGACAAGAAAAATTAAACCTAAACAAGAG
The DNA here is from genome assembly GCA_964637245.1 of uncultured Desulfocapsaceae bacterium. Taxonomy (GTDB): domain Bacteria; phylum Desulfobacterota; class Desulfobulbia; order Desulfobulbales; family Desulfocapsaceae; genus Desulfopila_A. The sequence continues at coordinate 19,166 of CAZWVC010000012.1, forward strand.
AGCCTTTTGCAAAATTAGGGTTTTCTTTCTGAACCAAGGCATGCGATGAATTTTACCACAGGTATATACTCAATATTCCGAGGATTTAATTTTGAGCATAACGCAGAGTCAGGATGAAAAGACAGTTTTGACAGTTTTGCAAGAGGCTCAAGAGACTAGATTTACCAAATACCAAAAACATATCTGTCATAATACACCGTTAAGGTGAGGGGTGAATAAATGGAAAACAAAAAAACATGTTTTATTATTTCTCCCATCGGCCAAGAAGGTTCCGATATTAGAAAGCAGGCAGATGATGTTTTTGATTTTCTTATAGCTCCGGCTCTTAGCCGCTTTAGTTTTGAGATAATCAGAAGTGACAGGATCGCTAGTACCTCAAAGGTCTCTGGGCAGATACTTAATTATATCCAGAATGCAGAGTTGTGTATTGCCAATTTAACAGGTGATAATCTAACTGTGTCTTACCAATTAGGTAGAAGGCATGAGACCGCTAAACCCTGCATTCAGATAATCAGTCTTGGTGAACTTACCCCCTTTGATGTCGCGAACATGCGTACAATAATCTATGACCTGAATAGTTTCAGTGCTGCCAGAGATTCACAGAATCAACTTGAGAAATATATCGAGGAGATAGAAAAAGAAGGCTACAGTGATTCCGGCTCCTCCCTGCAGAATCTTTCCGAGACACTCCAACGAATAGAAAAAAAGGTCAATTCATTAATAAATCATCATAAGGATGAAACTTCACCAGGCTTAACGAAAACCGAACTACACGATGACAATCCTGTAACACACTATCACAACGCAATAGATGCTGGTAAATATCAAATCGCAGCCGATGCCCTTAGAAGATACATGCAAATTAATCGTAACTATACTCTGTTACTGGATATGGCGACCGTCATTATCGAAAAATATGATGGTTCTGGTATTAAAATAGCAAAACAGATAATGAATGAACACCCTGAGGATATTACCCCAAGTCAATATGCAACTACATTATTTGCTATGTATCAATTATATAATCTTGCTATGACACTGGATGATGAAAAGGATTATATCAATTCAATAATAAACGAGGTTTTAAAAAGAGAAATAGTAGAAGACCAAGATAAAGCAAGGTTGCTAAATGTACGAAGTAGCATCGAATACAGTTTAAATAACTTTGATAAAGCAATCGAGTATGGTTACGAAGCTATTGAGTTGGTGAACAATGAACCTGTCTACTATTACAATCAGGCGAAAACCTATGAAAAGACTTCTGGTAATACAACTAAAATGTTTGACAATATCGATAAATTAGTTGAACTGCATGTCAATGAGAGCTTTACGGCACCATATATTCGCGGTCTCGATTATGCAACTGAATTATATTCAGAATACAAAAATGAAGATGAAAAAATAGAGGAAATCAGCCAACTAATCATGAAATTCAGTGATGGCAAAAACGCATCGAAGTCTTTATAAAAATGCCTTTTATTGGTCAATAGATTTTAAGTATTAAAAAGCCGTCTCCATTAGAACTGATAAGCTTGTTATGCCTATATATTAGCTGAACACACATTTACTTGTGTGCTTTGAACAAATATGTCAGTTGAAATACTCTCTGCTAAATTGCGATTTTTTCCTTAGTATTGTGTCATTACCTTCGATATTTAAGCCTCTATCTAGGCCGAAAAAAAGTCAGCCATTTCACAATTCACAGCATCAGTAATGAAGCAGTTAAACAAACCAATTAATTTTCTCTGCACCATCCAAATCTTGAAATGCTGTTTGAAAAAAATCAGAACAGAACTAAGATAGTTAACACCGCTCTAGAAATTAATTACATCACCCCGGGATTAAAGAATGTCAGGCTGGATTATAATATTCCTCATATTTATCGCTGTTGTATTGTATTTTTATATTCTCGTAAGAAACTTTCAGGAAAAAGAAAGTGCTAGTAACCAGAGACTTAATACCCATTTAACTCTTCTCAGCAGCGGAATAAAGAATTTGGCAAAAAAAGATGAGGTTGAAAGTGCCCACCTCGATACTTCGAATGTCCCCAACTTTAATAAAGTATGGGAATATCCTCCATCAAAAGAGATCGTAATTGAAGAGGTTGTTCACGGTGAGTTAGTTCCTCAAGATTGGGATTACGCAATCCACCTCCATGAAGCAACCGAGCAATATCTCGGGACAGAGCTATTTATTAGCCTGGAAAAAAGGGTTGCTTCAATTCCCGGAATTGATAGCTGCCTTCATAAAGATAGGGAGGTTTTCTTGATATCCTCTAAAAACTATCCATCTGAAATTTTGACAGAGCTTTTCTGGCGTGAGTTCCTGCATGCGGCTGAAATAGCCCATATCCTAAAATAAAGGATATCATCGAGAATAGCCATGATACGAAAGACCACTATAATACTCACCTGTACTTTTATAATTATTTTAGCAGGAAGATGTTTGGCTTATATGCAGGAAATTACTCTGCCTCTTGCCATCGACTATCCTCTCTTGCGCAGCATGTTGGTCTCCCAGGCATTTCCGGAAGCCGGTGAAAAAGCAACGCTTGTGAACTCAGGCGAAGGTTGTGTAAAGCTGACTGCGGCAAAACCACAGGTCAGTGAGAATAATGAACTGATCCAGTTTGAGGTGCTGATCAATGCCCGGGCAGGAACCCCCATAGGGAATAAATGCTTTGCACCAATCGAATGGCAAGGTTACTTAGTTCTCAATCAGCAGCCAAAAATTGCACCTGAATCATGGCAGCTTTCCTTCACTACGAATTCGTCTGAAGTTCTGCGTCTGGATCGGCAGCCTGCCAAAATAGCGGCTATTCTCTGGAATATGATTGAATCACGGGTAACTTCACATCTTGCAGGAATTACCCTAGACCTTTTACCGCCAGTACGGGAAATAAAGGGTTTTCTCCTGCCACTTTTCCCCGATGAACGCAGACTACAAACAGAAAAAATGCTGGCATCCATGAAACCTGCTGCCATAAATGTCAATCATGGCTCGCTCCACATTGCAATATCCACGGAAGTAGATGCAGTCTTCGATCCCCAAAAGAGTGGAGAAAATCCTGAACTCAATCAGGAAGAACTCCGCCAGGCCGTTGCTATATGGGAAAGATGGGATGGTCTCTTAGTTTACCTGGTGACTACGCTCTCCAGACAAATGCTTACTGAAGAAGAAAAAAGAGTGCTCATCAATGTATTACTTGATACGAGGTATCGGTTTGTAAATGAAATGGCAGATCGCACCATACAACAAGATATTGTCAGACAACAGTTTGTCAGTGTCTGGCAGGTGATGTCTCCAATCTTTAAAAGACATTTGCTTCAAGACGATCAAATTTCGCGAGCTCTCGGCTATCTTGCCTTTGTCTCTTCTGCAGATGCACTCCTCGTTTTTGACAAACTGGGCCCGACACTTGGGTTGGAAATCAGCACCATGGGTCTTTTCAGATTGATGCATATGCTCAATGCCGACCCTGATTTTTTAATGTATCATCGAGGTGTTAACCCTGATTTACTGAAACTTTTTGAAATCGAAGAACCGCAAATTGAAAAACCATATTTTGCACCACCAGCGGGTGATCTCAACAAGAGTTCGTTACTGAACCTATTTTTGATTCCGTTTTCACAAAGGACAGCCTGGGCTGCTGATACCCAACCTCAGTTTTCAGATATCAGCAAATGGAAAGTACCACAATCCGGGGTTGCAGAATATGTCGCTAAGGTAGAAAAATTATTACACCAGTCAACCATCTCGGTTATTCAAAAAGGCAGGGTGCCAGCTGCCAAGCAAAAGATGTTTCGTTTGCTCATCCCAGCTATGGCCTGGCAGGAAAGCTGTTTTCGTCAGTTTGTGGTTAAAGAAAAAAAACTCACCTATCTCATTTCTTATAACCAGAGTTCTGTGGGGTTGATGCAGGTAAATGAAAGGGTCTGGCGTGGCATATACAATCTCAACAGATTGCGCTGGGATATTCATTACAATGCTCAGGTTGGGGGTGAAATAGCTGCCCGTTATCTCAGTAAATATGCACTAAAGGACACCAAAAAAGCCGCATCTATCGACGATGACACTCTTGCCAGGCTTATTTATGCGATGTATAACGGTGGACCATCCCAGTATAAAAAGTTCTTCAAGCGCGCAGAAAACAACAAACTCTATGATAGTGATAAACTCTTCTGGGAAAAATTTCTCCTCGTCAGGGCAGACAAGGTTGATCAGGTCAGTGTTTGTTTGGTTGGTGGATGACCTATAAAAAATTACCTTATTTAATTGCTGTAGAATACTGAATTATTCTTACCATACTGATAAATTCTCTCAAAATTATGTAATTCAAGTTGCTGGTAATAGTGCTTCATCAATTTTTGTAAATATCATCTACATTGGTGAAATACATATGGATCCTCAGGATCCTTACTTATTGACTTCTATAATTTTGTTTCCTATTATTAGATAATAGCTTACGGGATATAGCGTAGGTATACTATTCCAAGAACACAGCAAAACATTATTCCAAAAGTATGATTACCACGTGTGGGATTAATTCGTGGTGTTCTAAACCTTTATATAGGATAAGCTATAATCTTTATAGTTTTTCAAAAGGCACTGTTGAAATACAAATTTAAATTATTAAGCAGTCCTTCGATTCACTCCACAATCTATTAAGATGCTGACAAATGGCCTATATTGACGGATACGATTACGATATATTCATAAGTTATAGCCATGATGACAATTTTGAATTAGAAGGCAAAAAAGGCTGGGTAACTGCCTTTTATGAAATATTACAGCCAATGCTGGAATATAAACGTCATTTAAAAGGCATAAAGATCTCGATTGATTTTGATTTAGATGGAAATACACTTTTTAATAAAGCGATCGAAGATCGTATCAGTCGCTCTGCTCTTTTTTTTGTTATTCACTCAAATGGTCACAAACGTAGTGAATACTGTCAGAAAGAACTCAATTGGTTTCATCAACATCATAAACATAGACCTGGAGGGCTAGAATCTCGCCTGTTCAACTTATTAATAAATAATATTAAAAAAGATGAGTGGCCGATAGCTCTCTCACAGGATGGTGGCTCAACCAGCGGTTTTGTTTTCCATAATGCGAAAAACGATGAGGAGTATGGTGATCCAATAGATCCAACAATGGTCAATGAATCCTTTAAGCTTCAAATGCTTAAACTAGTTGATGCTACAAAAAAGACATTGGATAACATCCAAAAAGAAAACAGTACAGCTCCAGTAAGAGCAAGCGCCTCCCATTCTGGTAAAGAAAGATCTCCTCTTCCAAAATTTAAAGGAGATGGTGATGTTGAGGATATTTTACGCTCATTAACTGAGAGGGTCATATCAGAAATTGGTGAAAACAACCAATTTCAGAGAAGATCTCGTCATGAAGATCCCACAATAGGTCACGAAAAACGCAGTAAAATTTCAATCGTTCAGACCATCGCAGATTTATTACTTCATTCAACAAATTTAGCCAAACAGAAATCCTCATATCCAGAACAAATCAGATACCTCATATCATCACGCCAAAAGGATATTAGTTATGCCTTTGAACTAGCAGGTCTACTCTCGCAAGAAAAAGGCATTGACGTTAAGGTCGATCGAGAATCTGATAATTCAATTTGGAGTATGAACGATTTTAAGGAATCAGCTCGTGAGGCCGATAACCTGGTCCTTATGTTTGGCGAGGTATATCCAGGTTGGGTAGATCAGCGGATACAAAAAGCATTGGGAATTATAGCTGATCAACTAAAATCTGGCACCAGTACTCTTAAGAACATCTGGATTGCTGTATTACCAGGGTGTCCTGAGAATTCGATAAATAACATCCCTCTGCTAAAAGTTCACCACCCATATATAAGTCAAACCTTAGACACCCCTCCACTGCATATTCTGTACCCCTTACAAGATTTTGATATAAAAATAGATGGCTAAATTTACCACATTATTACAGATAACCAGCTACTTATAGTCGGTGGGTATGCGACTACGAACTACAACCCCCTCACAACTAAAATGCTGAATTTCCACTTTTCTAAGGTGAAATATCAGGACCCCGCCACATTGCTGAATCAATACTGTGTTCCTCCACTACCCCATTAGCGAAGAAGACTAGCGAACCACCCCCCGTACATATTATGCACAAACAGCCAGCATAATATGTCAACACGCGCAATATGCAGATTACAACATGTCAAGCAACAAGTACTTGTAATTATTGTTTTTTATTCTATTTTCTCAAAATGGCACATTTCATGATATTCCTCCCTCCAAAGAAAACATGCTGAATAAATTAGCGTTTAATACAAAAGGAGGAATTCATGAAACTATTTAAGAAACTAGCAATTAATGTTCATTCCCATGTAGAAGCCATGGCTGATCGCTTTGAAAACAGAGAAGCTATTTCCATTGCCTATATTCGCGAATATGAAAAAGTCGTGGCAAAGTCCAAAGTGAGGCTGACCCAGATTGACCGAGATGTTGAACGGCTGGAAAAGGAAACCATCAGACTACAAGGAGAAACAGAGTTATGGGCAGATCGTGCTCGACGAGTACATAACATAGATGAAGACAAGGCTCTTGAGTGTGTGGCACGCATGACACAAACGCAAAAATCACACCTTCGTATCCAGGCAGAGCTAAAAGACACCCAAAATTTAAGAAAAAAAATTGCATTGGATGTCGAGCAGATATTGGCAAAACTGGAAGAACTCAAACGCAAGCATCAAAGCCTTGCAAGTCGCCAGGCATGTGCTGAAGCAGTTCAAACACTGCAACATCCTGATACCAGTTTTGAACATGATATTAACGAGCTTTTTACTCGTTGGGAAACCGATGTAATTGCACATGAACTGCATTCTCAACCATGTGTTACTCCAGGAGATCAACTGGCCGATGAATTTGATGAAGATGAGCAGAAACAGTCATTACGTAAAGCTCTCGATGAAATCATTGCAACCACTAAAGACGAGGAGGAATAGCAATGAATACAAATCATCGCGTAGAACTCACCATCGATGCAGAACATCTAATTGACGATGATCAGCACGTGGTTGAAAAAGAAACCTCCGAGGAGCATCAACAACAACTTCGCTTGAAGATAAACCTCACCCGCTTATTACGTTGGTGTGGTAGTTTTGTTCTCATAGCCTCAGCCCTTGCTTTTATGTATCAGGGGATGTATTCGTTTTCACCCATGACACGGCATTGGGTCATGCTGGCGCTTTGTGGTTGCTTAGGCATTATAGGGTTTCTTACTGGAACCACACTCAAAGAAGATAAGGGGGCACGCTTATTTCTAGGCTTTGCCGCTGCTTCTTTCCCGGTGCTCGCCTCGCAATTAGGGGCTATGTTTTTTTCAATTTTCGGCAGGCCACCCATAGGGATGCCACAACCACTGGTTTATACTCTTGCAAACCTTTCAATGGTATTTACCATTACTATTTTGACCTTGGCCATCATCGTACCCGTAAGCTATTTTGCTTTCAGGGTACTGGCAAGATCCCAGGCTTCGTTGCTTACCAGCGTATACACCTTGACAAATCTAGCCATTTTGATACCGCTACGAGATGACTTCTGGGTTAGTGGGATCGTCCTTGCCGCAGCCTGTGCAATCCTCTTCGTTGACATCCTAAGCTTAGGCAAAGATTTTCGGCTTGACAATTTCGAAGGGCGTACAGCTCGTATTTTGCTTGTCACACCGCTACTGGTGATGCTGGGTCGTTCCTTTTTCTATGCGACCGATTCATCTTATTATGGTTTTATGCTATTTCTCGCCAGTTCGTGTTTGGCTTTTCATTGGAGCAGGTCTATTCAGAGATCCGGCATCAAAATCATAAGTCAATTAGCAGGCCAGATTGGGATGGTTATCGGTTGGACAATGTGTCTTTTACCAATATTAAATGCTGTTTCAATAAGTGATGCTATGGCATCATATCTTTTCATCTTACCCATTACAATAATGCTTGGAATTCAATCATTGCAATGTAACGGTGAAACCGCACGGAATTTTAGATATGCAGCAGTCTTCGCAAGTCTTACCAGTGTAATTGTTGCTCATTGGTTTCAACCCACACCGATGATATCTAGCGTTGCGATTGTTATGGCAATATTTATTCTTGCCCTTGGCACACTTACCGCGGAAAAACTGATTATGTTTTGTGGCACATTAATCGCCATGATTGGACTGGCTAATTTCGGTCTGCAACTTTTCCAGATGCAGATGAGCTACGGCTGGTTAGCTCTTGCTGTAATCGGAATTGGCGCTATGTTTAGTGCCTCCTTAATTGAAACAGAACGGTCCTGGAAATTTTTACAGAGACCATCTTTCTGGGGTAAACTTAAAAAACAAGTAAACTAAATAAGCCTATTCTTGCAAGGCAGTAAACTCTGCCTTGCACAATTACCCAGCCTACTTGACCATATTCCCACCTTTTTTCTCTAGAACCGTAAAATCCTGAGAGTAATATTTATTATTAGTTTACATTCATTCCCAAGTATTTTAAACTATGCTTGAAAAAAATTTCACATATCACTTGCCATAAGTGTAGGAGCTGTTTTAAGGCATCAATCTTAAGATAGGTACACAAGATGAGGAGAATTTCATTTATTACCGCTTTGGTTCAAGTAAGTCTCTTCGTTTTTGCTCTCAATTGCACAGCTGAAATAGGGAGTGCTAATTACCGGGTTCCAATTGCTATTTTTTCAGGTGGGGGTGCGACCATGGGATCAGCCAATTATGAACTCAATTCTAGCACTGGTCAATCCTCTCCGCTAGAACATCCTTTTAGTGGAAATTATGTTACTCTAAGCGGTATTTGGCACATATCATTTGTAAATTATGTTGACAGTGATAGTGATTTTATCAACGACAATTGGGAAATTAACTTCTTTGCTGGCCTTACAACTGCTTCAAGATCAAGCGATTTTGACGGTGACGGCTACACCGATTTACAAGAGTATTTAAATGGACTGAGAGCAGAAACTGACCCTCAAGGTAACGTCTACGATCCTTTGGTATTTAATGCTCCAGGGGGCACAGGGTACAATTCAGGGGCACCAAGTAATATACTGCTTTTAGTACTCCCAGCCATTTTGAATGGTAATAAATAGCAAGCAAATGTATCCCTTCTATATTTGATCTATAGATTTGATAATTCCGGCTCTCTTATCGTATTAGCAAAACTACCATCTAATCTCTCACCCTCACATTATTGGAGTGGGAATAAATAGTTGCCACTCAGTTGGATCATGCGAAATGCATAGCCAGAGCTCAGGATGATTATTTTATTATTTCATTTCACACCGCCTTGACCAATAATCCAGTCTATACTGGTAGGTTCTCATACAAATAAACATCTTGAATCTCACCACTTATCTACACCAAGGATTTAAAATATATACTACCAAAACGCATTGCGCATTTTCTGGTTACATACGTATCATTTTAAAGATCTTTTTTACTTTATTGTCATCAACGTTTAGATGCAGGTTGATGAAGTAATCTTTTGAAGTTATTAATTTGTTTATGGAATTAAAAACCACACTCGTCTATCCCGCTATTTCCATCAAAGGGTTTGAAAGTCTCTTTCAGGGGATGGATGGCGGCTGGATCTCCCATGGACTTGCCTCAATCAGCGCAACGGCTAAAGCAGCTGGATATTTTGTGGATCTTATCGATCTGCGTGCTCTTAAAGGTTGGGACCATTTCCGTCAGTTATTACAAGATCGAGAATCTCAAGTTGTTGCCTTTACAATGATGAGTGCAGATGGTGAGATTGTAAGAAATGCTTCCGCAATTGTTAAAAGCATCAACGCTGGGACTATCACAATTGCTGGCGGACCGCATGTTTCAATGGATCCTGATGATGCTCTCAGTTTCCCTCACATTGACTATCTGGTTAAGGGCGAGGGTGAAGAAATATTTCCCCAGCTGCTAGCCCAATTTTCTCGTGGAGAACGACCTGCTGAGCGATTGCAGCATGGAAAAATTCAACAATTGGATTTATTACCTTTTATCGATCGACAGATTTTTATAGATGAATGGCAGCGGTGTGGTTTCAAGGTAGACTCCCCAGAAGTTGCCTTTATTCAAGAGTTACCTCCACCATTTACCACTATAATTGCTGGCAGAGGATGTCCTTATAAATGTTCCTTTTGCAAACCAGGGGAAGATTTGATCTTTGGCCCTGTTATGCGAACTCGTAGTCCAGAAAATATAATAGCAGAACTGCGCGAGCTGGCTAATCGGCATCAGTTAGCCAGTTTTCTTTTTCACGATGATTGTTTACTCCACAATCGGGACTGGATACAAAAATTTGTAAAGTTGTACAGACAGGCTAATCTGCACATGCTTTTTTTTCTGCAAAGCCGGTCTGACTTATTGGTTCGTAATGAAGACCTTCTGCCTGCACTTAATAGCATCGGTTTGCGTGGTGTGTTCATTGGTTTCGAAAGTGGTAGTCAACGAATCCTTGATCTATTGCGTAAAGGTACGAAGGTTGAAGATAATTTTCGAGCAGCAAAAATATGCAAAGAACAGAAACTTTTGATATGGGCCAATTACATGCTTGGGATTCCGACAGAAACAGTTGATGATATCCGCGCTACGGTAAAAATGATTAAAGACATAGATCCTGATTATTTCAGCCCTGCTTTCTATACCCCCCAACCCGGCACAGAATTAGGTGACTATGTCAATCAACATGACCTAAGCCTTATAAATGGTTATCCTGAGATGAGCCGCAATCCGAACAAACCCAAAATCAAAGGTATCGATTATATCTATCTCCAGCAAGCGCTTGAAGAAAGCACTCGCCGCAGACCTTACAATAGAATACGTCGTCAAATATCTTCTTCTACACGTCGACTTAAACGTTTTGTCAAGAAGACCGTTATAGAAAGTTCGATCACAGGATGATGAAAAGCATGAAGGATTCTGTGGCCATAGTCGTCAGCTATAACGGTTGGAAATATCTTGAGCGCTGCCTGCCAAGACTTGAAGAGCAGACCCAGCCATTTAGCTCTATAGTTGTCGTGGACAACGGTAGCAATGATCAAACCTGCGATTTATTACCTGAAAAATTTCCGAATATTGAATTGCTTCCTGTAGATCATAACTCTGGCTTTAGCGGTGGAGTTAATCATGGCCTGATGCACGTTCAGGAAAAACATGCCTGTAAGCATATTGCTTTAGTAAATAACGATGTATATCTGGATTTAAACTGGCATGCAAAAATACATGCAGTATTAACATCTGATCCTTCAATCGGTTCCTGCGCATCTTGTCTTCTCCAAGAAACCAAACCAAATTTGGTCGATAGTTGTGGTATAGTTTGGATAAAATCAGGATATGCCGAGAATTATCTTAGTGGCCGGGCAGCTCCCTCCCCAGAATCTTCAAATCATGCTATTTTTGGTGCCTGTGCAGCTGCTGCTTTATACAAATCTGAGATGTTCGAACAGATCGGCATGTTTGACGCAAGCCTATTCGCCTACCATGAAGATGTCGATCTAGCCCTTCGTGCTCAGGCAGCAGGGTGGAGATGTGTATTTGTCCCTGGAGCCAGAGGAACACATACCGGCCACGGCAGTAACCAAAAGTTTCCTTTCAATGGAACCTATGCAGATTATTATAATGCCCGAAATCGACTCGGCGTCCTTGTTGCTTCACTACCGGGATATGAATGGCGCGAACACTGGCGGTCCATACTTCATAATGAACTGGCTTCCATAGCAGCAAGTTTTAAAGAACGTAGGGCGGTCGCAACAATAGCTGGATTTAGTCGTGGTATGCTTCGCCTGCCTGGAATCATATGGCGCCGCTGGCACAACAAGGACGATGAATAATGAGTGAGTGGCTGAAGATATCAGTTGTAATGATTACCCATAATGCGGAATCTACAATAGCTGAAGCCCTGCACTCTATCCCCCAGGATGCTGAAATTATTGTGGCCGATGCCATCAGTAATGACCAAACGGTAGCCATTGCTCAATCCTTTGGTGCACAGGTTATAAAGCAAGACTTATCAAAGATAGATGCCGCCGCCGGCAACTTTGATGTGGCAAGAAATCAAGCGATGGATCAGGTGAAACGTGAGTGGATTTTTATTTTAGACAGCGATGAACGATTAACCCAAAGCTTAACAACTGAAATCAGTGAAGTTATCTGCAATCCAAGTACCTATTCTGGCTTTGATATTCCTCGAAAAAATCTCTTCTGGGGCAAAGCGGTGCGGCTCCTTGGTGAAGATCGACAAATCCGGTTGATTCAACGAGGATCAGGATTTTATACCGGCACTGCTCTTCATAGCCAGATAACCTTGAATGGAGATGTTGGCCACTTAATGGAACCATTAATTCACAATAACATTAACTCCTGTGCTGATGTCGTACGCATGTTTCGTCGTCTACCAATTGAACGACAAAATAGTACACCTGAATACAATCCGT
>CAZWVC010000013.1:0-30344 GCA_964637245.1 uncultured Desulfocapsaceae bacterium
TGCCGCGAATCCACCATTCACCAGGATATTCTGACCCGATATCCACCTCGCCCGCTCATCTACAAGAAGAGCAACCATATCGGCAATATCACCCACTTCCCCAATTCGGCCTAAGGCTGCAAGCGACGCCAGATGTTCTATCTGTTCCTCTGATTTTCCAGCACGAAAAAGATCTGTATTGACGGGACCAGGAGACAGCGTATTAACCCGTATTCCCCGACTACCAAGTTCTTTTGCCAATACTTTGGTTATCTGTTCAACCGCTCCCTTTGATGCCGCATACGCTCCGTAGGTCGGTAGCATCACGCGGGTAACCGTTGAGCCGATATTAATAATAGAGCCATTGTCAGCCATATGCCTGGCGGCCTCACGACAACAGAAGAAGACACCTTTGACATTTAGGGTAAAAAGCTTGTCGAATTCTTCCTCGGAGAAATCTGCCATGTTCTTATAGATGGCAATACCGGCATTATTAACCAAGATATCAACATTACCAAATTCTGATTTAGCCGTGGCAAAGAATTGCTCAATATCGGCTACTTTTGCCATATCAGCCTGAATCATCCTAGCAACGCCACCTCGAGAATCTATCTCTTCAAGCAATGCTTCAGCACTTGCCTTATCACTTTTGTAGTTAAAGAGAATGTTGGCACCCAAACTACTCAGTTTCGCAACTATTGCTTGACCAATACCTCTTGATCCACCTGTAACAACAGCAACTTTTCCTTTCAATTGATTGTTCATTGCTTTCTCCAATTTGCACTTATTAGCATCTTTATTGTTTTAGCCAAAAAATCATACGATAGCTGCCAAGCCTTTAGCTCATATACATCCTAGACATAATATGCATCCTGCTACTTCTCACCAGTTGTTGGATAAGCATGAACTTAAATGGTTTTACTTTGAGTAGCTCAATAACGTAGCTCTACCCATTCACAATACCTATCGTTACTCATCAAATAAAAAAGCCCCGCTTGCCATAAGGCAAGCAGGGCTTTAAATAATAGTCGCGAAGAAATTTAGAATTTATATGTATATCCAAGAGTTAAGAAAAATGCAGATGCTCCGGAAAACTCACCTACAACTGTTGAGGTGTTGACATCTCGCTCTTCTTTGTAGTCATAAAGGAAACCAATTGCGACCTCGCTTTTGGGATTTATTGTATAGCGAGCACCTATAGAATAGATCCAGGCATCAGAATCAGGCAGATCAAATCCAATTGTCTCGTCAGGAACTGGATTCTCATCAAAGGCAAATCCCGCCATCAGTGTCAGATCAGCATTCCACCGGTAATCTATGCCAATACGAATGGCCCAGGTATCATCCCAGTCCTTCGCTTTAGGTGCATCAAACGCACTGAAAAGAACAGGATTAACAATAGGTGTATCATATTCAAAGTCCAGTGTTTCATATTCCGACCAAAATGTTCTATCGACGGTTAGTTCAACCTTTACCTTACCAAAATCATAGGCTCCGGATATTGCCAACACTGCAGGACCTGGAATTTCGACATCACCCTGAGTACTCACTGATGATCCAGGAAACATGATAGCATTGGTACTCAGAAGTACATCACCATCGAACTCGAGATCAACATTAGAACGGTAGGTTATAGATATATTAGATTCCATTGTAGGTCTGACAGACAATGCTGCATTCCAGCCAAAATCTAAGGCGTCACCATCCACATAGCGACTGGCGCTAATTAAAGGTGGGGAAACCACACCGTTACTCATAACGGTGGCTTCACTGTACAGGGCTCGTGCACCGGCTCCGAATGAGAACCAGTCACAAAAGTTGTAGGATAAAGTAGGATTGAACTCTATAACTTTAAGAGCAAATTTCTCCGCAAAGGTGCGACCATACCCATCTGGCCAGCGTTTTGCCAGACCAAATGGCACCGTAGTCGACAAACCAAAATGAAAGCCATTAAATTCCGGGGAAACCAGGAAAAATGTTGGTATGAAAAAGTTCTCATCCGAAGATTCATCACTGAAAATCGATGATCTGGCATCATCGTAGTCGATTGCGGTTAGATGGATATAGCTGGCATCGGCCTCAACAACCCAGTTATCATTACCCATCCATGACATATTTGCTGGATTATAATAGGTTGCATCAGGCCCCAAAGCACCCGCAATGTTCGCACCAGCTTTTGCAGTAGAATCTGCCGATTGCTCAGGAATGCGATACCCGGATGCGAATGCAGATCCTGCCGCCAGAATAGAGGCTAGGGCCACAACTGAAATAGTCTTCTTCATTCTTCTCTCCCATAATCTTGATGAACTGAAAGCCCGCCTTTGTCCTCAGACGAGCCGCAAAATTCTGCCTATTCATGCCCCTCACGCACAAGAAAACCCACTCATGCTACATGTCAGACCAGAACCCTTACCACAACGCTATACATGACTTTTACGTGCAAGTCAACATTAAACATATTGGATAGTTTCTATCAAAACTACTGAACAATTCCTATTCTACTTTCAGAGTACAATTTATTTCAATAAATCTTACGAAGGTGAGTAAAACGCTACATAATATTACTATGTAGCCAGCTTCTTTATCTCTTCCAGTAATTCACCTTCCATTGCCACTGCCTTACCCGATGCATCGCGTATAACAAAAGTTACAATTGCATCAGCGGCTATATCTTTTGTCTCTTTAAAAACAATTTCCTGTTTTAAGGCAACACTTTTATTGCCAATTTTATCCAGAACGGTGGACACTTGGATAGTTTTACCAACAGGCACCGCCCGACGGTAATTTACATTTATGTTCACCACCAGAAAAACATACCCTTTACTGGCAAGCCTTCGTAAATCTATGACATTTTCAAGTCTTGCCCAACGATCTTCTTCAAAAAATTCGAGGTAACGCGCATTATTCACATGTCCATAGAAATCAGCATGATATCCTCTCACATTAATTTCAGTCAAATATTCCATGGGGGCTTATGTATCCTCATTTATTAGGTAGAGATATCCTGGTTTCTAAACACTTTCAATTGCTACAGCGTAAATAATCCCTGGAGCTAAACGTCTGTGCAATACTTCACATCAGCCTATTACCCTTTAAAAAGAGGTGAGAAGAAACACCAGTTTCACCCCATTTTCGACTTCAACTCCAGGGATAACCTGCCCTGGAGTCGTAGAGTTTTATGATGCTTTGCCAAAAGCTGTAAGAAATGTCTTTAATTTATCAGGATTATTTGATTTTATCACACCAGACATAAAATCTTTTAAACCGGGTCGATAGTCTTCCTCCCAGATTTTCAGAAAAAATTCTTCACTGGTTTTACATACACAATCGGCGTTATCAATGGTTTTACCATCCTCGACGCTGATTTCGGTGGACGAAAGCTTTACAGTTTTCTTAGTTTTCCCAAGGGAAAAATAATAGGTCACTGTTTTCTGTATGGTCTCAGGTTTGAATAATTGTGGTAAATCCGCAAATATGTTTTCAATCATTTGAGATGACTATTCCTTGGCTTTTTTTAAAGAGACTTGATGCTTTCGGTCAATGCCGGAACAAACTGTTTCAAGTCTGCCACAATTAATACATCTGCCACCTCTGAAATAGGGGCATCCTTATCCGTATTGATTGCCACGACAAACTCAGACTTCTTCATCCCTGCCAAATGCTGAATTGCGCCTGAAATCCCACAGGCAACATACAATTTAGGCGATACTGTCTGGCCAGTAGTACCAACTTGACGGTTATGCTCCACCCACTCTGCGTCAACAACTGGCCTGCTAGCACCATAATCGCCCTTCAATGCTTCTGCCAGTGAGGCAATCATCTCGATATTCTCAGGTTTGCCTACACCGCGACCGGCACTGACGATAATCTCAGACTTGGTTAAATCGACACCGCCCTTTTCTGCCTCTTCATACCCTTCAAACACAATCTTGCCAGTTGAATCGACACTCAGTTTTTCAACATTAGGCGTTCCAGTGGGTTCCTCAGCTACGGCAAAAGCACCAGCCTGAAGTGTATAAACCGCCTTTTCAGTTGTGACATTTATATTTCTGCGTAATTTCGCATTACAGGCAGGCACAACTGGCATGGAATCGACAGTCTCTACAACCTCTGAAACCTGGGCAGCTTTCATGCGAAAAGCAACCCGTGGTGCCAAATCCCAGCCATATGAAGAATGGCTGAACACGACAATATCAGGATTTTCTTGTTCGACCACTTTAAGGATCAAATCTCGATGCACAGATGGGTTATACTCCCCGAAATCATCAACATCTGCTAGATAAAGAGTTCCCTGGTAGCCAGGTAAATCGGCCTCATCACCCACCAGAAACATTACACTTTCAGCCCCGGTTTTATCAGCAAAAGCGATAAGCTCACTATTACAACCTTGAAGTTTTCCTTCTCTATATTCAGCGATAAGTAAGGTCTTCATATATTCCTCCTAAGCCAGCACGCTGGTTTTTTCTTTGAGAATCCTAATGAGTTGATCGGAGAGATCGGAAACATCACCTTCTAGTATCAAGCCACCACCTTTTTTCTCTGGAAAATAGATGGAAGCGGTCTCCTGTTGACCCTCAACCTTTAACAACTCATTTACCGGCGTTGAAAGGAGCTCCTTCTTCTTTGCCTTCATAATATTCGGCAGGGTAGGATACCTAGGGGTGTTCAGACCAAGCTGGCAGGTTATAAGTGCCGGTGCTGAGGTTTTTACTTTTGCCCGTACTCCGCCTTCGAGTTCGCGTTTTACGTTGATCTCTCCACCATCATAGACAAATTCAACAACGGTTGTGACACAGGCCACATCAAGCATTTCGCTAACTAATACACCTACCTGGGCACTACCTCTATCCTGCGATTGCATACCGGTGAAGATCACATCAAAGTTCTTATCCTGGGCATATTGAGCAATAATAGAAGCAATCTCCATGGGATCTTTACGAAAAAAATCATCATCTGTGACATGGGCACCGCGATCACATCCCATTGCCAGAGCTTTCTTCATGGTTTCTTTTACTCTATCGGGTCCAATGCATAATACCGTCAAGTCCGCCTCACCAAGCTGTTCTTTTAGCTGAACAGCTTGCTCTACCGCATACTCATCATATTCATTCATGCGCCAGGCTAAATCACCGCTATCATACCATTTGGCCTCATCATTGACCTTGAACTTGGACTCCATGTCCGGCACCTGTTTGATGCATACTAGGATTTTCATATTTTCCTCCAGTTCACGTGTTCTCCACACTCCCTATTAGTAAATGTAATCACTTTCAAATTGTTCAGGGTATCGCCAGAAAGGTTAAATTCTATCTGCCAGTATTTCAGCAATATCCTTGGGCTCTAGCTGCCCCTCAAGCTCAGCCCCCTTAATTCCATCTTCAAACATTGTGAGGCAGAAGGGACAGTTGGAAAGTAGCTGCGGTGCTCCCGTTGCAGCTGCCATCTTCACTCTCTTTTCACTTATGCGGGTACCAATATTTTCATCAGCAAGTATTCGGCCTCCTCCGGCACTGCAGCAAAAGGCCTGGTCAAAGCTTTTCTCCATTTCAACTATTTTGCCACCGGCAACGTTAATAAGATTCCGTGGTGCTGAGTAGATATCATTATGTCTCCCCAGATAGCAAGAGTCATGATAGGTGCAATTCAAATCCGCAGACTGGATATTGAGTTTTCCTTCCGCCATGAGCCTCTCAAGATATACAGCATGAGGAACAACCTCAACGTCAAGCCCTAAATCTTTGTAATCCTTAGCCAAGGTGTTATAACAATGTGGGCAGGTAGTGACAATTGTTGAGATGTCGTAGCCTTTTATGGTTTCAATATTTTCCATAGCAAGAGTTTGATAAAGATACTCATTGCCCATCTTACGCATCGGTTCACCGCAACATTTCTCCTCCTTACCCAGCACTCCAACCTTCACCCCTGCTTTATTGCACAACTGGATAAAACTTTGAGCAACCTTGATGTTACGTTTATCAAAGGATCCATAACAGCCAACAAAATAGAGAACATCCGCCTCATTATTATTAGCCATTACACTGACATCCAACTCCTCGCACCAATCTCCCCTGGAAGCATAACCAAGACCCAGTGGATTGCCGTTGACTTCGGTATTTTCCATGGCTGTCATTACTTCTTCACCAGGAAATTCACCCTCCATCAGTACCAGACTGCGGCGTACATCTATAATCTTACGGACATGTTCAATTGAAGCCGGGCAAATGTCTTCACAAGCCCTGCAGGTTGTGCATGCCCAGATCGCATCTTTGCTAAAAGTGTCTACCAATCCTTGCTCCGAAGATTCAGAAAAGGCCAAATCACTAATCTGATTGACAATCTTCATTGGCGAAAGTGGTTTTTCCGTGGTGTGGGCAGGACAACGATCCTGACATCTCTTACAGATGGTACAGGCATCGGCATCAAAGATATCTTTCCAGGTATAGTCAGCTAAACCAACTGCGCCAAAACTCTCAGCCTCCTCATCCTCAAGATCAAGGGTAGCGAGTTTGCCTGTGGGACCGCGATCAGTAAAAAAACTATTTACACTGGTGGTAAAAATATGGCGGAATTTGGTAAAAGGGATGGAGGCAATAAATGCCATGACCAGCACAAAATGAAACCACCAAGTAAGTTTATGAAGTAATCGTAAACCATCCTCTCCTACAGCAGACAAAGACTTTGCCACCAGGAGGCCAACAGGAGACCAGGCTGATACCGGTGCTCCAATCTCGGTGACAGCCATCCGCGAGCCTTCAATGATAAAACCGGTGATAAGAATGACAAACATCAATCCATGCATATAGGCGTCATCTTTTTTGGTCTCAAGACCCTCAGGGCGAACTATATAGCGCCTGATCAGCAGCGCACCCAACATAATAATCGCTGCCAGACCGGCAATATCCAGAGTTATGGAAAATAGCTTATAGAAAGTTCCTTTGAGAAAGATGACATCAAAGAACAAATCGGTGAAATCTGCCTGGATTACAATGAGCGTGGTACCAATAAATAGGAGAAAGAAACCCCAAAAGAAAATTAAATGAAAAATACCTGGGATAGCCACCCTTGCAACTTTGATCTGCAGAAGCGCTGTCTTTAGCGCATCTCCAAACCGTGCAGCGGGTTGATCCGTGCGCTCAAGCGGTAATCCTGTTTTATAGACTTTTATCCGCTGAATAAATCCATAGACAAGTATTCCTATTGCCGTAAATGCCAAAAGATACATCGGTCCAAGTGTCAGAAACCCATGCCCCACATTCCAATAAATCTCTCGGGTAAACTCCATCTCTTGCTCCATTTATTATCAAAAACACTCTAACGGATCAGTCCAGCACCAATTACCAGACGTTGAACCTCGCTCGTTCCTTCATAAATCTCTGTAATTTTGGCATCCCGCATCATTCGTTCAACGGGAAACTCACGGGTATAGCCATACCCGCCAAAAAGTTGTACCGCCTGGGTTGTTACCCGCATTGCGGTTTCACTGGCAAAAAGTTTAGCCATTGCCGAGTCCTGTGAGTAGGATAAATTATTACTCGCCCGGTAGGCTGCTTTGTAGACCAGCAGTCGCGCAGCATTTATCTGGGTTGCCATATCGGCTAACTGGAACTGAACGCCTTGAAATTTGGCGACAGGGACATCAAATTGTTTTCTTTCTTTGGTATAGCTCACAGTTTCCTCCAAGGCTCCCTGAGCAATACCCAAGGCCTGCGCAGCTATGCCTATTCTGCCCCCATCCAGCGTTTTCATCGCAACTTTAAAGCCCTGTCCCTCCTCACCTAAAAGATTATCTACCGGAATCCTGCAATTTTCAAAAACCAATTCCATTGTAGGTGAAGAGCGAATGCCCATCTTCTTTTCTTTCTTGCCAAAAGTCAAACCAGAAGTACCTTTCTCAACAATAAATGCGCTTATCCCCCTATGCTTTTGCGCATCTTTATCAGTTCGTGCAAGGACGATGTAGGTTTCCGCCTCACCACCATTTGTAATAAATATTTTGGTGCCATTCAATACCCAGTTTTCACCATCTTTCACCGCGGTAGTTTTCGTCCCCCCGGCATCGGAACCAGCCGAAGGTTCAGTTAGTCCAAATGCCCCCATTTTTTCACCTGCAGCAAGTGGCACAAGAAACCTCTGTTTCTGCTCTTCGGTGCCGAAGAGATATATAGGATTAGCGCCTAAGGAAAGATGGGCCGAGAGAGTGACGCCAGTTGAAGCGCATACTCTCGATAGTTCCTCTACTGCGATTGCATAGCTGATATAGTCGGCAGCCGCACCCCCATATTCTTCAGGAAACACAATACCAGTCAACCCGAGTTCGGCGAGCCGGGTAAACATTAAATTGCGATCGAAACGCTCATTCTCATCACGCTCAGCAGCCGTAGGAGCCACCTCTGTTTCGGCAAAACTTTTCACCATATCGCGAAGCAGACTTTGTTCCTCGGTTAATTCGAATAGCATAGCGCACCCTCTGTATTTACGCTGTGGAAATATGGTTATTATAACTATCTCCCAAACCTTATACAGCTTCTTTACGTAAAGGTCAACAGAAAATAATAATGTAATATAATTTCACCTAACCTCTATTCTTTTATTATAATAAAAGCAAAGTTTTTCGGTTGACAACCATCTTCATGTAATGCTATCTTTCTATGAAAGTTACGTAAAGGTCAAGTAGTCTCACTACTCTAAATTTCTGTTCATCTCCTCTTAAAGGATCAAATGACCAGAACAATCGCAATAACTTGGTAATAAGCATGAATACAGGCAGAAATGAGGGAACTGTTCAAATAGGTAAATTGGCCAAAGAACTAGGTATAACTACAAGAACGATACGCTATTATGAAGAAATTGGTTTGATGGGCCAATCAGAGCGCCTTGGCGGTGGTACCAGAACTTATGCGAAAGATGATATCCTACGATTGAAATTCATCCTCAAGCTGAAAGAATTAGGTATTTCCTTGAAAGAAATGCAGGAATTAGCCGAGAATTACGATATAAACCAACAAAATTTCCACACAATTACACCAAAGCTCATTGAGATCTTAGACCTTCACATATCCAAGGTAGACGAAAAAATTGCAAATCTCTCCTCACTACGAAATGACATAGTCGACTATCGTGTACGAATCATGGATATCCTCAATACCCAGTAATCCCCCACCTGCATTAAATTGCATGCTGAGATTGTTTGTCTGATGATTTCCATAAAGACAACAAGACAACTCAGCCTTGACTCCATGCTACTTTACCCCATAGTGTAAATAGCAAAGGGTAATAGACCCCACCATTATAAATTACATCTTCCAATCAGATGTGTAGTTGGCTCATCATCAGATGTGTAATTGGATGTTTGAGTCCGACTTGGAGGATATGACAATGAAAAGCATTAACTACAAAAAGAAAAAAACCCTACTCACACTACTCGTTCTTCTCACAATTTCTCTTTCTGCCTGCTCTTTTCGGATGATGTATGGTTACCTGGATTGGATTCTACCCTGGTACTTAGATGACTATGTCACCCTGACAGATCAGCAGGAAAAGTTATTTGACCGGGCAACATTCAAGTTTCTCGGATGGCATCGTTCAGTTGAACTGCCACGATATGCTGATTTTTTCAACTCGCTCAAAGATGCACAAGTTGAACCCATGAGCAGGCAACAGGTGCTCCTTTTTTTCGACGAACTCACAGAGATGTGGTTGGCTCTTCTTTCTGAATCAATGCCAGATCTTATACTGCTCGCCCAGGATTTATCCGATAATCAGGTAAAACAAATTAGCACAGCCCTACAGTCTGACCACAGGAACTTAGAAGAAAAATATGGCGATCGAGATGACCAAGAACAACGTCGCTATTATCGTGAGAAAATGGTTGAAAACCTCGAAGATTGGATCGGTTCGATTTCTGACAAGCAAAAATATCTGACTAACAAATGGAGCCTCAGTAGAATAAATACCACACAGGAATGGCTGGCCTATAGGAATAGCTGGCGAGAAAAATTCATCGGATTGCTCAACGAAAGAAAGAACCCTGCTTTTAGTGTAAAAATGCAACAATTTCTCCTTCAACCTCAGCAATTCTATACCGAATCATATCGTCACGCTGTGCAGAAAAACAGCCATGGATTCGCTCAACTTATCGCTGACATTTCCTCAACATTTACCCCTGAACAGCGGGCTTATTTCCAAAAAGAATTAGCTGGTGTCATCGTTGATCTCAATTACCTGTATAATCAAGAGGGATAAAGCAACTTAATCGACACTCAATACCTTGGTATATCTGATATCTGCTGTGGTTGGTAGATATCAGGTTGCCAATTTCTGCTATCAGCAGCTTTTACCGAAGTCTAGTTTACTTACAGAATAAGAATAAAATCATCAGCTTTTCTAACTTTCATTTGCTGTATAGATTTTTTTTAAGATATCAATGATTACTGTTGTCCTTAATATTTAAAAAGAAGATGCTCAAAGCTGGAAACCGCAATTGGCCAGCGACTGAAATTCGGTATCCCTCGTAAATACATCCATGTAAAATAAGGAGAAAGCACATGCGTATCGGGATTCCCAGAGAAATTTATCCAGGTGAAGATCGCGTCGCCACAACCCCTGATGTGGCAATGCAACTACAAAAAATTGGCTTTGATATTGTCATTGAGTCAGGGGCAGGAATTGGAGCGAAATTCACCGATGATGACTATCAACTGGCAAATGTTGAAGTAGTAAAAGATGTGCAATCACTCTACCAGAACGCTGATATAATCCTCAAGGTAAGACCGCCACAGAATCAATCCCTTGGTCAGAGCAATGAAGTTGAACTGTTACGTTCAGGACAGACTCTAATCAGTTTTTTTCAGCCAGCCCAAAATGAAAAATTGCTCAAAACACTAGCAGAGAAACAGGTTACTGCTCTTGCCGTCGATTCTATTCCCCGTATTTCGCGTGCCCAGAAAATGGATGGCTTAAGCTCTATGGCGAACATCGCTGGGTATCGTGCTGTAATTGAGGCAGCCCAGCATTTTGGTCGTTTCTTTACCGGCCAGATCACCGCAGCAGGCAAAATACCCCCGGCTAAGGTTCTTGTAATTGGCGCAGGTGTCGCTGGTCTCTCGGCGATTGGCACTGCCAAAGGTATGGGAGCAATTGTGAGGGCCTTCGATACCCGACCAGAAGTAAAGGAACAAGTGGAAAGTATGGATGCTGAGTTTCTGCTGCTTGATTTCAACGATGAAGACGGCACTGGTGAAGGTGGCTATGCTAAAGTCATGAGTGAAGAGTTTATTCAAGCTGAAATGGACCTCTTTGCCCAACAGGCCAAGGAGGTTGATATCATTATAACTACAGCTCTCATCCCGGGTAAACCAGCACCTGAATTGATAACCGAACCAATGGTTGAGAGCATGCAAACCGGTAGCGTCATTGTTGACCTTGCAGCAGAAATGGGAGGCAACTGTAAACTCAGTGAACCGGATAAAGTAATTACCATGCATGGTGTGACAATTATAGGATATACAAATCTACCATCCCGCCTCGCAACTCAATCCAGCCAATTATATGCTACCAATCTGCGCCATCTCCTGGTGGACCTGACACCTGAAAAAGATGGTGTGGTGGTTGTAAATATGGACGATGAGATAATTCGTGGTGCTACAATCACAAAAAATGGTGAGATTACCTGGCCTCCACCACCTCCGAAAATATCAGTTAATCCAACACCAAAGAAAAATCCTGAGGTTGAAAAAATCCCACTTCAAAAGCAAAACAAACCCTGGGGTATGGCCTTGGCAGCTTTTTTGGTTACCCTGTGCTTTCTGGGGATCGGCAGTGTTGCCCCACCGGAATTCATGAATCATCTTACCGTCTTCGTTCTCGCTTGCTTTGTCGGCTATATGGTAGTCTGGAATGTAACACCAGCGCTGCACACCCCCCTAATGAGTGTAACAAATGCTGTCAGCAGTATTATAATTATTGGTGCACTTCTTC
Organism: uncultured Desulfocapsaceae bacterium; assembly: GCA_964637245.1. Taxonomy (GTDB): domain Bacteria; phylum Desulfobacterota; class Desulfobulbia; order Desulfobulbales; family Desulfocapsaceae; genus Desulfopila_A. The sequence continues at coordinate 11,956 of CAZWVC010000013.1, forward strand.
AAATCTCTTCAGATAACCTACTCATCATCATATTAGCAGCGATTGCGATCCTCATTACCAGCGTGAATATATTTGGTGGATTTGCAGTAACCCAAAGAATGTTATCAATGTTTAGAAAATAGGAGACAAGGATGACACATGGTTTTGTCACAGTATCGTTCATTGGTGCCAGTATTATGTTCATCTTGGCGCTGGGTGGTCTCAGCAAACCTGAAACATCAAGGCGCGGCAATGTCTATGGCATCATGGGGATGTTGCTTGCCCTGACTGCTGCAATACTGGGGTTGGTGTCGGCCCATTATATAATTCTTTTCGGCGGGGTCATCGTCGGTGGCACAATTGGGCTTGTCCTGGCGAAAAAAGTCGAAATGACACAGATGCCAGAGCTAGTGGCAATATTGCACAGCCTGGTGGGAATGGCGGCAGTACTGGTTGGATTTGCCAATTTCCTTGATCACGACACCAGCCTTGTCGGCATAAATAAGACTATTCATGACATTGAGACCTATATTGGGATCCTTATTGGAGCATTGACCTTTTCAGGATCTGTTGTCGCTTTCGGTAAACTCAGCGCCAAGATCAGCGGCAAGCCTTTGCTCCTTCCTGCCCGTCATTTTCTTAATTTGCTCATGCTGCTCGGGGCAATCTGGCTCGGTGTGGAGTTTGTCTCTCAATCAGCGGTGGGAAATGGTATAGTACCCCTGGTTCTTATGACCATCATATCGCTTATATTTGGCGTGCATATGGTTATGGCCATAGGTGGAGCCGACATGCCGGTTGTGATCTCCATGCTGAATAGCTATTCTGGCTGGGCTGCAGCAGCAACCGGTTTCATGCTGAATAATGATCTGTTGATTGTGGTTGGGGCTCTGGTAGGGAGCAGCGGTGCAATTCTCAGCTATATTATGTGCCGGGCCATGAACCGCAACTTTCTCTCTGTCATAGCAGGTGGGTTTGGTACAGAAAGCAGCAAGCCACAAGGTGATGAAGACAGTGAAGGCGACATCAGTTCCATCAGTGCAATAGAGGTCGCTGAACTTTTACGTGAAGCCAAAGAAGTTATGATAATACCTGGCTATGGTATGGCAGTTGCCCAGGCACAACATGTAGTTTACGACATTACCAGGCAGCTAAGGGAAAAAAAGGTAAACATCCGCTTTGGAATTCACCCGGTAGCAGGTCGGATGCCGGGGCACATGAATGTTCTTCTTGCCGAGGCTAAAGTGCCCTACGACATTGTTTTTGAATTAGACGAAATAAATGAAGATTTCCCGAATGTTGATGTTTCGATGGTTATCGGAGCCAACGATATAGTCAATCCTGCCGCTCAGGAAGTACCTGATAGTCCAATCGCGGGAATGCCGGTTCTTGAGTGCTGGAAAGGAAAAACTACAATCGTGCTGAAAAGGTCGATGGCAACGGGTTACGCCGGGGTAACCAACCCTCTCTTCTATAAGGATAATACCCGCATGCTTTTTGGAGATGCACGCGACAGTCTCAACGAAGTGCTGAAAAACCTTAACTGATAGAAGATGTCTAAAGCGGATATTTCATGAAAACTCAACCACCACGGTAAAAGCTTCTTTTCAACACATTACAAACATAGCAGTTTTCGAACTAAACCGGTAAAGGCTTTGATATTTCAATAATTACACGGAAGATTTACGGCTAGCCCGGATATTTCACGATTCTGAAAGGTTTATGGCTAAGGCATCGAGGGTGAAGCTGTAGTTTTCTACCGCGAACCCTCGCTAACGAAGGCCATGGGTCTTTCAGGCTCGCCCGAAAGGTGAATAATGTTGGCAACCTTGGACAGCACACTTTGTATTGCCAGAGATTGCCCTTGTAATACTCGTAATACTCGTAATGTGTCGAAATAAAATGTTTTTATCTGTGATCATTAAATTATTAATGAAATATTCGGGCTAAACAGCGCACAGTAAATTAAGGATGAGCCTTTTTCAAAATTAGGGTTTTCTTTCAGAATCAAGGCTTGCGATAAATTTTACCATAGGTATATACCTAATATTTCGAGGATAAAATTTTGAGCATAACGCAGAGTCAGGATGAAAAGACAGTTTTGCAAGAGACTCAGGATGTACTTGATTATTGATTTTGTTTACTATCCAGATCGACGGGCTGGGTTTTCCAACGGCGATGCATCCAGAACCAATGGCCCGGATATTTACGAATGTATGACTCCAGTTTGGAAGTACATGACTGCATGATATTTTTAATATTTTCCTCTGTTTGCCCTTTTTCATAATCAATATCTATTTCTTCAAAAACAGCTTTGATAGTCCCGTCCTGCTGACGTATATTGGCAACAAACAGGACAGGAGCACCGGTTTTCAGAGCAAATAGGGCAGGTCCCCTGACCGTGGAACACTGTTTGTTAAAAAAGTCTAAAAATATACCATTCCTGCCAGCATCCTGATCCATCAGCATTGCCATTGTCCCCTTGTTTTTCAAGGTTTTCAATGTTCCTCGGACAGCCACATCTTTGGTAAGAATGGTAACACCGGTTTCTTTCCTATGGTTATTTACCATTTTGTCTATATAGGGATTGGCTATATCAGCAACGACATAGGAAACAGGATATCCCAGCAAACTCACAGCACTTCCCATATATTCCCAGTTACCGAAATGTCCACCAACATAAATAATACCCTTATTTTGGGCCAAGGCTTTGTCCAGGATATCCATATTCACCAAATCTACTACCTTCAGCAGTTCATCTTTGGAAATCCCGGATAAACAGAGATGTTCAATGCTGTTTGTTGCCAGATTTCGATAGACCTCTCGTGCAATAGCCTTGATTTCCTGGGGATCTTTTTCAGGGAACGCCTCGGCCAATTGACCTATAGTCAGCTTTTTACGGATAGGGGCACAATAATATATAAAATCTCCCGCCCTCGCCCCAAAAAAAACTATGGCCTTACGGGGTAAGCGACGTATGATTATGCCGATACTCGCGAGTACGAAATATTCAAGCAGAAAACGTATTTTTTTCATTTTTCTCATTCACATGCTTATTCGATCTTTTTATTCACCCCGTCAATACTCCCTTTTTTCCAGAGAATCAAGCATCAATTTTTCAAACACTATCATTAATTTATTATTCATCATCCTGATATTTCCTGCAATTTCCCTCGCAATTACAACGAAAACCAAGATGACATGATAAACAGATGTATTATTGTTTCTCTAACAGGAAACATCAGTGTGTAGTTCTCTTTCCGTTACCTGCTGTTTCCGATTAAATTATGATAATGCGGTGTATTTACCGCTCAAATAACCCTGGGAGTTCTAAATAGTTCTATGATGTTTCAACCACTTAACAGTCCCGAACCTACAAGCCTACCAAGAACAGTCGAGGAAGTTGTCGATATTCTTTATGCCGACCTCTCGTTACGAGATAAGGTTATTCTTGCCTCAATGTCCGAAAATGATCTTGAAACCTCAGTTTATCTTGCTCTTGCAAAAACAATACGCAGAGAGTTTGGACTCTACAACGGTAACCATGAGTTACTTACATCATGCTCAAATTTTCTTGGTCATGGCTACGATAGATTTGAAGATCCGGCCATGGTTATAGTCAAAGAGCTATGGCATAAGATAAGAAAAACCCACCGCCTTTACCTAGTTAAATGATCTACTACTAGTTAAACTGCAATTTTCCCGACTACAATTTGGAGAACTGGTTTTGCATTAACTGAAGTGGACATCGTAAAATCCTGTACTTGCTGAAATTAGTCCAGACATCTAATGTAAAAAGTGTAGTACGATACTCCACTACTTGCTCCTTTACTCTTCTGGTGGCAGGAGAAGATGACATGTCTGAAGGCTGGATTTTTTCCTTAACCTTCTGTATAGTCATGTAAATGCGTCACAGCATGACCAATTTCCAGATTTTCTCATGTTGCAGGATTATTATCATGGCTCACCATATTCAAAAGTCAGGATATGCAGAACTGGTGGATCGTCTCAACCGGTTTCCACAGGGGGCACCTCCATCCCAACTCCTCAATAAAATTTTAAAAATTCTCTTTAGTGAAACAGAAGCGAACTTAGTTTCTCTTCTGCCAATTAGGCCATTTACTGCGGAGAAAGCCGCAATTATTTGGAAAAAAAGCCTTGATGAAACAACCAAGATTCTTGATAGGCTGGCATCCCGGGCTCTACTTGTGGATATTGTTCAAAAAAACGGGACCGAATATGTCTTACCACCGCCAATGGCTGGTTTTTTTGAGTTCTCTTTGATGCGCATTCGCGATGATCTTGACCAAAAGGCCCTTAGTGAGCTTTTTTATCAATACCTCAATGAAGAAGAAGATTTTGTTCGCGAGCTGTTCACCTATGGTGATACCCAGCTAGGTCGGGTTTTTGTGCATGAACCGGTCTTGCCAGTGCACGAAACCATCCATGTGCTTGATTATGAGAGAGCCTCAGAGGTTATTAAAACTGCTAGCCATCGAGGTATTGGTCTCTGTTATTGCCGGCATAAAATGGAGCATAAAGACAGAGCCTGTTCAGCTCCAATGGAAATCTGCATGACCTTCAACACCTCAGCCGCCTCACTCATCAGGCATGGTCATGCCAGAGAAGTGGATACTCCGGAATGTTTAGATCTCCTCAACCAGGCGTATGAGAATAATCTGGTACAATTTGGCGAGAATGTTCAAAGAAGGGTTAATTTTATCTGTAACTGTTGCGGCTGCTGCTGTGAGGCAATGCTGGCAGCACAACGTTTTGCTTTTCTCAACCCCATCCACACAACCAATTATCTACCTGAAGTTGATAACAACTGTATTGGGTGCGGCAAATGTGTTGAAGTATGCCCGGTTCAAGCGATGTCGCTGGTAAACGCCAATAATCCCCAAAAACCCAAAAGAAAGAAAGCGAAACTGGAAGAAGAAATTTGCCTGGGGTGTGGAGTTTGCGTGCGTCAGTGTATAAACAAAGCGCTCAATTTGAGGCAGCGCGAAAACCGGATCATCTCACCACTCGATAGCACTCGACGTACAGTTATTATGGCCATAGAGAGAGGAAAGCTGCAGGATCTCATTTTTGACAATCGTGTGCTCTATAGCCATCGAGCACTCGCAGCAGTTTTCAAGGTTATTTTCAAGCTGCCGCCGGTCAAACAACTCCTTGCCAATAAACAATTACAATCCAGATATATGGAGATACTTCTTCTTAAAGCGAAAGCTTAGACAAGAAGTGCTTACATCTGCTGTTGATAGATGGTGGCTATCTGAGGCGGGGATAGTTTCTCGAAATCCTCGTTGTTGATTTTATCTCCCTTTTGTAAATGTTTTTCATATTCCACCCCCCACTTACGCATCTGCAAGAGTATCGGAATGAGCTTTACACCAAGCGGATTCAAGGAGTATTCCACCTTTGGAGGTACCTGACGGTAAACCCGCCGATGAACAAGTCCATCTTTTTCCAGCTCCCGCAACTGGCGTGTCAACATTCTCTCCGTCACCCCAACTACACTGCGTTTGAGTTCACCAAAACGCATTACTCCTTCAACAGCAAGCTGATAGATAATTATCGGTTTCCATTTGCCACCAATTACCTGAAGGGTTAATTCAAAAAAACATCTATATTCCCTGCCACCAAGTCGTTTCGAACTACACGCTTTTACCATTGCTCGACCTCAATACTATACTCAATGTAAGTACCATACAATTATGACAGTACTTGTAACAAAATAATGCATGCACTATACTCGACACCAGCTAAAGTACAAGAGGAAGACAACAATCATCCACCACAACCAAACAAAAGGTGTAATTATGTATGTTCTGGCAATTAACGGCAGCCCGAGAAAAGGCGGCAATACCGAAATTCTTTTGAAAAATGCTCTTCAGCCTCTTGAATATGCTGGCTGGGAAACCGAATTAGTCCAGGTCGGTGGCCAACCAGTGCGAGGATGCATTGCTTGTGGAAAGTGCAGAGAAAAAATGAATATGCAGTGTTCCATCAAAACAGACCTTTTTAATGAGACAATGGAAAAAATGGTCAGAGCAGATGCGCTGATACTCGGTTCACCTACTTATTTTACCGATGTCAGTAGTGAGATGAAAGCAATTCTCGACCGATCTGGTTATGTGGCTTTGGCAAATAACCGTGCCTTCAGTGGAAAAATAGGTGCTGCTGTAGTCGCAGTGAGACGGGGTGGGGCAACTCATGTGTACGACACAATTAACCACATGTTTCTCATGAATCAGATGATTATACCAGGCTCAACCTATTGGAATTTCGGCATGGGAAGAGACAAGGGTGAGGTAAATAGTGATACTGAGGGGCTTAATAACATGAAGAATCTGGGTGAAATGATTGCCTGGCTTGGTGCTGCAATTCAACCACATCGTGATACGCTACCGCAGCCTTCCACCTGATAAGCCAGATGTAAAAGAATAAAAAAAGGGTAGCAAGACACTTACCTTGCCACCCTTTCAAGAGCGTTGCTAAAAGTTTTTAAGCCAATTAGTTCCAGGGGAATTCTATCGGTTTACAGTGGGATTTCTCCTCATCATTGAGTTTTTCATAGTCATGTGAGTGTTTGTTTTCATCATTGAACTCACATACATATCTTTCTCCATCACTATCTTGGACAAAAGTTTTTTGGTGTTGTGATTCCATGCTTAACCTCCTGGAAACATATATATTATTCTATTTCCATCCTGGCAATAGTCTCAATTTCGCTCAATACCTATTACCAAGCTTGATATGTAGAATATAACGCATGTCTAAGGGGTGTAAATATCTCAACCGATTAGTTTTGTATGAGATTCTTCTGCGATGCAACGAAGTCCCGGATCGCTTCTTCGTCTTTTTCTGGCAAAAACATAAATGTTACATGGGTCGCTATCTTATCCTCTACAACAAGCTCACTCACGACCCAGCTCAACACTTTTATAGGTTTTAACCTATTAATAAGCGAAAAAGTTAACATTACTTCCTTACCTTTCCTGCTATTGCTGTCTTTGGGTCTATTATAATGCATACCATGCTCACTTATGTCTACAGCGATGACATCCTGCTTTGAAGAATCATATTCTTCGGTGATTGGCATGTTAACAGGCATTCTGTAAGCGTTTCTTCGTTCATTAATTGCCATAGTTCCCTCCAAATTGCAGACAAAGGCCGATATCAAATAGTGTAGTCATAGCCATAAACTTATGTATCAAACATAGATTACCAATCAGGCATTACCATATTTTGTCATTAAAAAGAAATAAATTATGCGTTAGGTTTTTGTTTAATGGTTAATCTCTCTTCAATGGATAAACTGCTCGGATTATACATCTTAAATATTGGCAGAGCTCTTTTAGATGGAATAACTTATGGGAGTAGAACATCAAAGATAGGCAATTTCACATATTATTGAGCAATGAGAAATTACAATAACCAAATAAGCAGATTACGCAAAATCAAATATTCAAAACATCATCATTTTTTCAACTTTGCCTCTTATGGCATTTTTTCATACCACAAAAGGATGTCCAATTATGACAATAGGTTTGACAAGATCTCCCTTATCACGATATAGGCTGGGTAATTTTGAGACTATGAACCACGCTCCGCTCATGGCAATGGTTGAAATCACTAATAGGTGCAACATGACCTGTCCCGTCTGTTTTTCTGCAGCCAGAAATACATCAAGCGATGTATCGCTTGAAGAGATAAAGCTCCGGCTTAAGAATCTGCTACAAGTTGCAGGTCCAATACCTTTGCAGATCAGTGGCGGTGAACCAACTCTCCATCGGGAACTTCCACAAGTGATACACTATGCTAAAAAGGTTGGTTTTAAAAACATTGAACTCATCACCAATGGTATCAGGATCAGTCAGGAGCCAAGCTATCTTTTCTCACTCGTTGATCATGGTTTAACTGCTGTATATCTACAGTTCGACGGGCTCACCAAAGCGACCTACATGCAGATCCGGGGAAGAGACATGAGTGAAGTCCGTTCACGTAGCCTTACAGCTATCCGGGATGCTGAAATCTGCTGCACTCTGGCAGTGGCAGTTATTAGGGATATCAATGATAACGAACTTGGTGATATCGTCCGCTTTGCTATTAACAACATAGATACCGTGCGAGCAATCAACTTTCAATCTGCTGCCCGGTTTACCGGTCGCTTTGAAGTCGACAGCATTGATCCCGGCTATCATTTACCAGAACTTATTCAACGTATAGAAAAACTCAGCCGTATTTCTCCCGGAGGTTTTGCTACCGACATCTTAGGACATTCGCAGTGCAACGCCATGTCCTTGCTCTATCTCATTGACGGAAAACTTGAGCCTCTTTTCAAGCATATCTCCCCAAAAACGCTTTCACATTTCTTGGGTAATAATTCCCGTGAAATAATAGCCGATCTCTTTCGGGGCAAGGAAAAGTTTGCCCGAAAACACATAACCAATCCCAAAGCATGGAGAGCTCTACTTGAAGCCTCATCAATATTTGGCAAATCGAAAAAACTCTCCTCAATCCTGAAGGCACAACACATCTTACTTTTTGCCAAGAGCTTTATGGAAAAAGATTCATTGGATGAGAATCGCATTGCTCTATGTAACTATGCAATTGCTGAGACCGATGGTGTCTACTCTTTTTGTGCCTTCAACAACCTCCACCGATTCGCCAAAGGTAATCGAAAATGAAGTCAACAATATCACTTACCAATTACCTCGTCTTAATATTTTTTCTTATGCTCTTTACAGGGTGTACCAAAATACAGCCGAGAACAACAGACCTGACAAAAATATCCACCAAGGAACCAACCGAATTTACATACCACAATTACGCAGACGTTCTGGCAGCGTATGTGAATGACAATGGTCTGGTGGCTTACAGGCAACTTGTTAAAAAACCTACTCAGCTCAACCTGTTTTATGCCCAAATCGCTGCATATAGCCCAGATAGCCATCCCTGGCTGTTTCCCTCTCAAAACCACAAACTTGCCTACTGGATCAACGCCTATAATGCCACTGTTCTCAAAGGAGTCATCGAGTATTATCCCATAAGCAGTATTGAAGACGTGCAGGCACCTACAATATTGTTCTTCTTTCCTAGCAAAAGCGGGTTTTTTTTATTTCAGCGCTTCACCTATGGTGGTCAGGAAACCAGCTTGTACTATCTCGAAAATTCAGTCATCCGTGAACGTTTTAATGAACCCCGCATTCATTTTGCGCTTAACTGTGCTTCCCAAAGTTGTCCCAAACTCCCTCGGATCCCCTTCTCTGGAGAGGAACTGGACCGCCAATTAGATGCTGAAACCCGTAAATTTATTAACGACCCAACCAGAGTGCGTTATGACGCGTCATCAGATACTCTTTATCTTTCGTCGATCTTTGAATGGTATGAGGAAGATTTTACAGACTGGCTGAAAGTCAATAAAACAGGAGAGAAGCAATCGCTACTTACCTTTGTACTTCACTATCTCTCTATAGAGATCAGTCAACAAATCAAGGAGAACGGTTCATCACCGAAGCTCAAATTTCTTCCTTACAACTGGGGATTAAATGACATTAAGTTGTAACAATTAGAACTGTAACTTGATTCTTCAAAGAAAAATAAATTCGAATCTAACGCTATTATGAAAGACATGAGGCTTTGTATTTCAGCATTTCGCAGGGACTTGCAGCGATTTCTTTTTTATTTTAAAATGTCAACGGCTCAAAGCGGGTTAGGAGAAGAATTTAATTCTAGAACATTTTTTCTAAGGTGATTCCATGGAAGAACAATCCTATATTTTAACAATGCTGGTAGAAAATAAACCGAGCGTAACCTCCAGAATAACTGGATTGTTCTCAGGTAGGGGCTACAATATGGAGTCTATTTGCGGTGCACCAACCCACGATCGAAAAGTATCAAGAATAACCATCAAAACAAACTCAACACCTGATCAGTTTGTTGAAATACAGGCTCAGCTCAATCGTCTAATAGATGTAATAAAGCTACGGGACATGACTTTGGATGATAAAGCTGTCAAGCGTGAAATGGCCCTTATAAGCGTAGGGGTCACCCCGCAAAACCGAACAGAACTGATTCAACTTGTTGATATCTTCCATGCTAAGATTGTTAATGCCGGGGCGGAGTCATATATCGTGGAGGTTACCGGTACTGAAGACAAGGTCAGCTCATTGATTGAACTGCTTCGGCCACTGGGAATAAAAAAGGTAACCCGATCGGGAGTCCTGGCTCTCTATAAGGAATTGGATGATAGCCACAGAATGCTTGAGGACTAAAACACTTCTTCAAAAACTACCCTATTTAAAGAAAAAGAAAGCCGGTTGCAGTTCTGTAACTGCTACCGGCTTTGGTTTTCAACCTGTATTGTTTATGGTGGTGATGGGTTTAGCCCGGATATTCCATGAACAAATTAATCCTCATAAAAAACTATTCTATTTCGATATATTACGAGTAGAGCAAAGACAATCTCTGACAGTGCAAAGTATACTGTTCACTTTTAACAGCATTGTTCACCCTTCGAGCGAGCCTTAACTGCCCATGGCCTTCGTTATCGAGGGGTCGCGGTAAAAACTACAGCTTCACCCTCGATGCCTTGGCCATAAACCTTTAAGACTCGTGCAATATCCGGCTTAGTTTTGCAACTCCCACTGTCCTTCACTGTTTCTGCACGCTGTCGAATAGGTTTTCTCGGTTTTTCCATCAATCGTAGCTAAAATTTCTGCTCTACGACATGGTTGTTGGGGAGCTTGAACAGTTGTATAGGCCGGTTGAGGAGTAACTCGATAAGCATTCCCATTATCAGGGTTCTGCCAGGAGGTGGCTTGCCCGGATCTTCCATATTCATAAGCATGATTGAGCTCCTTTCTATCATACTTGTCCATTTCATTGCCTACTATATATCCCAGCATGGTACCTACGGCAGCGCCAATCAAGGTTGCCTGAGTATCACGGCCAATGGCCTGTCCAATTAAAGCACCACCAGCAGCACCTCCTATTGCTCCCTGGGCACCTTTGTTCATATCGAGATTTGCACAAGATGTTGACATAAGCGCCATTAATCCAATCAAGGTAAATACTAAAAATCTCATGATTCCCTCCGCTTTTAATAAATTCTATAAGATCGTTATTCTGGTCTAGAGATCCTTTCAAGGACGTTTTCAAGTCTTGACAAGCCCACTCTAACCAATAACCATTTGCTGTCAACCAGCTTAACATCTCAAAATTGCAATAATTTGTACACTTAAACCTGACGTACTTTTAGCTCAACTAATTACGTTCATTATGATTTGTTCGGATTATTCGACTCCTCTGTTTATTCATTATTCTCATTTACACATCCCAGAATTTTGGGATGCAATCCACTTTGTTATATTCGAGCATCAAATATACTAACAAAACCTCTCGTTACCTGACAGAAATCTCCAGCTTAATACCATCGTATATTGAAATAAAACCGTCCATCATCTGATCTCCAGTCATAATACTGGCGCTCTGGATAATTATTTTGCGACCACCCATAGTGATCCGGATTTCGTTTTTCAACGACCAGTACAACCTTCCTTACTTTAAAATTACCACGGAGATATAGCTGCCAAGGCCCCCAACTGTCATGAAAAGGGTTGTGAATTTTAACCCTATCAAATGAGTTGCGCTTGTTTCTATGATAATAATTCGGATGCCCTCCGACTCGATACAGATCTGTCATTTCTGGTCCAACTCTCAATTGAGCATTTCCTCTACCATGATAGGTCTTGGCAACCAATACCACTTGGCGCAACCGATAGCCAGAGACATCTAGTCCTGGATACTGCCTGCGCAGAGCCTTCTTCAAGTAGAGAGTATTTGCTTCACCTTGATAACTGCTGAATTCCCTGTCACCAAAATCAAGAACAAATTTTTCTTTATTACTTTTGTGCCGCTCACTACCTGCCAATGCTCCTATTGGTAAAATAATGGTTAGCAGCAGTATGGCCAATACAAAAAAACTGATACTTTTCCTGTTGTAGTGATCAATCCCTTTTTTATCACTTTTTTGCAGGATAGGATTTTTGTTCAATTTCATGATTCACCTCACTCGTTGATTGCTCAGAATGAACCGTGTTGCTTTCTGACTTTCACTTTATGAAATGCAATTCCTTCTGTCAGTAGACAGCGGGTGACATTCGGCAAATACAGGGATATGTCGGCCCGATGTCGGGTGAATACGCACGATGAATAGATCGCTGATTCCTAGCAAGAGATCTTTTTTCCTGAGGTATTCAAACATTTCTGATACACCGAGTTTCAGCACAACTATTTTCTCTATTAGAAAGGCAAGCAGCCTTAACTCGCTAATAATTTGCTTCCTCCAGCTAAATTTGAGATAACATAAGAGAAGGGGCTTCGTTTATTTTTAATTGTAGAGTGACAATAATGGGCAAAGGAATACGTTTGTGGCAAATCTCGTAAACAATGCAGATAACACCACAACTAGCCATGCAGAGCTGGGTTTTTTAAACTCAATTAGTCGAAAAATCTCGGATTCCATTGCTCCAGAAATTGTGGCTAAAAATGCCATCAGCGGCCTAAAGGAACTCGTCGGTGCCGATATCGCACTGCTCTTCCTGCGGGATGGTGATGAACTCATTTTACAACATCAGGATTACAATAAATCCGAACTCAAACACTCTTTTACCCACACCACGAAGGTTGGACAGTGTCTTTGCGGGATAGCAGCAAGGGAGAAAAAAACTATCTTCTCGCTTGATATCAAGCTCAATCACAGCTGTACCTTACCAGAATGCAAGGATAAAGGGGTTTCATCTCTTGCAGCAATTCCCTTAATTCACAGAAGTGAAGTTATTGGGGTAATCAGTTTAGCCTCTGTACAGCAGTTAGATTTCCAGAAAAGAGACATCTTTCTGGATAATTTTGCCAACCTGATAGCTGTGAGTCTGTCAATGTCACTCCTTGTTGACAAACTCAACATAAAAATAAAAGCACTTGAGATATCAGAAGAAAACCTCATTAAAAGCGAATTAAACTACCGTTCAGTAATAGAAAATATTCAGGATGTTTTTTATCGAACCAACAGTGATGGCAATCTCATCATGGCCAGCCCATCTGGAGCACAACTGCTCGGATATGAGACGGTAGAAGAGCTTATTGGCGAACCGGTGACCAGCTTCTGGTTTGAGCCAGAGAAGCGACAGGACTTCCTTGATGTACTAAAAAAACACGGAAAAGTTGCCGACTATGAACTTACCCTAAAACACAAAGATGGCACCCCAATCCAAGTATCATCATCGAGTCGAATCTCTTTTGATCGCGAAGGCAAAGTAACCGGGGTCGAGGGTGTTTTTCGCGATATTCGTCACCGGCTAAAAAACGAGGAAAACCTGCGAAAAAGTAAAAGGCTTTTTAATATACTTGCAGGAAATATCAATGAAGTCTTCTGGATCAGTGAACCCCAGGGTTCCAAACTTGAGTATGTAAGCCCTGCATTTACAGATATTTGGGGGTTTACAGAACAGGAACTTCTTGGCCCAAGTGGCAGCACTCGTTGGATGAACTCTATTGTTTCTGAGGATGTGCAGCAGGTTATCGATAATCACTCTCGCCAGATGAGTGGTCTAGAAACCGAAGAGAAGTTTCGCATAACTCGACCTGACGGCATAATTCGTTGGATTCGCAACAAAGCTTTTCCGGTAAAAGACGAATCAGGTGTGGTAAATCTTATCACCGGTCTTGCTGAGGATATAACTGAGCAGGAAGAGACTACCAGGAGAAACAGAAAAGAAAGGCTTCTACTTGATGTTCTCATAGAATCCATTCCGGTCGGGGTAACGGTTTGGGATAATAAAGGCAATTTATTACGGGCGAATAAAACATTTACCAAGATCACCGGCTACTCCCAGAATGACGTTTCCACCCTGGACAGCTGGTTTCTCCGAGCGTATCCAGACCCTGATTATCGTACTTCGGTCATTGCCGAGTGGCAAGAGGATCTCCACCAGGATGAAGCCATTAAGGTATTTGCTGTCACCCGAAAAGATAAACGAGTCGTTGATATTGAGTTTCGCGCAGTCTTTTTGGATGATGGCAGGGCAATAGTAACCCAGGATGACATCTCTGAACGAAGAAAAGCTGAAATGTCATTGCGCCAAAGTGAAGAGAAGTACCGCTCGCTGGTGGAAACCACCGATACTGCTTTTGTAATTTTCGATAAGACAGGAACAGTTCTCGATGCAAATTCGAAATATATTGAGCTAACAGGTCACACCAGAACAGACGAAATTTTGGGAAGAAACGTCTACGAATGGACCTTGGAGGAAGAAAAGGAAAACAACGCTGGGGCTTTTCAGACCTGCTTTGAAAAGGGCTATATTCGCGATTTTCAAACGGTGTATGAGCTGCCTGGTGGCAGCCACCTCCCCATCGAAGTAAATGCTGCGGTTATGTCAATCTCTGGCAAACTGGAAATCCATGCCCTCTGCCGAGATATCAGCGAACGGATTAAAGCAGAAGAACAGCGAAGGCAACTCGAAGAACAGATTGCCCAATCTCAGAAAATGGAAGCTGTTGGCAATCTTGCAGGTGGTGTTGCTCATGATTTCAATAACATGCTGAGCGTAATTCTTGGCTATTCAGAGCTGCTTCTTAAGAAAGATCAACTCAAGGGCGATCTCAAGGAAAAAATTGAGGGTATCCACAATGCCGGATTAAAATCTGCAGAGCTTGTCAACCAACTCCTCGCCTTTGCCAGAAAACAGTCAATTGCTCCGGTAGACCTTGATCTGAATGATGCAATTGGCAACCTGCTCAAAATGCTATCCCGCCTTATCGGAGAAAATATCGAACTTACCTGGGAACCCGGATATGATATTTGGCCAATCAGGATGGATCCGGCGCAAATCGATCAAGTAATTGCAAATCTAGTTGTCAATGCGCGTGATGCAATCTCAGATATTGGTAGAATAACAATTCGGACAGCAAACGTATCAATAGACACTTCTGCGAATATCTCACACTCTGGAGTAATCCCTGGAGACTACGTGGTTCTTGCAGTGATTGATAATGGCTGTGGCATGACACCGCAAACAGCCGAAAAAATATTCGAACCCTTTTTCACCACCAAAAAAGTTGGAGAAGGTTCAGGGCTTGGCCTAGCAACCGTTTACGGGATTGCAAAACAAAATTTCTGTTTGATTGATTGCCATAGTGAGATTGATCATGGCACAACTTTTACCCTTCATATTCCACGGCACGTACAACCAGCTGAAGTTCTGGACCAAGAACAAAAAAAGGCCGAACTACCAACTGGTGATGAAACTATATTAGTGGTAGAAGATACCCCGGAAGTTCTCTATTTAACAGAGAAAATGCTTCACAAATTGGGATACACTGTTCTAACTGCGGATAACCCGCGAAAAGCTCTTAAAATTGCCCTTGATCACCAGGAAGGAATAGACCTACTCCTTTCTGATATGATAATGCCTGATATGAACGGCCTGGAGCTGATGAAAAGGCTAGCACCTTCAAACCCCACGCTTAATTTTCTCTTCATGTCCGGCTATACCGCAGATATTATTGGACAAGATCATACAGCAACCCCCGGCTACGAATTTATTGAAAAACCATTCAGTCTGGAGAAACTTGCAGTTAAGATCCGAGTTGCAATTGGGGAAAAATGACAATCTGGTCATACTAATGTGTACCATAATAATTTTCACCTAACCAGCTAAAATAATTTCTTTTTATGCCAGAAAGGTAACCATCTGTATTGATCATTTTACCTTTCTCAGAATCACACGTTTTTCAAAAAAATAAGGCAAACATCAAAACACCATTTCTTTAATTATTGACCTAAGTCAAGGAATATGACGGTTATATATGTAACAATGTGGTATACATTCCAATAGCTCTGCTGGTCCTCTTTTAAGTAGTACGGCAGAATATAACCTCTTTTATGCAACAGGGTGGGAATATGAATACTTTTGTATATTTCACGTTGCAACACCCGGCATCCTTGATCAATTTCTCTCTCTTGCTCCTTGGTATCTATGCGTTTTTGTTCACCAAAACAATCGTTGTAATTTCACATAGTAACAACTTTCCTGCGCGCTATACACCTGTATCATCCACTTATAACATTGTTATTAGAAAATATTTAGAATTCTACAGACTCAGAATAAACATCTTGAAAGAGGAGAGGCAATGCCGATTTTTGGATATCTGGCTATCCCTAACAAGGGCGCTTTAGAGGAGTTGCGAACAGAGCTCAGCTCACTCCCTTACTGCGAAATAATTCCCGCTGAAAACCGGGATATCCTGGTTTTGGTAACAGACGCGCCTAATGACAACGAGGAGAAAAAATTACAGAAGCGCTTAGGCTCTGTAAAGTCACTGCAATCCTTGAGTATGACATTTGGCCATGGCGACGAACAACAACCTGAGAAAACCTAAGAGGTAAACATGAAAGTCGATAGACGAAAATTCATTAAAATTGCAGCAGCCAGCAGTGCTATTGCCACAGCAGGATCTTTGTTCCCAGGAATTTCATTTGCCGGATGGCCTACCCAGTCAAATAGCGCAGGTATGATTTCTTGGAAAAAAACTCCCTGTCGTTTCTGTGGAACAGGTTGTGGTGTTCTTGTAGGAGTGAGCGATGGCAGGGCAGTGGCCGTGAAAGGAGATCCAAACTGCAGCGTCAACAAAGGACTATGTTGTGTCAAAGGATATCATTCGGTCCAAGCACTCTACGGCAAGGACAGAATCACCAAGGCACAGGTACGGCGCGACGGTAAAATGGTTGAAGTTCCTATGGAAGAAGCCCTCGACATCATCGCTGGAAAAATGCAGGAGACCATAAAATCCCATGGCAAGGATGCCGTGGCCATGTATGGCTCAGGACAATGGACCATACCGGATGGTTATGTTGCCTCCAAGCTCTTTAAAGGGTGCATCGGTACGAATAATGTTGAAGCCAATGCGAGGCTATGCATGGCAAGCGCGGTTACCGGTTTTATTACTAGCTTTGGCCTTGATGAACCCATGGGGTGCTATGAAGACATCGACCATGCCAATGTTTTTGTCACCTGGGGTAACAATATGGCGGAGATGCATCCGGTGCTGTTTTCCCGCATGCTGGCAAACCGCAAACGGAAAAAGGGTGTCATTCTCATTGACTTTGCCACTCGCACCACCCGCACCAGTCAGGCCTCAGATAAATCAATCCTGTTCAAGCCCCAGACCGATCTGGCCGTAGCCAACGCTATATGTCATGAGATTATCAAAAATGGCTGGGTAAATAATGATTTTGTCAGCAAACATGTCTCCTTCCACAAAGGAAAGACCAATATCGGCTATGGCACTGAGGATAACTTCGCATTTAAGGATAAAGCCGAGCCAATGTCCTTTGATGAATTTACATCCTTTCTAGAAGACTACACACCGGAAAAGGTAGAGAAAATCTCGGGGGTCTCAGCTAAAGACATCAAATATATGGCCTCGCTCTATGGAGATCCAGCTAAAAAAGTGACTTCTTTCTGGTGTATGGGGATGAACCAGCATACCCGGGGAACCTGGATAAATAATCTGGTGTACAACATTCATCTGCTGGTAGGGAAGATTTCCACACCGGGCAACAGCCCCTTCTCCCTCACCGGTCAGCCAAGCGCCTGCGGCACTGTACGAGAGGTCGGTACATTGACCCACAAACTGCCAAAGGGCGTAGTTATGAGTGAGAAACACCGTAAGATGGCCGAAGAAATCTGGCAGTTGCCCCCAGATTCCATAGATCCCAAACCCACATATCATACAGTTGAGATGTTTCGTGCCCTCGACCGCGGAGATATTCGTTTCATGTGGATTCAAGTTACCAATCCCATGGTCACCATGCCTAAACTCAAACGTTATCGGGATGGAGCGTTAAAAGATGATAGATTTGTAGTTGTATCAGATGTTTACCCAACACCAACAACCGATATTGCCGATGTAATTCTTCCTGCAGCGATGTGGATTGAACAGGAAGGAATGTATGGAAATTCCGAACGCCGCACCCAACATTTTGAGCAAATTCTCGATCCACCCGGTGAGGCGATGTCCGATACCTGGCAAATCATCGAGGTTGCCAGGAAATTAGGATACGATAAGCAATTTCCCTGGGCAAAAGAGGACTATATAGAAAAAATATGGAAGGAGTATCGACGTTTCCATGCCGGACCAAAGCATGAAATGGCTCCTTACTCAGTGTTGAAGAAACGTTCCGGAGTCCAATGGCCGTTTGTTAATGGTAAAGAAACCCGCTGGAGATTTAATGCAGAACATGACCCAGCCTGTAGCTCTGGCGAAGATTTTCACTTTTATGGCAAAAAGGATAATCGGGCTTGGATCTGGGCTAGACCCTACGAGCCAGCAGCAGA
>CAZWVC010000014.1:0-23611 GCA_964637245.1 uncultured Desulfocapsaceae bacterium
GGTTTTTCCGGATAATTCTGTTAGACAATCCATGATCGGGGAAAACAGATCGGAGTCGTAATTGTTGAATTTACCCTGTAAGACCGCTGCTACTCTTTCAAGACCCATACCTGTATCAATGCTGGGTTTTGGCAGTCTTGTCATTGTTCCGTCTTCTGCCCGATTGAACTGCATAAATACTAAATTCCAAAGTTCGAGGAAGCGATCACAGTCACACCCCAACTTACAATCAGGCTTACCACAACCAGCTTCAATACCTTGATCTATATGTATTTCAGAGCAGGGTCCACATGGCCCTGTATCACCCATGGCCCAGAAGTTCTCATCTTCACCCATTCTTACTATTCTGCCTGGCAACAGTCCTTCCACCTTCGCCCACAATTGCTCTGCTTCATCGTCATCTTCAAAGATTGAAACCCAGAGCTGTTCCATGGGCAGTTTCAAATCTTTAGTCAAAAACTCCCAGGCAAAATGAATGGCTTCTTCCTTGAAATAATCACCAAAACTGAAGTTACCGAGCATCTCGAAAAAGGTATGGTGTCGTGCAGTATAGCCCACATTTTCGAGATCATTGTGCTTTCCTCCCGCACGTACGCATCGCTGGCTGGTGGTCGCCCTAACATAATCCCTTTTATCTTCACCCATGAAAACCGTTTTGAACTGCACCATCCCTGCATTGGTGAACAATAGCGTGGGATCATCTGCCGGGACGAGAGATGAACTCTCAACAATGGTATGATCATATTTTTTGAAATACTCTAAAAACCGGGTACGAATTTCGTTTCCTGTCATTTTCTTCTGTTTGTTAGATTTTTTACTGACTAATTGCCAGAATAGTGATTACCCCAACTTTACGCTTTTCAAAGAACTACGATTAATTACTCTTGCCAAATTCTATTATATGAGGAAGGACCTGTTTAAAATCAGGAGTCCCTGCTTTGCCTAAAAGCTCATAAATGATCATCTCAGCCGGCCCAATTATTGCTCCTAGCTCTCTCAATCTCTCCAAGCCAAGGAGATGGTTGTCATTGCTCCTTGAAGATACACCGTCGGCAACAATCCAAGGAGTAAGCCCTCTCTCTAGTACTCCTACTGCACTCTGGTAAATACAAATGTGGGTTTCCACCCCAACCATAACTACTGTCGAAGGCTTATTGGCAAAACTATCCATTACCTCAAGTGTTTCCTTATTCCCATATGCACCAAATTCAGTTTTATCCGGGCGAGGGATATCTTGTACCAAATCTTCCAACTCCGCAACATAGGGGCCAAGTCCCTTTTTGTACTGTGTATTTGCCAGAGCCGGCATATTTAAAATCCGCGAGCATTCAATCATCAATTTGATAACTTTTATAACCCGCTCCACCTGATGTATTTCTTTCATCAGGTTTTCCTGTGGATCAATGATATGTAAACAGCAATCAGCAGGTTGCAAAAGTGAATGTTTTCCCATAATCCCCTCCTTGGCGTATGATTTGTTGCTGCCTCATCTAAAAAATCATTCTCTCATTGCGATTGAACACCAGATTAAACTGACAGTAAACCTTTTTCTCCGTGGCGAATCAAGGATATCCTGAGTGACGTATCAAAAAAATATTAACCACCCAACTCTTCAATATTCTTCTGTCCAGGTACCGGTCTTGCTTGCCTGATACAGATCCTTTAAGCTTTCCAGCCCTCCGCTGCGGAACTTTTTCACCAGAAATAAGAAAAGATAGGCTGTCTGCATTGCATCTTCCAAGGCATTATGCTGATCGAAAACAGGCAAGTGGAATGATTTACTCAGCTGATGTAAATTATAGCTGCTTTTGATAGTACCATGATCATGGTAGCGTCCATAAAGTTTTCGTTGATATCCACGTGCGAGCTGCATTGTGTCAATGGTTGGATTGGTAAGAATGCCTCCATAAAGTTTGCGACACGCTTTATCCAGAAAATCCATATCAATACCAATGCAGTGTCCAACTATCAGAGAAGTTCCTAAAAACTCAACAAATCGTGGAACAACTTCCTCTAAGGTCGGTGCATTTTTTAACTGTTCAGGTGTGATTTTGTGAATCAGGGTGGCCTCAGTATGACTGGTACCCTGCGGACGAACATGCTCACAGAAGGCCTCACCAAGCCTAATCTGTAAATTTTCTATTCTAACAGCACCAAAAGAGATGATTTCACCGCTCCGGCGATCAAGTCCGGTGAGTTCAGTGTCAAAGACCACAAAGGAATAATCCTGGAGTAATTTGGTGTGATCAAATTTTGAGAAAAACCGTTTATTCTCTTGAATAATTGGTGCTTTTTTTCGCAGCCAGCTTAACACGTTTCACAGATCCTGGTTTTTAGGTGACCGGAAAGAGCTTTTCCAACATTCCCTGGAGTTTTTCGATAACGCCAAATGCATCTTTGAGCATTGTCCGTTCCATCTCGGTCATATTTTCTGGTTCGATGTAGTTATCTGGGGTAATTTTATTTTCAATCTGTTCCAGTTGATGTACTATTCGAAATTGCATTTGCAGCTCATAGGCTTTGACTGCAGCAGCACAAAGATCCAGAGGTATATGTCCTTCCCCTTGCAGTGCTTGCAATCTTGAAATCGTATTGGTCTCCTTCAATCCATTCTTCAATGCCAATATCCTGGCATACCCTATAATTGGAATCAGCCCCCTGAGCTTTATATCAAGTCCGTTTTTATGCTCACCATCCCGCTCAACAATAAAATTTCTAAAAAAGGACAAAGGTACACGATTTACCAAGCACTGCCGTGCCAGGTGCAAAGCGAAAAGATCTTGACCAGGTGCAATATCTATAAGGTGATTTCGCAAACTCACAGCCAATTTTTCATCGCCATAACCCGCTCTAAAATCAAAGAAAATAGTGGCATTGAGCAATTCATCAGGTGCTGGCTCAGTTATCCACTGGGTGAAATACTTTATCCACACGGAAAAAGGCTGACACCATTGAGGATTTGTCGCCATAATATCCCCAGGACAAAGGGGAAAACCACATTTTGACAGGTGTTGTATAGCCTTGTGGGCAAATTCAGAAAAGTAGTGCTGTGCCTCGGCTTTTTGATCTTCGCTGTAAGGATCTGCATAGACGATGGCATTATCCTGATCGGTGAGAAAAGTCTGTTCCCGTCTACCTTCACTTCCCATTAACAGCCAGCAGTAGCTCACAGGAGGTCGGCCCATCTCTCTTTCCAGCAAACTGAGAACTTGTTTGACGATTTGATCATTTAGAATTGAGATCATCCGTGAAATATTGCCGGCTTTACCACCCTCTTTGATTAGGTTGCGAATTATTTCCGGCAATTTTGCTGCGATTGGATAAAGTCCCTCAATATCTCGTTGCTTAACGATTTCCTTGAAAAGATAAAACGGTGAATTGCCCTGAAGCACCATAAGATCATGAGAGGTGAGTACTCCAATTATTCGACCTGCTTTCTCCACCGCAAAGTGCCGTATACCTGAAGCCATCATCTTAAGCAGCACTTCAAAACAAATTTCCTCTGCGAGAACGGTTTGCAGGGGTATGGACATTATGTTTTCAACCGGTTCACTGAAATCACGAGCAGTTGCAACTACTTTTACACGAAAATCTGTATCTGTAACAATACCAAGAATATCATCTGCATCATCCGGATCATGAAGCAGCATAGAACCAATGCGCAGCCTGGCCATCTGCTTAGCAACATCCTGAATAGAGCTCTTAACCGACATTTTCCGGGCTGGTTTAGCGAGGTCACCAGCACAGATATTAAAGAGATAAAGATCTTCAGAGGAGCGTAAACTAACCTTATGGTGACGAAGCTCCTGGTAGGCTGTACTGACAACCTGGTCAGAAAAACTTTTCAGATAAAAATGAGAAAATGATGGGTTGCTTTTAACAAGATTGAGAAAGATCTCTCGAGGCAGAAGAAAGCAAAAAGTATCCTCAACTGTCTCTATATTCAAATTGGCCCGGGTACCACGTATAATGCCTAATGCGCCAACATAGGAACTCTCACCTCTATAATCCTTAAGTACCTCCTCTCCTTTGGCATCGATAAGAAAAGCTTTTACACCACCCTGTTGAATGAGAAACAGGTGAGATATTTCTGTTTGATCCACAGTCATCAACCTGGAACCTTTGGGGTAGAAATCAATACGACAATGCCTGGCCACTTCCTGCAATTCGGTATCAGAAAGATCTTTAAATGGCATGATCTCTCGGAGGAAGGAAATTATTACACTGGGTGCAACAAAGTGTGCACTGTTAGTCAATTTTGATTTAATTTTTTTGGTATCATTTTTACCGAGCATATTGGTGCCAAAGTTGATAATTATAACCAGCTGATTTTACAATTTTATTTAGATCACTACCTCGATTTTACACTATTTATAACAGATTCGTTACACCATGAGCTCCCCTACTTTTGGGAAACCACTTAACCTGACTTACCCTAAGAGCTGCATTAACATAAAAAAAAGTCTTTACAAAAACTTTCGGGATATTAAACTGGCTGCTACAACAATTATAAAGGTGTAATATGAAAGATGATCAGATAAATGCCGTTGCAAAAATTCTTAAGTCAATGTCCCATCCTATCCGCTTGAAGATTTTATGCCTCCTCCAAGATGGTGAGATGTCGGTTGGCGATCTTCGCAATGAAGTTGAAACAACCAATGCAAATGTCTCCCAACATCTAAACATTCTGCGTAATCAGGGCATCATAGACTTTAGAAAAGATGCTAATTTCATCTATAATCGCATTACCGATAAGCGGATCATGGAACTTATCATGAAAATGCAAAAGCTTTTCTGCCCAGACTTTAAGAAATAAGCTGCGTAGCACCAAGCTACCTTCAAGTCACCCAAAGATACACCTCTTCGCATCTCCTTGCATTTTCCAAATAACATACCCATAGACAGATGTAGTCAACATTGGTTTTTTAAATCAATGTTCATGCATCTGTGCAGTACATGCAGCCTGCCAACAGCAGCGCACCTCACTACAATCCATTCGCCTGCGAAAACAGACAATATTACCTTCATAAAGCTGGATCTTACAGATAAGTTCCTCCATTTTTCCCGAATTATCAGCCATACCTAATTGCTTCGCTTTGTTCACGGCATAACCGTATAGTTTTAAACCTTTTGCAAATTTTTCCATAGTTTACCTCCCGCAGAGCATTCTATTAAGCGGCTTTTCCAGCAAGCCAGCATAGAATAGGCTCTATAGATATATAGCTTTTTCTGCCTGTTAAATAGGAAGAATATGCATTTCTTCTCGTATTTCATGATTGCCCAATAACAGCAACCCATTTCTGCCATCAATGGAAACTGGATCACCATATTTTATGCGGACATTACCTATTTCACAAAACTGTCCAGTCTCATATACCTTTAAATGTTTGCAACCAACCACACAGGTTTTTTCCAATCGGACAGCAACCACTGAGGCGTGTGAAGTCTGCCCCCCACGAGAGGTGATCAAGCCATCAACCGAGTTGATAATTTTGACATCCTCTGGGACGGTATCCTGGCGAAAGAGGATAAGCTGACTCCCTGGATCATTGTGACGTAACTCTCGTATATTATCCTCCGAAAATACTGCTCGACCAGACATCGCCGAACCTGAAACACCAACGCCTTTTCCGAGAAAATGGGTGCCGAGGCTCCGGTTTTCTACAAAGACATTGAGTCGTTCCTTCTTTTTGATAGTTATCATATCTCGGGTTTGCAATAGATAGAGCTGCTCAGGGGATGGACCTTCAAAAGTAAATTCTATCTCCTGTGGATTCCACCTCTTTTCATAGACCAGTTCACGGGAGATAAGCAGTAATTGTTGGTATATTTCTGGAAATCGTCTCTCTAAGGTATCATCGATTGACCTTCCGTCAAGTTCAGCCTGTTCAACAGATATAGCACAACTGGTTACCAATCCGGAGACAATATCTTCACCTTGGTCTCCATAGGCATAATCCCCCCACAGTGCAACACGCTGTACTTTTCGATATGGATGAGAGGTAAATAGAACTCCTGAACCGGCTAGCTCCGAGCGATTTCCAAAAACCATTTCCTGAACAATAACGGCGGTTCCCCATGAATTGGAGACATCCATTACTTTTCGGTAATCACCTGCCTTTTGGGTTTCCCACGAATCCAGCACCTTTTCAATTGCTCCTACCAATTGCAACCACGGATCCTCTGGAATACCATATCCACGCTGTCGCACCAAGCCTTGGTAGGAGAGTGCCAGTTCCTTCATCTGCTCCGGCGAAAATTGGCGCTTTAATTTTACATTGTGTCGCGCCTTGGCTTCATCCATCAGCTCCTGAAAATCCTCTCGCTGCATACCTGAAATCATAGCCCAAGACTGAACAAACCTGCGATAATTATCCCAACAAAGATAGGCATTACCTTGTTCACGAACATGTTCTTCAATGTGTTCAACATTAAAGCCAACATTATGAATAGTTGCCATCATTCCAGGCATGGAAATAGCCCCACCACTGCGTACAGAAAGAAGTAGCGGCTTGTCTGGTGAACCGTAAATCTTACCAGTTCGCAGTTCAAGTTCAGTAAGAGAGGCTCGGGTTCGCCGCATGAATTCCTCACGTGCCTTGGCAAAACCAAACACCACATCACGACAGCGAAATACTTCGGTAGTAATAACAAATGCAGCAGGTACAGGTTTGTTATCATTAATTAAATTTAAGAGATTAAATCCCTTATTACCCAGATGAATTAGGTTATTCGTGTACGGGTTAACGTTATACAGTGAGGATATAGCTTTCTCCGGGTTATAGGTCATTAAAAGATCTATTTCTTCCTTATCCAGGATATCCTTCTGATTTTCGAGAGTTTGAAGAATTCGCACAATAAAATTGTCGAGATGTTGCAACCCAAAAGTAGAGGCGATCAAATCTCTAAAAAAAGCCTCTGAAAGCCTGTGCAGAGTGAAAGCTTGGTCTTCAGGATCGTGTTGAGGTTTATATTTGGTAAGCAGATCATTCTCGCCAATTTGGGGGATTATAATGGAAAGGTTATTCTGATGGATATTAGTGTAGAAAGCATAAATGATATCCTTCACTCCCTCAGCCAATCCCCTGAAAATATCGAGATACTGGGTATAAGAAAAACGCCTGACCTTCAAAGAGTTTTTTAATAGTGTCAAGTAAATATCTAACCTGCGCGAGGTAATTCCATCTATCCGCAAAGCCCGGAGATAAAGCTCAAGGCAAGTCACAACTCGATACAATGTGGCCTGGGTAATAAAAGAGAGATTTACCGTTTCTGGTAATTTTTCCAAGTAAATGTTGGCGAGATTTTCTAAGCGGAAAGTTAAGCTTAAACTGTCAAATTTCCGCTCTCGATATCGACCATAAACAGAGGGAATATCAACTGCAATATGCCTTTTATAGTAGATATCCTCCTGAGCCTCATATTTCTCCTCGGAAAGGATAACTTCCTTCAGAGCTTCAAGTCTTTTCAGTAGCGCTTTCAAACAGGAAATCGTATCACAATTCTCCAGCTCATCATAGAGCTTAGCCATTGCTTCAATCCCGTCTTTGGAGGCCTGCAATAATTCAGACTTTAACTCCTGGAAGCCAAGATTATACTTTTTATCTAACAGCTTGAACATCAGGATTAGAAGCTCAAACCGCTTCACTTCAGTGGCGGAAATATCCTTCTGATTAGCGAGGAACTTTCTACAGTCATTGATATCTAGATCGAGAATATCACCAATTCCTTCAAAATTAAAAGCAACTGCCAGTCGTGATACCAGGATATTCTGCTCATCTACAAATTTACCATAAACAGCAACCTGATTATACACCTCTTCGGGCAGATAGGGTTTCAGCAATTCCTTGTCCAGTGTTTTCCAGAATAAAAAGATTGCTTTGATGAAATTTACGATGAGATTTGAACTCTCAACATGGCTCTGCTTGCGGAGAAAATGGATCAGCACATCCTGACGCTTATGTATTTCGTCAAGTTCAGTGGAAACATCTCGCAATTCTCCCTCAGCCCCTATTTCATTAAAAAAAACAGGCATTAACTTGGTGAACTGCTTCGCCAGGTTATAGATTGGCTCGATTGGATGATTGAGAAGCTCTGTAATATCTCTCTGAAATAAATCGGTATCTTTAACACAGGTCCCAGTCAGTTTTAGATTGATGATAAGGGCAGAAAAAAGTGTCGAACACCATTTTGGCTCCTGCTCAATGAGCTTCAACCATACTCGTATATTGCTCAGATGAGCTGGGTTAGTAAGGGGCTGCCAATCTTCGTCAACCCCAACAACATTTGCATACTGAAAACCAAAACGAACTACGCTAAACAGGAATGCCTCCACCATCCTGCTATTGCCCCTGTTAAATACCTCTCCTCCCAGCACCTGGATGCACTGCAGTGATGTATGCGGGTATTTATTTACATTGGCCTTCAATAATTCAAAGGTCCTAAGCAAGAACTCCTCAATCTCTTCAAAACTCTGCTGCCTGATAAGTTGTACTAGACTACGGTTAATCTCCCGCAGCGACTCTTCATGGATAAGATAGAGACCTTCAGTGTCCATGATCTTGAAGAGAAACAGTAACTTCCAGTTTTCGGCAATGGGATTAGTATCGGTGAGCACTTCATTTTGGCTGTTATTATCTCCGGCGGATTCTGCCAGACTGGCGGGTATACTTTTATAGTAACGAACGATATCAACATGAGCAGGCAGTTCCAGAATCTTCCGCAAACCCTCTTTAGGTTCACTCTTTAAATCGATTTTTTGAAGACGCTTTTTATGAATTCTAATCGACTCATGGCTAATTGTGGCAAATAGTTCAGGTGCCAGAAATTCTTGTTCACTAGCACCACTACGTTCTAGAAACCATGGAAGAGGGTCATCTTCATTCAACCAGTAGCTGTAATTTTTAAGCAATACCGTACGCATCAATGAAGCCACAGGATGATAATTGAAAGGAGTTTCATGTTCGATTTCAACTTCAAAGAGATGGGTTGCCAATCTCTTCATTGGATGCTGCCCTTGCACAATTTGCAGCATAACTGGACTTTCACCATCTTCCAGCAACTGCATTCGCAGAAAAATCTCATTCAAGACCGCTTCGAATTGCAGCAATTGTGAACTGTCTAGGAGTTGGATCAATTTTTCAAGCCATGCTAGTTTAGCCTCAATTATCTGGGAAAGTAGTGCTGAGTTTTTCTCAGAATCTTTGATGGCTTCGAAAAATATCTGAGCTATTAAACCAACTGCATGCGGTCCATTTTCATGGCTGACAAAATGGTTGCTGTTACGCAGGACAAAACTTCGCAGCATAGTGATTATGAGATTCCAGTTTCGAAAAGGGTGGCAGATTTCGTAGAGTAGACTTTCAAGGCTTGAATGAATGCCTTTGAAGTTGCTGACAACGTCAAGCAAGGGTTCAAGTTCTGATGCAATGACAACTTCACCAGCTGTCTCGAGTAAATTCGCCTTTAAGGCATCAGACTCTATCCCTGCCGCTGCCAGATTTGTTACCATCACCTTGTCTTCCATACTCCCTTCCAACCTGTAAACGATACCGTGCCTCTGCCAACTGCACCTAAATGTTCATTTCTTCTTCTTACAGTCAGGATAACTGTGTGATCTTAAACCCATCGTGGATGGCTCACAACTAATAATGGTGAATATATACATCATAGGCAAGCCAAAATCGACATTTGTTCATCCTTCCCTTTGGTTTGAAAATTAGGAAATAGAAAGAACAATTCCAAATCCAGCTAAAACTCCTCCGGTTATCTTTTCTACCACACGTAAGATACGGGTAAAAGTGTGCTTAACTTTGTTTCCGCCCAAAAACATTGCCAGAGCCACATCCCACAGAAGCACAAGTGTACACATACAAACACCATACATGGCTCGAATTGGAAAGGATGTTTCTTCACTTACCATAACCGTGAGCAACGAGAGGTAGAATATTCCATTTTTGGGATTTAACAATGCCGAGATAAAGCCGACACCAAACTGAGTTAAGAATCTTTTTCTGTGAATAAATGGAATACTGTCCATGCTGGCATTATCATTTTCCCTCTCTGGTGCCAACAACAGGCATCCTCCTAGAAAGACAAGGTATATACCGCCCAAAGTTTTTATCCAAGCACTCAACCAGTAATGATTTTGCAGAATTCCTAAACCAACAAGTGCAAAGCTAATATACAAAGCATTTGCCGCAGCGACGCCACAACAAAGCGCAATTGCATATCTTCGAGATAACCGGAGGGAGGTTTGTAATATCAAAAAGAAATCGGGACCTGGGATTACAAGAGCCATATAATGAGCAGATGCGATCATTACAATTTCCATACATTCTTCTTTTTTGTGGAGTAATGTAGGAAAACACATTCAACATTTATTGTATATTTTTGACAAAAAAATAGTCCTTCCACCATTTACTGCGTAATTATATCATCCGTATCCTGTCTGTACTTAATTCCGGAATTGCCTCAGAAAGACTTGATAAGCTCGCGAACCATTGGCTCAGCACGAATTCGATACCTCTAGACATTTTTGCTTGCCAGAATTGCCACAATGGAGGAAGAGAATCAGATATCCTATATCATCGGCCTGAGAGAGATCCACCTGGTTATTTTTAGTACCAAGCTAATTGACTCTAAGAAAAAGCTGAACAAATAGTAAAATTTAAATAGAATCAACCTCCTTTACTGCCTATTTCGTTTTGAAGTGAAATTTCGCTGATATTGTTTTGGAGTCTTCGACGTTATTGCTTTAAAGTATCGATGGAAATGACTCTGATCAAAAAAACCGCACATTTGAGCAACGTCTCCCACTTCAAGACCCTGCTGCAGCAAATTTCTGGCATGTTCAATGCGACAATTCATCCTGTAGGAATATGGAGTCACCCCATAGCTGTTGCGAAAGTGTCGCAACAGCGTATAGGGATTTATATTATTTTGATTGGCAAAGTATTCGAGAGTCTGGTCTTTCTCCAGATCGCGGGAAAGCCACCTCTTGAGCTCGATGATTTCCTGACTTTTTATTCCGACAGGCACAAGCGGGAAGCAACATCGTGCAAAAACTGTTTCGCCAAGGAGCATGAGTTGCTGTTCTTTCTCCATGAGGTGTGCTTCAGCCATAAGGTTTGCCATCGTATTACTATAAAGCTGATAAAGTGTTCTATCTTTGACAATTTTACAGTCAACAGGTATAAAGTCTTGGTTCTGCCAAAGAGACTGCTGGATTATTAAACACCAGGTCAGATCAAGATACAGCATGAAAAAGCTACGAGTCTTAGTTGAACCGGGATTACAGGAATACAGGGTCTCAGGGTTTATAAGGGCAAGAGTTCCTGGTTGAAGCAGAACTTCATCACCGCCAATTGTAAATAGGATTTCACCTTCTTCAGCAGCACCAATACAAAAGGTATGGTGTAAGTGGGGTTTGAACGTATCTCTACTCTTTTGAGTATATCGACACTCTGCAAACGGCAGTCGTATGTCCTTAAAAAATCTTTGCTGTGACAAGGAGATTGAGACGAGTTAGAAGAAATGCATTCTTTGGAGATTGGGGAGGCTTCAGGCCTCCCCTGAAATCTACAGTGGCCTGTTAGAGTGCATATGCAGCACAAGATCCAGCATTCGGTTGGAATATCCCCATTCATTATCATACCAGCTCATGACTTTTACACTATTGCCGATAACCTTTGTCGATGGTCCATCAATTATTGAGGATCTACCATCACCTTGAAAATCAATTGAGACGAGCGGCAGGTCAGAGTAGCCAAGATATCTGTTAACTGCTGCTTTTAATGCCTCATTTACTTCAGCCACAGAAGTCTGCCTTTCAACCTCCATGACGGCATCTACTAATGAGACATTTGGGGTGGGAACACGTACCGCCAAACCATCAAACTTACCTTTCAATTCAGGTATTACAAGCGAAACTGCAGCAGCGGCACCTGTCTTTGTAGGAATCATAGACATTGCTGCTGCCCTTGCTCTTCGCAAATCCGAATGAGGATAATCGAGCAGGCGCTGATCACCGGTATAGGCATGCACGGTTGTCATCAAACCATTGGTTATTCCAAAATTATCAAGGATTACTTTGGCAAATGGCGCCAGGCAGTTGGTGGTACAGGAAGCGTTGGAAACCACATGGTGTTGAGTCGGATCGTATTCGTCTTCATTGACCCCCATGACAAAAGTCTTTACATTTCCCTTTGCCGGTGCCGAAATAATAACCTTTTCAGCTCCACCATCGATATGGGCTTGAGTCGTTTGCCCATCTCTGAATATCCCAGTACACTCTGCCACATATTGGACCTCATAGGATCCCCAGGGAATATCTGCGGGATTTCTATGGCTAGTTACCCGAATGTACTTACCGTCGACGGTTATACCCTCCTCATCACTCTCAATATCAACACCATAGGTACCCATGACTGAATCATATTTAAGCAAATGAGCAAGTGTTGCATTGTCGGTTAAATCATTGATCCCAGCGATTTCGATATCTTTAAAAACAGGATCCTGACTCACTGCCCTGAAGATGCTTCGACCTATCCGGCCAAAACCATTAATCCCAATTTTTACAGTCATCTGGACCACCTCCTGTCGTTTTTTACTATAATTGAAAATTATTCAGTATTGACTTCCTATATAACTGAAGATACTTATCTTTAACTTCCTTCCAGGTGTATTTCTTATCAATTAGCTCAGCTGCACTTTTCTGCATTTTCTGCACCAGCTTTTTGTCTCCGTAAGCGATTAATGCTCTCTCCATTGCTTCTACCAGAGCATCAGAGCTATGTTCTGTGTAAGAGAAACCTGTCTCTCCATTAATCACTTTTACCAGACCTCCCACGTGATGAACGATGGGCAGATTTCCAAACAGCTGGGCAATGAAATCAGTTAAACCACACGGTTCATAACGTGACGGCACTAGAAAGAAATCACCACCACTATAAACACGAAAAGCAAAGGCGGTATCATATCCAGAGAGAAAGCAAAATCTCCCACGGTTTTGTTCCTGTTCCGCCAAAGCGATTATCATTCCTTCGATACCCGCTGTTCCTCGACCCAACACAACAAGTTGAAAATCTTGATGTTGTACAAGGATCTTCTCTAAAGCTTCGAGCAATATATCTATGCCTTTTTGTTCACTCAGTCGCCCGATAAAGCAGAATAGTGGAATATCCAACCTGGTATCCAGAAAACCATATTGTATAAGTTCATTGTGATCAACTTGCCGAGCTAATTCCTTCAGCAGCTGTTTTTTACACTCCTGTTTTTTTATCAAAGTCTCTGAAAATCGAGGATCAAATGATGCAGCCAAGCCCATTTCTTCGCCCTGCTGTGGAGAATAATCATCTGAGTCTACACCGTTTGTAATGCCCTCCAGAATTACCCCGAGATCAGCCAGGTGATGACCTAACCAACCAGTCTGTTCATCCGCTAGGCTTTCTTGAAGCTCCTTTGCATAATTCTCACTGACAGTATTTACCGTGGCATACAAACCAGCACAAACCAGCGGATCAAATTTTCCCTGTAACCTGCATTGCATAATCACTCGCCAGGGTAAACCGGTCATGGCATGGGCAAAGGGCAGGTCAGCGACTTCCTGATGGTAGCCAACTCCTGCATTATGAATAGTGACTAAACATCCAGTGGCTCCAAAGTAGCTTTTTAACCATGGTGTTTCCCTAATGATCGCTGGAAGAACAGCTGTATGACCATCATGACAGTGAATAACATCCGGCTTTTCCCGAAGAATGAGCATAAGCTGCAGTGCCCCTTTCTGCAGCAGTAGATTCATCGCAAAAAAATCGAAATGCCCCTCTCCCTGACGTTTATATGGGTCTGCGATTTCGTCTTCTCCAGTGTATGTATAAACATCTCCCTTTTCACCAAATCTAGGACTCTCCAATAGGTAAATATTTACCCTATCATGTTTTACTTGCCATACCCGAACCCCCTCAAGCCTTTCCTGGTCGACATAATTCATGGCAACCTCAAAATATAATGCTTTTTCAGGAAAGTTCGGATCAGCCATGAGCTTAAATCCAAAAGATGCTGGATCAATAAATCCATACAGAGGCAACACAACACTCACTCTTCGACCTGACCAGGCAGCCATGGCACGAGAGAGCTGGACCGCCACATCTTTAACTCCACCTGCTCCTGCAAGCTCACCATATTCTCGGCTAAGCATCCATATCTTTTTAGGAGTTCGAACGCTCGTTTTCATGAAATGCAATTCCTTGAACCGATAGCCCGCTGACGGAGTAGATGATCAGCAAGGGTTAGGTTAACCATAGCTTCGCAAACAGGGATAATGCGGGGTATGGCAGAGATATCATGACGTCCTCCAATTTCAACTGTTACCTCTTCCCCTGAAAGATTAACTGTTTTCTGGGGTGAAGCTATCGAAGGAATTGGCTTAACAGCAACACGCATAATAATCTCATCGCCATTAGAAATACCAGCGAGAATTCCACCTGCATTATTCCCTCGAAATCCTTTGGCACTAATGCCATCATTGTTTTTAGAGCCAAGCATTTCAGCAACCTGAAAACCTGCTCCGATTTCAAACCCTTTAACTGCTCCAATGGACATAAGGTTGTGTGCTAGATCAGCTTCAAGTTTATCAAAAACAGGTTCTCCTAGTCCAGCACAACAACCACGTACTCGGATTTCTACAAGACCGCCTAATGTATCACCTGCTGCTCTAACTTGCTGAACCCGTTCCTCAATCTTTGCTGCCGCAACATTATCCGGCACCAAATACTTGTTCTGAGATATTTCTTCTTCACAAAAACGGACAATTTGGATACCTCCCAAGGCAACTGTATAGGCTATCGCACTGATACTTTGTTCAGAGAGAAGCTGTTTAGCTATTGCACCAGCAGCAACCCTGGCAGCGGTTTCCCGTGCAGAAGCTCTTCCACCCCCTCTATGATCTCTGATGCCATATTTTTTATGATAGGTTATGTCACCATGACCGGGTCTAAAAATATCACGCAGGTGATCATAGGATTTGGAGTGAGCATCCTCATTATATATAGCTAATGATATAGGTGTACCGGTCGTTACGGGCAGTTTTCCATCTGCCGGTGTAAAAATTCCAGACAGGATATCAACTTTATCGCCCTCTTTTCTCGGGCTAGTTGCACCACCTTGACCCGGTTTTCGGCGCAACATTTCTGTATCAATTACCTGAGGATCAATAGTAATGTTTGGTGGGCAGCCATCAATTACTGCTCCTATTGCACTACCGTGGGATTCTCCCCAGGTTGTCACCTTAAAGAATGTTCCGCAGCTATTCCCAGCCATATCTATTTTATTTTCTCCTCAAGAAATTCTCTCATCTCAAGAACGGCTTCATCAATATTTAGCTTTGCTGTATCTATCTGATAGTGAGCTGTTTTGTTATACAATGGTTCTCGTATCTTGAGAATCTTTCCCACTTCATCCTCAGCATCTGAGTCGGTTAATGCTGGCCGTTGTGCCTCACTCGCAGAATCCCTGGCAAGCCGATCGATAATAATACCCATGTCTGCTGTTAGCCAGAAAATTGTAGAACATTTTATTAGTTCCTGCCATTCTTGCTGATGCAGAATGGCTCCTCCACCAGTTGAAACTACGGCATTCTCGAGGCTTGACAGCTTTGTCAGAAGCACCCTTTCTTTCTGCCTGAATCCTTTCCAGCCCACCTCTTTGACAATATCAGCGACTGTTAAACCCTCATCACGGCATATTTCCTTATCTGTGTCAATAAAGTCAATGCCCATGGAGCTAGCTAATCTTGTACCCAAAGTGGTTTTTCCTACCCCTCGGTATCCTATTAGAATTATGAGATTGCTCATAAATTCACCCCAGCTTGTAAATGTATGTCACAAAAAGGATGTGTCAATTTATATACCCTTCAGCAAGAGACCACCAGCACGCATCAGCACCCCATGGAGCTTGAGAATTATGGGCAGGAGTTTTATACAAACCCTCACCGGTAACCGTTACTTTCAAAGCAATTATTTGACTGTCACTCCAAGAGAACATATATTGAGTTAATCATTGAGATAACATGAATTTTTTTCTAGATTAAATCCTATTTTGACGTTTACTTTCGACGCTTCCTCAAACTTAGCAAAG
Organism: uncultured Desulfocapsaceae bacterium; assembly: GCA_964637245.1. Lineage (GTDB taxonomy): Bacteria > Desulfobacterota > Desulfobulbia > Desulfobulbales > Desulfocapsaceae > Desulfopila_A. Next base: position 16,135 of record CAZWVC010000014.1, read on the forward strand.
TGAGGTATACATGCATTCCGGCCAAATTACCGTACCAACCACCAAGCACATGGAGCTTATCGATGTTACTGGTCTGGTCGTCAATGAGGTTGAATCTTCACAGATTGGAACTGGCTTCTGCTTTCTCTATAATCCCCACACAACCGCAGGATTGACTATTAATGAGGGGGCAGATCCTTCAGTAAAGGATGATATTATTACCGGTTTACAAAAAATTGTCCCAATGAAACATCCTTTCAAGCATATGGAAGGAAATTCACCATCACATATTATGGCTTCGCTACTAGGATGCTCCCTAACTGTAATGATTGAAAACGATCGGCTAGTCCTGGGAACCTGGCAAAAAATATTTTTCTGTGAATTCGATGGACCACGCACCAGAAAGCTGCACTGGCGAATTTACACTACTTAATTTCACTTTTCACTAATTATATCAATGACTATTCAAGTAGATCAAATGTGTTTCGGACTAACCGAAGAACTGGACCGTCAATCTATCGTCTGTTTCCTGCAACTTGCAGGTGATAAAAAATTTGCCGAAACACTGGCACAAAGGATAACCAGTGAAGAAATTCTCCATTTTGTTGATTCGTTTACCCTACTTCTCCGCCAGCATTTAAGTGAAGATGAATATCATTCTTTATTCCTCCAGGATGATTCACATCACCACTCCCCACAGGATAATGAGGCATAAATGAACGGTAAATCACTTAATGATCTACAGAGCTATCTTGATCTTCTGGCAAGAGAGAATGAGCTGCTTATCATTGATGAGGAAGTTGATCCCTATCTCGAAATTGCCGAAATTCACCGGAGGGTCATAGAAAAAGGTGGACCTGCACTGCTGTTTACCAAGGTAAAAAAGTCCTCTTTCCCTGTGGTCACTAACCTCTTTGGTACAAACAAACGTTTAGAATTGGCCTTTGGTAGAAAACCACAACAGTTCGTGAAAGATGTTGTACATTTGGCCGAGACCATTATGCCGCCAACCTTGACAAAAATATGGGAAAACCGCTCTATATTCTTTGATGCGGTAAAAATAGGTCTTAAGAACAGCCCATCCGGCCCCGTGCTTGACAACTGTATGCAACCGCCTGAACTCAGTAAGTTACCATTGCTGACATCCTGGCATAGTGACGGTGGCCCCTTCGTTACTCTTCCTCTTGTTTATACCGAACATCCCGATGGGCGAGGGCATAATCTGGGGATGTATAGAATACAGCAACATGATGAGTCAACCACTGGAATACACTGGCAGATTCATAAGGGCGGAGGTTACCACTACTTTGAAGCTGAAAAAAAGAACCAGCCCCTTCCATTAACCCTCTATATAGGCGGCCCACCTGCGTTGATGCTCTCAGCAATTGCGCCACTACCTGAGGACATTCCTGAGCTCATCCTAACCTCCCTGCTTATGGGAGAGAAATTGAAGATGACCAATGATCCACGTGGAGGTCACAAGCTGGTATCCCATGCTGAATTTGCCATTAAAGGGGTTGTGCCACCCCACCTGCGTAGACCAGAAGGTCCTTTTGGTGATCATTACGGCTATAATTCACTAGAACATGACTACCCAGTATTCCAGGTAAGCCATCTCTATCATCGCAATAATGCTATATATCCCGCAACGGTTGTAGGGCGACCAAAACAGGAAGATTATTTCATCGGGGATTTCCTCCAGGAGCTTTTATCACCCTTATTTCCTCTAGTAATGAAAGGCGTAATAGATCTGAAAACATTTGGAGAAACTGGCTTTCATTGTTTAGCAGCAGCCAGAGTAACTGATAGATATCCCCGAGAAGCATTTGCAGCAGGCCTGCGTATTCTTGGTGAAGGTCAACTCTCATTAACAAAATTTCTCATTACCACAGACGGTGATATCGATATAACAGATTTTGGTAAGTTATGGACTCATGTAATCGAACGTGTGCAGTGGCAAACAGATTTATTCGTCTTCGCCAATGTCTCTCAGGATACTCTCGATTATACTGGGCCTTCTGTCAACAAGGGATCCAAAGCATTGTTAATGGGACTTGGCAAAGACAAAAGAAGAGACCTTCCAACCCAATTTAATGGTGTCCTACCGCAAGGTTGTTCCCATCCTGAAGTTTTTCTCCCTGGTACACTGGTTATTGAGGGTACTTCATATGACCAGGATAATAATTTGCCCAGCCGCCTGGTTGATACAGAAGATTTAGCTGATTGGCCAGTCATCCTGCTTGTCGATAATACTTCTGCGGCGACCTGCTCGATGCAGGAATTTCTCTGGACATTCTTTACCCGTTTTGAGCCAGCTGCAGATATTCACGGAGCATCACAGCATATACGACGATTCCATGTTGGCCTGGAACCACCAATTGTTTTCGATTGCCGGATGAAACCATGGTACACGGAAGTACTCGAAGTTGATGAACCGACCAGAAAAAAAGTAGATGAAAAATATTCGCGTATAATTCCTGCAAAATGGCGATGACAACTATACGACTACAAAAATATTTAGCACAATGCGGGGTTGCATCTCGCCGGAAAGCCGAAGAGTACATTGCCGTAGGGCGTATTAAGGTTGATGGAGAGGTTGTCAACAGCCCAGGGACGAAAATAGATCCAAAGATGCAGAAGATATTCTTTGATGGCAAACCGGTTAAACCGGAAAAAAAGAAAGTGTATGTACTTTTAAATAAACCGAAAGGTTACGTCACCACTCTTGCAGATCCACAGGGTCGTCCTATCGTCACAAACCTGATCAAAGATATTCAAGTCCGCTTATTTCCGGTAGGCAGATTGGATCTAGATACCCAAGGTGCACTTATCCTTACCAATGATGGTGACTTTGCCCAGAAAATACAACATCCAAGCTACGAAATAACTAAAACGTATGAGGTTTTAGTAGCAGGCTTTCCCAAACAGAGAGAACTAGTCAGACTTGAAAAAGGAATTCTTTTGGAGGGAAGAAAAACCTCACCTGCAACCTTGTCAACAATCAAAAAAACACCTAAAGCTACACTCGTTAAAATCACCATACATGAAGGACGTAAACGCCAGGTGAGAAAGATGTTTCAAGCTATCGGTCACAAGGTAATTTCATTGAAACGTATTGCCTACGGCGGTTTGTTTCTACGAAAACTCCCTGAAGGGAGCTATCGTAGCTTAACCCCCAAGGATTTAAATAAAATTTTTAAAAATATTACTTTACAAAAGGAGAAATAGCTGATTAAATCTAGTCAGTTACAAATTATATCAGTAAGATACGGGGGAGTCACTGTTGCTTTTATCCACAATTATCAGGGCTAAAACTATGGCTTCGTTTCTTGTGTAAATTGCTGTTTTTATATATTTTTTAGTAATTGCTGTGTAATGACCTAACTATCGTCCGAGTGGATGCAACATAAGGACCAAAAAAATTACGGGAACAGGAGCAAAGCATGAATAAATCGGAACTCATTGAATCTCTGGCACAGGATATCAACGTACCTCACCGTGAAGCGGCCGCAATTACCAACACAGTAATTGAGACAATGACCGATGCGCTTGCTAGGGGCGAGAGCATTGAAATCCGTGGTTTCGGCAGTTTTGTCATCAAACATTATGACAGCTATGAAGGTCGCAACCCCAAGACTGGCAAAAAGATCAAAGTAAAGCCTAAAAAACTTCCTTTCTTTAAGGTTGGCAAGGACCTAAGAGAACAGGTCAACTCAAAAAAATAGACGCGATCCAGAGAACAAAGGAGCCCCTGCTTTGTGAGGCTCCTTAGCTGTCAACATAAGGTTGTAAGCATCCATCTCAGTTATCACACAATCGCTCCCACAAGATCGTAGACCTGCGACTCGTTGATCTTCACTTCAACGATGTCGCCAGGATTTGCATAGCCATCGTTTATATACACACACCCATCAATCTCCGGTGCCTGGTAGCGTGTTCTGCCCTCAAGCAGTAAATCAGTCTCCTTACTTACACCTTCAACTATTACCGGCTCAATTCTACCAATATACTTTCGCTGTATTTCTGATGAGATATCAGCTTGAACAGCAAGAATATGCTGCACTCTAGCTCCTTTTTCTTCTTCAGGTATCTGATCTGGATAAAACTCTGATGGACTCCCCTCCTCATTGGCATAGGGAAAGACACCAACATGGTCTATTTTAATTTCATTGAGAAAAGACTCAAGCAGATCTATGTCTGCGGCAGTCTCACCCGGGAACCCAAGAAGAAAAGTTGTTCTCAGTGCTATTTCGGGGATATATTTCCGAATTCTGGAGACAAGATCTAGTAGGTCCTGCTGAGAATATCTCCTGTTCATGCGGTGTAAAACAGCTGTACTTATATGCTGGAAAGGTATATCAAGATAAGGAACAACCCTATTATTCGCTGCTATTATCTCAAGTAACTCATCACGAATCGTTGATGGATAAAGATAGAGTAAGCGAATCCAGGGAATTGAGGTTTCACGCAAGAGCATATCAAGAAGTTTCTCCAACCTGGGCGAACCTCCATTTTCAGTCCCATAGGCAGTGAGATCCTGAGCAATCAAGGTGAGTTCTTTAACTCCATTTTGCTCTAGAATGTTACCTTCTACCACAAGGTCCTCGATCTCTCTGCTACGCAAAGACCCACGAATGGAGGGAATCATGCAATAAGAACAGCGATTATCGCACCCTTCTGTTATTTTCATCCACGCACGAAATGGCGGGGTTGTTAATTGTCGAGGGAGGGTTGAATCCATCAAGAATCTTTTGGAAAGGTAAAGCGTCTGACTCTTGTCTAGATTGAAGTGCTCGTTGAGAATATCTGCAATATCTTTGACTGCTTCAGTTCCTACCATCAGGTCGATTTCAGGCAACTCCTCTTTGAGTTTTTCCCTATATCTCTGGACCATGCAACCAGTAACAACCAACTTCTTTTCTGGATTACTCTTTTTATATGAAGCCAACTCCAGGATTTCATCTATACCTTCCTCAACGGCTGGTTGAATGAAACCGCATGTATTGATAAGCAGCACATTAGCTTCCTCAGGCTTAGATACAATGTGCCAACCATCCCTGCTCAGGATGCCAATCATGACCTCCGAGTCGACAAGGTTTTTAGGACAGCCAAGGCTTGTTATGTGTATTGCCTTCATTCTGTATCACAAAGCTATTTGCATAAGATTATTGACGATTTCCTTACAATTTTCCTTAAAGACAGGTTTTCTAAAACCGGGTTGCCAGGAGTCCCCCCATAATTCATCAGATACCACCATGATTGCCGCAAAGTCTATACATCGAAATGCAGCGACGGAGCAAAGTGCTGAAAACTCCATATCAACACCAATAATCTTTTTTTCTTTATATATTTGAGCCAAGAACTTCCTACTCTCCCGATATGGAGCATCAGTTGACCAGATTGCTCCTGAGTAATAAGAGAGCTTTAATTTATCACAAAATGTTGAAAGACCCTCAATTACAACACTTGAAGGGTAACTGTGTTTATCTTCCGTATAATATTTAGAAGTCCCCTCACCAATCAAGGCCGATGACGGTACGATAATATCTCCAATCTTGAGCTCGGGCTCTATCGCTCCACACCACCCCATAAAGACAATTTTCTTTGCACCAAGAGCAATCAGTTTCTCAAGGGCCAGCACGGCAGCCGGGGCTCCAATAGCGGGCCCAGTGATAAATCTATTGTCATCAGGGGAGATTGCAAGTAGGGAATTATGTAAAAAACATTTTCTCCCCCCGTCGCTCAAGGTTTTATTAATAGCATATTTCGCTTCACCAGGATTAACGAAGAGCACACCTAAGGGCGGTATGCTCGAATCTTTCTTGGTTTTCACGGGATGAATGATAATATCATTATCTTTAGTGTTCATATCATCTGCAATCACTGAGGAGTAAATGCTCAAAGCCTCGAATTCAGCGAATCTCTTTTTAATATCTTTTACATACCCTTAAAACGCAAAAGGGCCGCAGAAAAATCTGCGGCCCTTTTGCTGTAACTCTTCTCTCTCTAATCAGCTTATAGCAATGGATTTGCGTAAAGAAGAATGAGTGAGATAACGAGTCCGTAAATTGCGATGGATTCTGCAAGAGCCATACCGAGAATCATGAAAACCATCAGTTTTGGCTGTACTTCAGGATTACGGGCAAGACCCATGGTCGCACCCTGACCAACTGAACCGATACCAATACCTGCTCCTAGACCGGCAAGACCGATAGAAAGAGCAGCACCAACGCAAATTAACGCTAATTGTAAATTACCTTCCATTGTTTTACTCCTTTAATAGTTTATTCTTTGGCCTTCTTCCTCAAGGGAACTACAAAATAAAAGGTGATCCACAGGATGTAGATCACCATAGATACATATTAATGTGCATGCTCCTGAGCTTGGGAAACATACACGACGGTCAGGAGAACAAAAACCATCGCCTGTACAAGTGACACGAGTACACCTAATATCATGATCGGCAATGGAGCAAAGAAAGCACCAGCCAGCGTAAAAAGAATTGCAAGCAGCGTTTCCTTTGCCATAATGTTTCCGAAAAGACGGATTGAGAGTGATAAAAGTCTGGCAAAGTTACTGATAAGCTCGATGGGCAGCATTAGCGGGACAAGCCACCACATAGGTCCCATGAAATGCTTATAGTAGCTTAATCCGTGAGCTCGAAATCCAACAACGTGGTGAGTTATCCACACAATTATGGTGAGCGCCAGAGTAGTGTTTATACTTGAGGTTGGTGACATGAATCCAGGGATCAAACCGATCAGATTTGCAACTGCAATGTAGAGAGCAAACGTAGCAATCATCGGAAAAAGCTTATCTGTCATTTCCCGGCCCATATTATCTGCAAAGAAATCATCCATACCGCCAATAACGATTTCCCAAAAATTCTGGCCACCACCTGGTATCATTTCAAGATTGCCCAGGGTAAGTTTGGAGACGATAAACAGAAATGCCATAACCAACCAGGTATAGGTCATATAAGGTGCACAGATCTGCTCCAGAAAAGTATGGCCGACAAAACCATGGGGCACCGGCAAACCTAATTTTTCCAGAATGATTGAAATGAATAAAATCGGATGTTCCATAACCCTTCTTTACCTCCTCCCACTGAAGAAATAGCGTTTTACCACACTAAAAGCTGTAAAGGTGATCGTAAACACTACCGTTGACAAACCCAAAATCAGGCCAAAAACATTAGCTTTGCCGCTTCTTATGAGCAATAGCAAAACTATGCCAATGACGCCGATTCGGAACCAAAATTTAATTAAAAACCCGGACTTGCTCTTTTTTATCTTCTTTTTATCTGGATCATCACCTTCCTGAGCAGGTGTTATTGATTCTACAAAACCGATAACATCCCGATGTGAAGCCACAAAACTCAGAATTGAGATAACCCCACCGGCAAAAACAGCCCAAGCAAAGGACCAAGAAACTAAGAGCCAGGATCCCAAGGTTAAGCAAAGAAGATAAATCCAACCAGCAACCTGCATTTTTTGCA
>CAZWVC010000014.1:23711-30234 GCA_964637245.1 uncultured Desulfocapsaceae bacterium
GATCCCAAGGTTAAGCAAAGAAGATAAATCCAACCAGCAACCTGCATTTTTTGCAGGGAAAATATATCGTCACCCACGTTACCCTCAATCGTCTTTCTTTCCACCAGAATCTTTGGCTTTCCAGAGGATATCAAATAACGTTTTAAAACCGGCCGCTATGCCAAAAGCCAGACCTATAAAAGTAAACCACGGGGTGGTCTTCCCTTCAAAGACCTTCTGGTCTAGCAAAATTCCGCCACCCATACCAATAAAAATGCAGGCGACAAAAGTAAAACCAATATGTCCATAGTTAGCCAGCAGGTGAATCATCTCTTTTTTCAAACTGGACATTTCACCCTCCTAAAACACCTTTGCAGCCAACTAAATAACTATCCCGGTTTGGTAGCATGCCTATCGACCAAAGTCAACGGATTTTTTAACTTTCCAGCAAATTTTTGAATGACCATTCAGTCATTTTCACCAGTTTTTCCAGCTCTTCGGAAGTGTGAACTGCTGAAATAAAAGCAACTTCGAACTGAGATGGTGCAAGGTAGATACCCTGTGTTAGCATTTGACGATAATGGAGGCCATATCTCTCTGTATCTGCTTTCATCGCAGAATCATAATCAGCAACTTTAGCATCGGTGAAAAATGCAGTCATTAGAGAGCCAACATTATTAAGCGTCACATCTATTCCAACCCTATTAGCAACTGCTTTCAATTCATTCGCTATGCCAGCACCTTTACTGTTGAGCTTATCATAGAAATTGTCCTTCTGGAGAAGTTTCAATGTAGCTATACCGGCAGCCATGGCCAGAGGATTTCCAGAAAGCGTTCCAGCTTGATAAACCGGACCATCGGGTGCTATCTGATCCATGATTTCAGATTTCCCACCATAGGCACCAACCGGTAAACCCCCGCCAATAATTTTACCCAAGCAGGTAAGGTCGGGGGTTATTTCGAAGTATTCCTGGGCTCCTCCATAGGCAAGTCTAAAGCCAGTGATTACTTCATCGAAGATCAACACAATTCCCAATTCACTGGTTAACTCTCGCAAAGTCTCAAGAAACCCTGATTGTGGTGGAATACAGCCCATATTTCCGGCAACCGGTTCGATGATCACACAGGCAATATCGAGGTTTGCATCACGCAATGTTTTCTCAAGAACTTCCACATCATTGTAGGGTATGGAAACAGTGTTTTTCACAATATCATCAGGAACACCAGGGCTACCAGGGATTCCCAGAGTGATTACCCCCGATCCTGCCTTAACCAGAAACGAATCAGCATGGCCATGATAGCAGCCATCAAATTTAACAACGGTTTTTTTACCGGTATACCCTCTCGCCAACCTTATAGCACTCATGGTGGCTTCCGTGCCGGAATTTACAAATCTAACCTTCTCCACAGAAGGGACGGCCTCGACAACCATTTTTGCCAGATCTATTTCCAGAGGTGTAGGAGCGCCAAAACTTGTTCCTCCTGCAGCTATTTGCTGAATGGCTGCAATTACATCTGGATGCGTGTGTCCCATGATCATTGGCCCCCACGAACAAACATAATCTGTAAAAGCATTGCCATCTACGTCATACACTGTTGAACCATTGGCGCTCTTGATAAATAAAGGTTCACATCCTACAGATTTGCATGCCCTGACCGGACTGTTCACCCCGCCGGGTATATATTGCTGGGCTTTTTGAAATAATTGGTTGGAATTGCTCGTTTCCATCTATCACCTCATTCACTGAATACTTAGTTTCATTAATAAGCGAAAAAAAATCTAGAAAAATATGCTCGCGTCTATCAGTACCTTACGAAAAAACAATATATAGCATGGTGTAGGAAAAACTGTCAAATAAGTTCACCCATCTTCTGTTTGTTTGCTGGGGTTATTATGACAAACACCAGGTTCTATTGACTAACGTTGGTTCAGGTTTACTTTATCAAATCAACATCAGCTATAATTTTACTTGTCACGAAATAGGTCAAAAGGTAAACTGTCAGGCAAAATAATTTAATGTAATTTTTTGGTTTTCAATTTCTTTCCACGAAATCCGAGGAAAAGCCGTACAATTAAAGGAGAGAACAATGGCAAGCGATAAAGTCCAACAGGTCAGTGATGCTGATTTTGATTCAGTTATAGGCTCTGAAACACCTACATTGGTAGATTTTTGGGCTCCCTGGTGTGGACCATGCAAAGCAATCGGCCCGGTGGTTGAAGATCTGGCTGAAGAGTATGAAGGCAAAGTCAATATCACAAAAATGAATGTTGATGATAATCCAGCAACCCCTGGGAAATTTGGCATCCGGGCAATACCTACATTGATTTTATTTAAGAACGGTGAGGTAGTTGACCAAATCACTGGTGCTGTCGGTAAAGCCCAACTTGTTGATCTCATCAATAAAGCAGTATAAGTATATTTATATTCTCCGGTAGATAAACCTGCTAACTACGATCTTCAACCCTATGTAGGTAAATATTCTGCCGGAGTATTCGAGCATCTTCTTAACTCATTCTCCTCTACTTTTGTAATCCATCTCCTGATACGCCATGAATATACTGCAGCAAAAATTATTTCGACTTCAGACGCTCCGCACACTTCTTCTTGCAGTTCTGCTCTTCATCTCAGGGTGTTCTGCTGCTGGTAATTTTTTCGAAGCAGCAGTTCCTGAGGATATGAATCTCAATCTGCCACCGGCGACACTGGTAAAAAAAGGTATGGATGCTTACAATCGCGGCAAGTATTTTGTGGCCTTGGAATATTTTAACAAGATCTTGGATAGCCATCGTTTCACCACCGAAGCTGTGCTTGCTGAACTCAAGGTTGCAGATTGTAAATATTATCAGGAAAAATATACTGAAGCCTATATTTTCTACGAAAAGTTCGAGGAAATGCACCCAACCAACGAGGCAATTCCCTATGTTATGTATCAAAAGGCAATGTGCTATTATAAACGTATAGATACCATTGATCGGGATATTACAGGAGCCACAAAGGCTATTGAAAGGTTTCAGCTGCTGCTAAAGGCATATCCCGACTCACCATACGCTGAAGATGCACTGTCAAAGATTGTCACAGCAAAAGAGTTCCTCGCCAAACATGAGTTTATCGTTGCTGAGTTTTATATCCGTACTGATCAAACCAAGCAGGCCAAGTACCGACTTAACTACCTGCTAACAATGTTTCCGGAAACAAAGATCGTCCCACGAGCCAAGGACCTCCTGGCCCAGCTTGAGCAGGAGTAAATTCTGCAACTTAACCTGCCAAATTTCCTTGAAGAAATATGGCAGGTTATCATCTAAAGTTAGCCAAATTCTTTCTCTATATCTGCAAGAACTTCATCGGACATTGAATAGCAGTGTTCAGGTGCTGGGAATTTTCCTGTAAGCACCTCTTCTTTATATAATTTAAAGGTATCCAGCATAACTTCCCCAAATTGCTGATATTGCTTAGCAAAGCCAGGGGTAAAATTATCATACATGCCGAGTACGTCAGGGGTAACTAATAGTTGTCCAGAACATCCGGGGCCACCACCGATACTAATTGTTGGAATATCGAGCTTTTCAGTTACATAGGTGGACAGCTTTGCTGGTACAGCCTCAAAAATGATGGCAAATGCACCGGCATCCTGAAGAGCTAGAGCTTCACTTACTACTTTTCTGGCTGAATCCATATCTTTTCCCTGCACTTTCAGCCCACCAAGTGCGCCTACAGCCTGAGGGTGTAAGCCCACATGACCAACCACTGGAATCCCCATCTCAACGATTGCCTTGGTCTTCTCAATATGATGAGGAGTTGCTTCAAATTTAACACCATCAACCTTCGCCTCAGTAACAAAGCGAGCAGCATTCCGCATAGTATCTTCAACCGAATACTGAAATGAACCAAAAGGCATATCAGCAATTACCATGGTCCGGTCACAAGCTCTGGCTACAGAGCCACAATGCAATACCATCATATCCATGGTTGCAGTCAAGGTATTGGGGTGGCCATGTACTACCATGGCACATGAGTCACCAACCAAAATCATATCGATTCCTGCGTCATTCACCTTTTTTGCTGTGGGATAATCATATGCCGTCAGCATCGTAATTACTTCATTGTTATCCCGCATCCCTTGAATTGTTTTCACAGTATGTTTTGCCACGTTTTTCTCCTTTATAGTTTGACTCAAGTTAAGCCCTGTTAGAAGAACAGAACAGTTCTATTTTTTGACAAACAACTTCTTGCATTACATCTATTGAAGTGTGCATTAGCTGAGTTAGGTCTACTCTTTCACTGCCACATAAAAGGCTTTGCATGGTAGACAGATATGCAGAACGCACTTCGGTATTTACATTGAATTTACACACACCGAGCTCAATTGCTCTTTTTATTAGAGTGTCCGGCAAACCGGATGTGCCATGAAGCACAAGTGGTATAGCGACATTTTTTGCAATACTTTCAAGCCTGGCAAAATCAAGTTGAGGTGGACGAGAATATTTACCGTGAATATTGCCGATACACACAGCAAGAGCCGTAACTCCCGTTGCTTCAACAAAATCAAGAGCTTGTCCAGGATTAGTCAGGCTAGCTTCACTAGCATCGACGGTGATATCATCCTCGGTACCACTTATTTTTCCAAGCTCGGCTTCCACTGCTCCTTCCGGATATTGAGCTTTGACCAATTCCCTAATTTTGCAGGTAAATTTAATGTTATCGGTATAGCTTAGATCAGAACCGTCTGCCATGATGGATTGGATACCACAATCAAGCGCCAACTTTATCATCTCCGTAGATGGGCAATGATCTAGATGTATGGCAACCGGTATTTTAGCATACTCAGCCATGGTCAAACAAAGCCTAACCAGAGCCCTTCCACCGAGTGATAGGGCACTGGGAAGTAGTTGGAGCATCACTGGGCTTTTCACACTTTCTGCCGCCCGAACAACGGCAGCAGCCCCTTCGAGATTATAGATATTAAAGGCTCCTATGGCATATCCCTCAGCTCGCGCCTGTGTCAATATTGCTTGAGTATCTATCAGCATAGGCTCTGCATTTATAATGACAAAATGTCGTGATTATCTAAGTTTCTGTTGAATCTGGACAAGTGCATCTTTTTCTCCAACATTGCCGGGGAAAACAATGTAGCTCATCCCTGGATAACGTGTCTCCTCACCCAAACGCCACACTGGCACCCCAGGCTGGACCTGCCCGATTACCATCGCCCTGCGAATACCAAGAGCCTCGGTAGCAACATCACTTGAAGTTATGCCACCCTTAGCCACTAAGTATCTCGGTTGCACCTTAACTCCTTGGACAATTTCAATAAGACATGCCGAAATAGCCGCGCCAATATCTAAATTTTGGGCGGAGTCTGCGGAAGAAATGAGTTGTCTACTCGTAAAAACAGCTACATCAGTGCTTTCCACTAACCCCTCTGTGGCTGTCTGGATGACTCGCTCGATTTCACTTGCCCTCCTGTCTGGGTTAAGTAAAGCTTCAACTTTTATTTCGACAGGAAGTATGTCTGTTTTTTCAAAAAGCGCTTCTATCTGCTCGGACGTTTTCTGGACATAGGAGCCTATAACAAACAATCCACCATATGCACTATCAGTTATTAGTTCTTCTTTGGTTAACCTTCTTCCTTCCTGAGCAAAGCCTGTTCTGGTACGAACAAAAGATGCCGCAGTGCGGTAGAGAAACTCCTGCCCTTTTTCTTCTAGTCTTTGCAGAGCTAATACCACCACTTCTATATCGCGATAACTAACAGCATTGACAATACAAGCCTGACCAGTGGTTACATTTGCTAATATATTTGCTACCTTTTGCGGTCCACCCTTTCTGATATCTTCTAAACCTATCTCAATAACACCCTGAGCCTTTATTTTTCCATTGGTCTTCTCTTCTACCCATCTTGGCAAATTTGATTGGGTAAAACCAAATACCGCATCTTTGGCAAAGGGAGTCATTGCAGCTGGGATAAGAATATCTCCTTCTTGTACATAATGAGTATTGTCCAGAGTATATCTTCCACCTTCTAAAAAAAACGGGACAAGCAGATATGGTAGATTAGCTTTGCTTAACTTATCAGCAACGGCATCGACCTCGGCAGGGAAGTGCCCTCTCAGTGTTGAGTCACTTCGGCTAATCACAATTACCCTAACACCTGTTTTTTCAGATGCAGATCTGATATTGGTACCGATCTCTGCAGCCAGTTTTATTGCTTCTGGCTCTGAGATTGATCTGCTATTGGTCAGAATAAAAAAAGCAGGGTACGCAGATTTCAACTCGAAGCTCAAAGCATCACTGGACCAATGAGTGAGTATCGGTAAATTGTGAACAGTCTGCGTCCCAGTTGGATCATCATCGAGAATGATGATTTTAGCTGCTGTTTGCTTGTTATTTTGTCGTATCTCTGAGAGGAGGTCTGTGTCCCATTCGTCAGGCAGCTTATCGAGACAACTAATATGAAGCGTTTGTTGTTCATTCATAGACACTGTCCTCTATTTCAAGGCAAAAATATTCTGCTCAATGAACTTCCAGGTTTCCAGGTAATCACC
>CAZWVC010000015.1:0-26977 GCA_964637245.1 uncultured Desulfocapsaceae bacterium
AATATGCTAAAGATAAGTTCAATAAAAACAATAATTTGTATTCTGCTGATTGGTCTACTCACCCTGGGACTGTCCAGTTGTAAGGTAGTCCAGAAGATTGACAGCCTCAACGGTGTTTTGGATGAAGCACCACCCGATCCTGAAGTAGGAATGCTATATCAGGCAGAATCTGCATATTTTGCAGAGAACTACGAGCTGGCAGAGGACATCTTCACAAATATGAGAATAGAGAGCGATAATCAGCTGTATATAAATGCTGCTCTGTATGGTTTGGCCTGTATAAGCATTGCTAGAGCCACTAACACCGATGAACTGATGCAGGGCTTTGCTATGTTGGAAAAGTGGGATGAGCCAGGTGCAGATTTCATCCGCTTTGAAGAAAACCCAAAGATGATAGCTGTGGCTCTGAATAAACAACTTGAGTTGCTCCAATGCGAACCAGAAATTCAAATTGTTTCAACGAATAAACAAGATCCCCGCCTAAAGAAGAGTCGTGAAGAGGTGAGACAGCTGAAGTCGACCATCAAAAAGCTTGAGCACCAAATATCCGTTCTTGAAGCAATTGATCAGGAAATTCAGGAGAAAAGACAGCCATGAAGTCTACGGCAACGATTCTGGTCGTTGACGATGATCCCAACATACTCGAAGTTTTATGTGCAAGATTATCAGCGGCCGGTTTTTCAGTTATACCCGCAGGTGATGGATTATCTGCGTTAAAAATTCTCAATGACACAAACATTGACTTGCTCATCTCAGACATGAAAATGCCTGAGATGAGTGGTATGGATCTCTTCTGGGAAGTCCGTAAACTCAATGGTTACCTCCCTATTATTTTTCTTACCGCATATGGTACCATTCCCGATGCAGTTATGGCTGTGAAGGCTGGTGCTGTGGACTATATTTCCAAGCCATTTGATGGCAGGAGTTTGGTCAGCAAGATAAATGAAATACTCAACCAGGTCCCGGAGATTCCTGTTGTTACAGAGATACCACTAATTGAGGATGATTTTTATTGGGGTACAAGCCAAGTAATGCAAGATCTCTTTGTCTTGACGAAAAAAGTTGGTGCAAGCAATGTCAATGTCTTGATTCTAGGTGAGAGTGGCGTTGGTAAAGAATGTATAGCCAAAGCAGTACATAGTCATTCAAGCAGGACTAAAAAACCATACATTGTAGTTGATTGTGGTTCAACACCTCCAGGAATTCTGGAAAGTGAACTTTTTGGTCATATGAAAGGTGCATTCACCAATGCTGTGCAGGACAAGCAAGGTCTTATTGAAGCTGCTGATACCGGCACGCTCTTCCTTGACGAAATAGGGAATATTTCTGCTGACATGCAGAGTAGGTTGTTGAGATTTCTTGAGGAAAAGAAAATACGTAGGGTCGGTGCAATAAAAGAGATCGCGGTTGATTGTCGAGTTATTTCAGCAACCAATGCTGATCTGGCAAAGGATATAAAAGAAGGTAGTTTTCGTGAAGATCTTTATTACAGGTTGCGCGTAGTCACTTTGAGCGTTCCACCATTGCGCGATAGAAAAGAGGATATACCTGCTTTAGTCCGATTTTTTGTGGAACAAAACTGTAAAGAACATAATCTACCCGCAATTAATATACCTGAAGAGACGATTAAATGGCTGACTAATTATCATTGGCCAGGCAATGTTAGAGAATTAAAAAATGCCTTAAAAGCTGGAGTTGTTCTCTGCAAAAACAACACTATGCTACCGGATGACCTACAACTGATAGAACTGGATTCACCGCCCCCACAAGTTGAAGATGATGGCAATGCGTTTTCCATAGAGAGAAGTGAAAAAGAGGCAATTATCCGAGCGCTGAAGCAGGCTAACGGTGTTCAGAAGCGTGCTGCGGAGCTCCTCGATATAAGTAGACGATCAATCCACTACAAGATTAAAAAATACGATATCCAAGTTTCCGATTACAAGTCATAGTTCGCCCTACAAATTCGCCATCTCTTTCCCTTGGCCTATCACTAAAAATCACCACTAAAAATCTGCAAATCGATTTTTCTTGATGGTTACAATTACCTGGTGAATTAGATGAATAATTAGTTGGCTTACCCTGGAAACCGTTGTTTTGCCTATTCCCAAGTGGATTGTAGGGATTGAATGGTGCAAGTGGGGTGAATGAAGGTGGCTTTTTCAGTCTCTGCTGCTTTGCTGTTTTGCATTTCCGCGGATATTTGCATTAGATCCCATCTGCTCGGTGCATAGGGCGAATAAAGCTGTTCCCCTCCTGCCAGCAATGGTATCTTTCTCCCCTCTTCACGGAATTCAAACCAACCTTTACCTTGTTTGACTTGCAGGCCAAAATATCTCTCAGCCTCTACTTTGGAGTTGCTGGCGAATATAATTCTTTCTTCAGGGAAGTTTTGCACTACCAGATACATGAGAACCTCACGGTGTGTTAAAGGAGGGAGGAAAAAAACAGTGGAGGGAGAATATGATTGACCAAGCAGGGGAGTTCTCGGAAAAACCAACGCCCCTCCACTATTTCTGAAAGCCTGAATGTGGGGGCTCTAACTATTCACGGGCAAGCTGTGCACGAGCTACGTGAATGGTCTTGTGTGAACCTTCTTTGATAATTTTACCAATAATATTGACTTCTTTACCAACAATGGACTCAAAATTACCTCCGGTTAGCAGGTAAGTTGTTGTGTTGGTTACAAGAGCAGTACCGTCTGGTATTTTCTTTACAACTCCAGTGAACACTAAACTGTTGACATCTGCTCCCAGTTCGACGGGTGTTGCCGCATTACTGGCTAGCGAATGGTTCACAGCAGATGTGGTGGCGGAACTATCAACACCAAGAGCCAGGATGAATAAGAGTACAATACCTGCATATGTATTCTTTACCATCATCCTTTTCTCCTCATGCAATTATTCATAATATAGCTCATCCACTAATTAATGTTACTTTGTCTTATGGTAAGCAAAGGTTATGCCAAAACCGTATCTACCTGATAATGCATACCATTAGGTACAGGGATTACGCAGCGAGACCGAGGCCGTACCGATAATTTCTCACCTGGTTACAATTGTTGCACATAGAAAAATGGGCATACTCTATTTTGAAATGAGCAAATGCAAAAAAATTGAGGTTGCTGAGCTACTGTTTGAAAAAAGTGTATAGATGGTTTATCTTTGCTAACCGCTTGAAATCAAATTGGGAGTCTTCTGCGGTGGTGTGCATTGTTGCGAAAGGCGAATATTTTGCCTCGTTGATTATATGTTGTTGATCTACTAAGTCTAATGACACTTTGGAGGGTAATAAATGAGACTGCGGAACAGCAAATGGATAAGTTGCATAATCGTTATGGTTTTGGGGTATATGATCATTTTTTCAGCAGGAATGGTGATTGCAAAAACCATTAAAATTGGGGCAATTTTAGCAGTAACTGGTCCAGCATCTTTCCTTGGTGGTCCTGAGAAAAGATCACTGGAGATGGCTGTTGAGGAGATTAATGCCAGGGGCTTAGCTGGAGAACATACAATAGAATTGATAATTAAGGACAGCGGGGCAAGTTCAGAGAAGGCAATATCATTTGCCAAACAACTCATAGAAGAAGATCAGGTCTTTGCTATTATTGGACCATCAACCAGCGGTGAAACATTTAAAATTAAAAAGCTATGTGATACCAGTAAGACTCTACTGATCTCATGTGGATCTGCTGAACTTATAATTAATCCCCAGGCACCCTTTGTTTTTAAAACAGCACCAAGCGATTCTCTGGCAGCCCGTAAAATTTTTATGACTATGAACTCTATGGGAATATCCAAGGTTGCCGTGCTTACTGGTAATACAGGTTTTGGCAAAGCTGGCAAGAAACAGATAGAACTTATCGCCCCCCAATACGGCATTGAATTAGCCGCAAGTGAAGTATATGACAAAAAAGCGACAGACCTAAGTGCCGTTGTTGCCAAAATTAAGGCAAATAAAGACGTTCAAGCAGTCATAAACTGGTCTATCGTTCCAGCTCAATCGATTATTGCAAAAAACATCAGACAGGCTGGTTGGGAGATTCCTCTATTTCAAAGTCACGGTTTTGCAAATATCAAATATGTGAAAGCTGCAGGAATGGCAGCAGAGGGTATAATATTTCCGGCTAGCAGGCTGATTGTGGCAGAGTCTCTGCCTGAGGGCAAAAAAAAGGATTTTCTGATGGCTTATAAATCCAGCTATGAGAAGCGTTTCGGTGAGGATGCCTCTACCTTTGGAGGTCATTCCTATGATGCCGCAATGTTACTGGCACAGGCTATCGCCAGTGCCGGCCTAGATCGCCAAAAAGTGCGGGATGCTCTTGAAAATATACGGGGATATTTCGGTACTGCCGGAGAATTCAATATGTCATCTACTGATCACAGTGGTTTGACAATTGACGCATTTACCATGATAACCGTGAAAGATGGCAGATTTATGCCACTGTAAGTAAACGAAGACAAGATGTTTACTTGGCAGACCCCCAGCAGAAAATAATGGTATCTTTTTGCCGGGGGTTGAGCAGGGCGGTTAATCACCTTCAAATTCACAAAAGGCGTGAACTTTGAGGCCTGCTTCATAGAGCTTAGCGCTGCCGCCGATGTCTGGAAGATTGATTATAGCGGCTGCTTCCACTATTTCTGCACCAAGTTGCTTAATCAACTGTGCGGCTGCAAGCATGGTTCCTCCCGTGGCAATGAGGTCATCGATGAGGAGTACTCTATCCCCTTTTCCCAGAGCATCAATGTGGAGCTCAACTTCGGCCTCACCATACTCTAAAGCATAAGCCTGAGAGATTGTTTCAGCAGGAAGCTTTCCTTTTTTACGGACAGGAACGAAAGCAGTGTTGAGCAGATAGGCAAGCGGTGCGCCAATTATAAAACCACGTGCATCTATTGAGACCACTGCATCTATTTCGGTTTTGAGATATCTATAGACAAAAGCATCAACTACCTTTCTGAAGACCAGTCGGTCATCCATGAGAGTGCTTATGTCACGAAAAATGACACCCTTCTTCGGCCAGTCTGGAATGGATCGGATATGTTTTTTCAACTCTGTAAATGATGTATCCATGATAAGTCAAAATTCTGATAATGGTTAATGGTTAATTATCGTGTTTGTACAACTTTAGTTATTCAAATCATCTCAGCAATTATATTTAGAAGTGGTACCCTTACCCATTCGTTATCCCGAGAAATGTATACCAAGTAGCATTTCGGCTCCATTTATGCAATAAAAGCACAGGCAGATCCTCAAGGAAAGTCTCCACTTTCCTTGCTTCACTGGCGAACAATCCGGAAAGGATAAACCATTTTTGCTGCAAAAAACCCGGTGAGGCTATTATATCCTTCATTACATCATAGTGAATGTTTGCTACCAGCAGATCTGTAGGGATGGAAACATACGGTTCTGCCTGACCGTTAATAACCACTATGCTATTATCCAAGCCATTGAGAAGTACATTGTGTCTTGCTGTTTGAGCTGCCAGCAAGTTAAAATCAACCGCCAGGGCTTTGCGGCATCCTCGGTGTGCTGCAGCCAAGGCTAAGATACCGGTACCAGTCCCAAGATCAAGCATAGATTTCACTTTTTGACCGGCACAGGCAATTTCTAAGGCCTGTAGACAATCTTGGGTGGTTGGGTGTAAGCCATTTCCAAAGACAACGCCTGGGTCTATGGTGATGACCGTTGATGGTTCTTCAGCAGGAGGCGTAAACCATGAGGGAGTGAGGAGAAAGCCACCGACCTGGCGGGGTTCAATTTTACCTCCTTGCCACTGTTCATAGGTCATTTGATAGGTATCAAGCAATTTAAGCGAAGGTTGTGCTGTGGTAAGAGCTGCAACAGTCAGGTCCGCAGGTTGCAAAAAAAAGAGAAACGAAAAATCATCTTCTTCCCAGTTTCCCAAATAGTTTTCATTAACAATTTCCTCTTCTTTTGATATTCTACCTTTTAGGTAATAAATATGAAGCACAGAGTCTGGTTGCAGGTTTATTGATCGCATAACTTCTTCTGATTTTTTCTAAATAACTGATCATTATTAATGTCACAATTAATATTTTTGCTACTGCAACTCCTTTATACTCGTTGGCAATAGCTGGTAAAAGAACTATTTTCGTAAGAAGGATTTATTTTATTTACCGATTAACCCGGACTACTACTTTAATTAAGTATATCTATTCTTCCTGGGGGTAGCATGATTATTTGTGTGGATTTTGATGGAACAATTGTGGACCACTGTTTTCCTGAGGTTGGAGAACCTGTTCCAGGGGCGCTAAAGTGGCTAAAAAGATTGAACGGATACGGTGCAAAACTGATTCTGTATACTATGCGAACCGATAGTAAAATGTTTAAAACAGCTCTCAGCGATGCCAAAAAGTTTCTTAAGGATAATGGTATTGAACTCTATGCCGTAAATGAAAACCCTAGCCAGAAAGAATGGACTGATAGTCCTAAAGTGTATGCCAACGTCTATGTGGATGATTTGGCTTTTGGTTGTCCATTGATACACCCCAAAGGATTTAAGCGACCCTGTGTTGACTGGGAGGAAGTTGGACCAGAATTAGAGCGAATGTGCCTCTCTCGAATGTAGTAGATATATAGAAATTCACTCTGCAAGATAGGCTCGCAGATATCTACTGTTGTGTGTTGATTACCAGAGTAAAACCTTGCATATCAATATATGCTAAAAATAGAATTCAACGTGGCCTTTTTTATGTCCACCTGAAGGTTTAAAAATATCGCGGTCACACTTTACGCGACAATAATATTATGGTTAAATGCTCCGTGAGAGGAAGAGATCAACACTGTAACATACTCCTGATTTTACCATTGATTATAACCGAATTTCCGGTGAGTAGATTACTGGAAAGGATACCATATTAAAGGAATTGACCATGGGAACAACTGTTGTTCAGCTATACCGGAGCATTGATTCAACACGAGCGTACTGTTTTAACGTTGAATCGACCAAGCCTTTAGGTGAAAGTGAGTTGGAGTGTCTGCGACTGGTTTTAGCTGATGGGTTTCTGCTTGAGAGCGTCTCCACATCTCCGGTACTTCAGGGCGATAGGATGGTAGAGGTTGGGCCACGGCTGAATTTTGCCACTGCCTGGTCGTCAAATATGGTATCTATCTGTCAGGCTATCGGCCTTGACTCTATAACCAGAGTTGAGCGTTCCCGACAATACCATATACCGGCAGGTATATCGAAAAAAGATTTTATCGATGAAAATCATGATAGGATGACGGAGTGCCATTACCCGGAACCACTTACAAGTTTTGAAACTGGTGTAACCCCTGAACCTGTCTATGACGTCGATCTGAAAAGCGGAGGTCCTGACGCTCTTCAGAATATTCCTGGAATTTCCATGGATGATTGGGATCGCAATTTTTATTATGACTATTTTGTCAAGAAGCATGATCGCAATCCAACCATAGTTGAGATTATGGATCTCAATAATGCCAATTCCGAGCATTCGCGTCATGGTTATTTTAAGGGCAAGCAAATTATTGATGGAAAAGAAAAAGAATCAACCTTATTTGAGCTCGTAACCGATACTCTGAAAGCAAATCCCAAAGGATCCATTATCGCCTTTAAGGATAACTCTAGCGTGGTGGCTGGCTATGACCTGACTACGCTTTTGCCAGTACAGCCAGGAAATCCATCTCCATTTGCAGAAAAAGAGGTGTGTTATAACGTTCTATTAACAGCTGAAACGCATAATTTTCCCACTGGTGTGGCACCTTTCCCTGGCGCTGAAACAGGCACAGGCGGTAGGATTCGTGATGTCCAGGGCACCGGTAAGGGCGGATTCGTGATTGCTGGCACCGCAGGCTATTGCGTTGGCAGTCTCAATATCCCGGGTTATCCGCTTCCCTGGGAAAAAAATTTCAGCAGACCTGACAACCTAGCCTCACCGCTGGAAATTGAGATTGAGGCAAGCAATGGCGCATCTGATTATGGCAATAAGTTTGGTGAACCGCTTATCCAGGGCTTTACTCGATCCTTTGACATGCAACTTGGCAATGGGCAAAGATGGGCATATCTTAAACCGATCATGTTCACCGGTGGAATTGGCCAGATTGATAACAGACACATTGAAAAAGGTGAGCAGGAAAAAGGGTTGTTAATTGTCCAGGTGGGTGGACCAGCCTATCGTGTAGGATTTGGTGGCGGCGCTGCATCGAGTATGCTTCAGGGTGAGAATGTTTCAGAGCTCGATTTTGATGCGGTTCAACGTGGTGATGCGGAAATGGAACAGAAAATGAACCGAGTTATCCGCGCATGCAATGAAATGGGTGATAAATCACTTATTGATGTCATTCATGATCAGGGCGCCGGGGGCCCAGCTAATGTACTAAAGGAATTGGTAGAAGATTCAGGAGGCAGGGTTGAAATTCGTAATATCCGAGTTGGTGATCCCACCATGTCAGTTCTTGAAATCTACGTTGCTGAATATCAGGAACGTAATGGATTTCTCATTCACCCCGAAAACATCGAGAAATTCAAGCAGATTTGTGCTCGGGAGAAAGTTGGCTGTGAGGTGCTGGGTGAGGTTACTGGAGATCTTCGCTTTGTGCTTCATGATGCACAAAATAATTCGACTCCAGTCGATATAGAAATTGACCAGCTCCTTGGCAATATTCCCCAGAAAATCTTCGAGGATAAGTGTGTAGATCAACGCCTGACTCCACTTATATATAGTATAGATCATCCAATCAACGAAGCCCTGGAGGATGTTCTTCGGTTGGTTTCTGTAGGTTCCAAACGGTTTTTAACGAATAAGGTTGACCGTGCTGTAACTGGATTGATAGTTCAGCAACAATGTTGTGGGCCGCTTCAGCTCCCCTTGAGTAACGTCGCCGTTGTTGCCCAAAGCCATTTTGGGAAAAGTGGTGCAGCGACTGCAATAGGTGAACAACCTGTCAAAATGCTAGTAGATTCTGCTGCTGGAGCACGGATGGCAGTGGGAGAAGCGCTCACAAATCTTATGTGGGCGAAGGTTGAAGATCTAGAGCAGGTGAAGTGCTCGGCAAATTGGATGTGGGCGCCGAAATTGGAAGGCGAAGGTGCAGCTATATATGATGCTGCACAAGCAATGCGGGATGTAATGATGAAGCTGGGGATAGCTGTTGATGGAGGCAAGGACAGCCTTTCAATGGCGACCATGGTGGACGGCAAAGTGGTTAAATCACCACGGGAGCTGGTGATTTCGCTTTATGGTGCAATGCCGGACATTTCCAAGGTCATAACACCAGATATAAAGGAACCGGGTTCTACCTTACTCTTCATTAGTTTAAGTAAAGAATACAACAGATTGGGAGGTTCAGCCTATGCTCAAACACAAGGCCAAATTGGGTATATTGTTCCCGATCTTCGAGATGCAGAGCTTGTGAGAAAATGTTTTATTACTGTTCAGAAGCTGATTGATAAACGACTTATCCTCTCAGGTCATGACCGCAGTGATGGTGGTTTGATAGTCACCCTTTTGGAAATGGCTTTTGGTGGTAATTGTGGTTTGAAAGTCAATATACAGGGATGGGAGTCTGCAGTAGCATCTCTTTTCTCTGAAGAACTTGGTATAGTGTTGGAAGTAAGGCAGGATACCTTGGATGAGGTAAAATACTCATTTGATGTTGTGGGAATCACTTATGAAGAGATTGGCCGCTCTACCGTAGAACCCCAGATAATGGTTTCCTATAACCAGGATGTAGTTTTGCAAGAAAATATGCATGTTCTTAGACAAATTTGGGAGGAAACAAGCTATCAACTTGAAAGATTGCAGATGAATCCTGAATGTGCAGATGAAGAGAAAAAGAACATATTTATTCGAACAGGTCCTACCTATAACCTCAGTTTCACTCCCCAACCAACTCCACCTGATATTTTTACGCGTCAAGAAAAACCAAAGGTAGCCATTTTGCGGGATGAAGGATCAAACTCCGACCGTGAGATGACATCAGCCTTCTACGCTGCTGGTTTTGAGCCGTGGGATATTAGCATGTCCGATCTTCTTGAGAGCAGGGTGAGTTTGACAGAATTTCGCGGTCTGGCAGCTGTTGGTGGTTTTTCCTATGCAGATGTCCCTGAGTCTGCCAAAGGATGGGCTGCGACCATTCTCTTCAATGAGCGGTTAAAGGCTATGTTCGATGAGTTTTATCAGAGAGAAGATGTTTTCAGCATTGGTGTATGCAATGGCTGCCAGCTTTTTGGTTTACTGGGTTGGGTACCGTGGAAAGGTCTTCCGGCAGAGCAACAGCCGCGTTTCATAGGGAATGTTTCTGGTCGTTTCGAATCAAGATGGACAACGGTGAAAATCAATAAATCCAAGGCGCTGATGTTTAGCGGTATGGAAGATCTTGTATTCGGAATTCATGTAGATCATGGTGAGGGACGGTTGGTCTTTCCCGATAGTGATGTTCAGCAACGAGTCCAAAGTGAGGGTATGACCCCGATAGTTTACGTTGATGATCAGTCAAATGCCACAGAGGACTATCCTTTTAATCCGAATGGTTCAACCAGCGGATTGGCAGGTCTTTGTTCCGAAGATGGCCGTCACCTGGCTCTCATGCCCCATCCAGAGAGGGTTTTTTTAGCCTGGCAAGCTCATTATCTTCCCATGGAGATGCAGAATCTGGAGGTTTCTCCCTGGCTAAAAATGTTTCAAAATGCCTATGAATGGTGCTATCGGGGATAACAAGTTGTAATTGAGCTGTTAGCTTTTTTTCGATTTGCTTACTTGTTTCTCTTGCATGATTTTAAGGATGGTTTTATCCGTTTCGATCATTCCATCAACACTGAGAATCCCGATGTTCTGAATAGTCTTTTCGGGACTTTCACCTATGATTCCATCAGTATCCTGAACGTTTACACCTTGAAGGGAAAAAAGAGCGGCCTGCACTGCTGCCCCGGCAGCAGTATTAAGTTTTATTGCACAACCAGCTTTTGCGCCGTCGCATATTATCCCGGTCAAATCTTCTGAGAGGTTTTTAATTGCACCAGCCATATGTCCGGCATCACCACCTATCAAGTAGGTTATGCCGGCAGTGGCTCCTGCTCCGGCAGCTACAGAACAACCGCAAACTGCTGATAACCTGCCGGTGTGTGCCTTGACATATGCAGTGACAATATGACTTAAGCCAATAGCCCGCAAAATGCTTTCTTCGTCATGCTCGATGAAATCCTTAATTGCCCAAATTGGTAGGGTGGCAGTTAATCCATGATTACCACTGCCAGCCGAGCTCATTGCTGGCAGCTTAGCCCCTCCCATTCGGGCATCTGCGGCTGCTGAGGTGAGTACTTTGGCAGTTGTTGCCATATCTTTGACGAGCAGCTTTTGACGAAGCAGTCGCTCCAGTGCTTTGCCCACTCCTAGGCCCGTACCGTGCTTGAGGCCATAAGCCGCTAATTTGAGGTTACAGTCAACACCTTCGCGGATAAAATCAAGATCCGCCTGATCAAGATCATCAATGAGGGTTACCAGATTTTCCAGTGATTGTTTTTTTAACCAGGATTCAAGTTGGTTATGTCTTTGGGCGATGCTACCATCGTTTTCCGCGGCCAACAGTGGTGAATGCAGCACCGGCTCACCATTGAGTCGCATCTCTACTATGTTGTTGTGCAGCTGGGTAATGAGAGATTCAGCAGTATCTTTGCCACAATGAATAGTTGTGCGTATCTGCAGGCCGGACTCTTCGAGCAGATGTACCGCAACTTCTTTCTCCTGTAAAAATTGCTGGGCTTGCTCGACGATCTCGTCGGTTAGCGGCTCAAGAACTTCAAGTCCCAGTGTCGGATCACCCCCTAAAGCACCCAGAACTGAAGCTGTATCAAGTCCTACCATGCCCCGAGTGCCTGGAATTATTACCCCCAGCCCATTTTTATAGATATTCGGATCAAGCCACACTTCTATTCGATCAAAATCCCGACCAGGTAGCAGGGAGGCAGCCGCTGCCGCTCCAAGGGCAATAGCTACAGGTTCAGTGCAGCCAAGCGCCGGAGCAACTTGCATTTGTAGAATATCCTTTGCCGTAAATGACATACCAACTCCCTCCAATTAACTTTTCAAGAAAAAGAGACCACTGCTTCGATTTCAATATAGGCATCTAAAGGTAAAGCAGCGACCTGTAACGTTGAACGAGCTGGTGGATCAGTTTTAAAAAAAACAGCGTAAGCTGTATTGACTTCAGCAAAATCGTCTAGAACTTTGAGAAAAATTGTTGTCTTTACAACATTGGCCAAGGTTGCCCCTGCTTCAGTAACTATGGCTTTGATGTTTGTGAGTATTCTCTCAGTTTGCTCTGCTATAGATCCTGTTATCAATTTTCCTGTTGCTGGATCAATGGCAAGCTGACCAGAGATAAACATTAAATCTCCAGTAACAATTGCCTGTGAGTAAGGCCCTATGGCAGCAGGGGCATTTTCAGTGTGTATTACCTTTTTCATCTCTGACCTTAGCGGAGTTAATAGGAACATTTTAACAAGATTACCACCTTATTCATACTACAGCATTTTTCAATTATTTTTCTTTTTCATCATTGTGATCTTAGTATTGAAAGCATACTGCGTTATGTGCAAATGTCAATTAAAATGGGTGTTGCTGCTTAACATATTTGAAATAGTGACGGTATTTACTTTCTCATACTTAATATTACCTTCGTAAGAAAGAGAAATGCAAAGATAATTGAGGCGCCTTAATGTTGATGGCAGAGCTTGGCAGTATCTAACAAATTCTTGAAATTGAGTGAAAATTGTGACGATAATAAATAAGGATCTTTGCACTAACTCTACCTGCTCAAGGAGGGCAAGATGGCTGCAAATAAAAATATGACGCTTCATCACCACATCACAGCAGTGAAAAAGGGCGAGAGAAATTTTGAAAATGCCTTTCAAGGTGTTTCCCGAATGATCCTTGAAGGAAAGATTGATAAAGTATTAGTTAATGGTAAAACCACCTTTGATTTTACCGTATTCAGGGAGGGGAAAAAACACATTATAGGGATGTATGATGAGATTAACTCCTTTGTGTCCTTTGTAAAGGATGCTGCTGAAGGAGGTTCATCAAAGGAGATGGCTTTTGTCTTAGTCGGCGAACCTGGTAATGGTAAGACTTTTTTAGTTGAATATATCTGCTCGATGTATCGAGAGTTTCTCAGCCGTAAAGAAAACCGGAAATATACTTTTCGTTTCAACGGTCTGGATAAGGTAGGTAGCTATGGCAATATTAATGCTATAGAATCACAGACCTATGAAGACCCCATGGTGCTGGCGATGAATCTTCAAGAAACTGTCGAAGAATCGCAAAAATATTTGGTGCGCCGATATAGGTTGAAAGATGATCAGCTTGAGGGCTGGTTTGATAATTATCGACCGCTGGGAGCATGTTCGGCATACATCTGGAATGATATCCGCAGGCATAATGATGACAACCTTGATGATATGCTCAAGCATATCGAAATAGTACCCGTACCGCTGATTGAGAGTCTGGGGACGGTGACCGGTAAGTATCCGGCCAAGGATAAAATTACCTCATCAGCAGTTGATCTTCTTGGTGAAGAGTCCATTCAGAGGCTTTTGCATATCTCCGATACCAACAATCCCTATCGTTTTGATCTACGGCGTGGCGCCCTGGCCAGAGTAGCAGGTGGCGGAATTCATTTCAGTGATGAGATATATAAAAACAAGAAGGATCTAGTTCAGGTTTATCTGGGGATAATCCAAAACAGAACCATAGAGATAGACGGCTACAAGTGGCCCATTGATAGCCTTATAATAGCCACCAGTAATAATTCAGAATTTAATAGATTTCTGGCAGAAAAAGAGGAAGCACCCATAGTAGATCGATGTCGCATCTGCTACGTCGCCCATAATACCAACTATAAACTGCAACATGACCTTACTTACTATGCTGTGGGAAATGAGGCGAAATATACCCTTACTGGGGATTCAATGCACCAGGATCCTAACCTAAACTATGCCTCTTCGATTGCTGTTGTGCTTACTCGCCTGCCTCACAGTGAAAAGCTGACCACTATTGAAACAATGAAACTTGCCTCGGGTGAGGTCGCTGGTGAAAAGAGCATAAAGACCCTTTCTGAAGTTATTGATGCGCTCAATCAGGACCCTGATATCACTAAACGGTTTGGCCAGAAAGGGCTTGGTCAGAGAAACCTGGGCAGATCGATTCAGCTGCTTCTGGAAAGTTCCGAAACCAACGAAGGCTGCTGTATGTTTGCCTACGATATTTTCCATTCCATTGAGCGGGTGGTTCTTGATTATGTCTCGGAAGCCAATGACAGGACAAAATTTTTAGATGATTTAAAAATTGCCAAAGGTCTATATCGAGAGCGAATTATGACAGAAATGTTTAACGCCTATATGGATGAACCATTGGCTATCCGGAAGGATGTCATGCATTATGTCAACATGATTATCGGTATTGATGCAGAGAACCTAGGACCTGACAAGATGTGGAAGTACAAGAATCCACAGACTGGTGAACTCAAAGCTTTAAAAATTGATGAGCGCTATATAGATTCGGTGGAAGATCGTCTGGGATTAAAAACCAAGGAGCAGAAAGAAACCTTCAGAACTTCGATTAGGAAGATTTATGGACAAAAAATCTCGGTGGACCCCAATTATGATTTTATGGACAACCTCGAGTTGGTTAAGGCAGTCACCGATGTGCGCTTAAAGTCTGATATTGCCGGAGCTGGCAGCCTGATTGGTGCTTTGGCAAACAGGACGAACGAAGAAAACCAGAAACTCTATGATAGAATGATTGACACAATGCTCAATAAATTGGGTTACTGCCATACCTGTGCCCAGAAAACCATCGAATATTTCTGTACCCAGGAGGATGAGAACTAAAACTTTGGTGTACAGAGAGGTGGTATATTTGAAGGTGTAATCATCATGAAAGAACTTCAGGAATTATATGAAAAGTTAAAAGAAAGTGAGTTGACCCTAAAACAGCGGCAGGTCATTGAACGCGAGATAGAGTTGCTTGAAAGAAACCAGAACAGTGGATTTGTGCCGCCTAGTTCACCCATGCAAATATGGGAATATAATGACTTGGAGACATTACAAAACGGTGCCGTCATGCAATTGGCGTTCACGTCCTCTCATTCCATTGATGACCTTATTGCTCGGGATATTCAACGGGAAAAGGATGGTTTTCCCCGAAAAATCCGTATCGGTAAGATGGTGAAGCCCAGCCAGGATGGTGATGAAAAAGTAGTAGTTGTTCCAACAACGGTGGAAGAAAAACTTATTCACGATCAAATTCGTGAAAACGAAGAAGAAGGTGAAGGTGAAGGCGGAAGCGGTGAAGGAGAAGCGGGTGAGGTCATCGGTGAGCAGCCCGTTCGAGAAGAACAAGGCGGTGAAGGAGGAGCTGGTCAAGGTGAAGGGGGAACCCATGAGACAGACACCAATGCCTATGATATGGGAAGAATTCTTACTGAGCAATTTAAGCTCCCAAACCTCAAGGACAAGGGCAAGAAAAAATCGCTTACTCGCTACACCTATGACTTAACCGATAGAAATCGAGGTTTCGGCCAGATTATAGACAAAAAAGCTACTTTAAGGCGCATCATCGAGACAAATATCGGACTTGGCAGGGTCCGGGCGGGACAACAGGTGGAGCCTAACAAACTCCTAATTTCACCAGCAGACCGGATTTACAGAATACTCTCCCGTGAAAAAGATTATGAATCCCAGGCTGTTGTCTTCTTCGTGCGAGACTATTCAGGTTCCATGCATGGCAAACCCACAGAGCTCGTGGTAACCCAGCATGTACTCATCTATTCCTGGCTTATCTACCAATATGAAAACCAGGTAGAAACCCGCTTCATCCTGCATGATACGGAGGCGAAAGAGGTTGATAACTTCCATACCTATTATAACCTCAGGGTTGCAGGCGGTACTCAGGTGGCATCAGCTTATAAGATGGTGAATGACATTGTCGAGGAAGAGAATCTTGAACGAGATTACAATATATATGTCTTTCACGGCACCGATGGCGATGATTGGGACACAACGGGAAAGGAAACTTTGCCGCAACTTGAAAAAATGCTCGAATATGCTAACCGGGTTGGTATAACCGTGGCGGAAAACGGATATGGTATAAGTGGGAGTACGGAGGTTGAAAAATACTTAAAAAAATCTGGACTTCTTGAGGAAAAGAAGGCCCTTCTCCGACTAGATGTGATGAAAAAGGAAAGTGAAGAATCTCGTCTCATCGAGGGTATACGAAAACTAATATCCTGAGAGTAACTAGACAGGGGCACAGAGTAATTGTAAAGGACAAACTCTATGGAACTGATCAGTCAGCATGCAAAAAAAATCATGGAAGGCTGCAAGGAAAGGGCCAGGGAAAACGGTCTGACTTTTCAGGATGAAAGCCTAGAATACATTGTCACCAATCGTGATCTCCTCGAGCTTTCTCCCAAAAATATGATTCCCACCCTCTATGATTATTGGGTACAGGATGTTGAGGTACTCAAAGAGAAAGGCCGCTATGAACTCTATCCCAGCAATCCATATGAGACAGTAATTAACACTCGACCAGCCATATCCTTCTACAATGATAACAATCCTGACTGGCTCAATGTCATGATTTTTTATCATGTTATAGGCCATATCGATTTCTTTCAGAACAATCTTTTTTTTCGCCATACCTGGGATTATGATTTTGCTTCACGGGCATTATCCGATAAGCGTATGATAGCAAAATTACGCTCTGAAAAAGGTAGGTGGGTTGATTATATCATTGAGTTTGCCCGTGCGGTAGATAATCTTGTTGGATACCATCAGGAGCTTGCACGATTTTCAGGTCCTGATCAGGATAAGGGTGCTAACAGACTTGATTTTTATTTTGACGTTTTTCTTCAGGAGGTAAAGAAGGAATCCATTGCATCATATGTTAAGGAAATTGAAAGATACAATGGGTTGCTGCGGGACAATCCAAAAGAAGCCGAGAATCAGTTTATTGAATCGGTACAAGGTAAATACGCAGAATTTGAATCTCTCTACAGCAAATATAAAGAGAGCAAGAAGAGCAAAAAAAATCAGGACATTTTTGAGTTCCTCATGGAAAACTCAGATTTTCTCAATAAAGAGGAAAATAGATGGATGCTTATGGTAATGGAAGCAGTTCGAGCAACTTCGCTTTACTTCCAACCGCAGATACGCACTAAAATACTTAACGAAGGTTGGGCCAGCTATTGGCATGAAGAACTTTTTCTCAAAGATGATAGGATTAATGGCCATGAAATTGATTTTGCTATAGTTAATGCCAAAGTTACTTCTATGCCCAGAGTTGGGCTTAATCCTTATGCTCTCGGGATGCGCTTGTTCTCCTATATTGAAGAATTGGGAGATAAGGGAAAGATATCTAGAGAATTTAGGTATTTGAAAGACAGGGAGTCGCGAGAAAAGTATGATAAGGATACGAATAATGGCAGAGACTATATTTTTCTTATCAGAGAAAATTGCTCAGATTCCATGTTCATTAGCACGTTTATAGATCAGGATTTTGTTGACCAGCATAAGCTGTTTGTAACGGGAAAAAGGCTAAATAAAGAACGAATGACCTGGCAGTATTATGTGAAAAGCCGGGAGGCTGATCAATATAAAAATATGGTTCTTGACTCCCTTTACCATCCACCATCAGTTGAAATTCAAGTAACGGATGATAACAGTCTGATACTTGAACATATATTTGAAGGTAAACCACTGGTTAAAGAATATATTAAAGGTACTTTGCTCGGTATTGAATATCTATGGGGTGGACAGGTTTTTTTAGATACTTCAGAGGCCTTGCTGCGCAGCGCAAAACATCCTGCACAGGGGGTGAAGAGAGATGAAAAACCTCCCCAGGAAATCGTCTGGAAAAGGGTGCGCTACAGAATGAAAAATAAGGTTCTCAGCAGAAAGGATTTAGGCTAAGTGGAGAAGTGGGATATTAGCTTTGTGAATGTATTTTCAGGAAAGAGATCTGGTTCATAATATTCTGACTATCTCTTTGGGGATAAGCAGAAGTAACCAACTGGGAAAAAAGGTATGGCGAATGTGACAAATGCACTTGATAATATTCACCAAAGTGAGAGTGAATGGAAACAGCAGCCAACTCTTTCATTTGATAGTTTTCTTGAGCAAATTATAGATCATCCTGAGAGAATAATTCGCAATGTATATCAGGTTTATGCAGACATGTTTCATACCTTCGTGGTTGAGGAACAGGATGAGTATCCCGACGATCCAGAATCAATAAATTACCTAGATTATGACAGTACTAAACTATTTGTAGAAAATTCTGACAGACCGTTTTTTGCAGACAGGTTGTTTGCCAATCGTCTTGCTCGCCACGTGGAATCATTATCCGCCGGAACTCAGCAAAATAAAATCTATATATTTGAGGGTCCCCATGGTAGTGGAAAATCAACTTTTTTAAATAACCTGCTGCGTAAATTTGAAGAATATTCCACTACTCAGGAAGGACTGCGCTATGAGACTGTCTGGCGGCTTAAACGTGATCACCTGGTTGGTGGGGTCCATTCTCTCAATACCTTAACAGACAGGCTGGCCTGGTATCTTGAAAATGAAGGCAAGGGAGAACTTGCTGAGGAGATGCGCTTTGCCGGACAAAGTGAGTCCCAATTGGGTTCTTACTTTGATGTACCTTGCCCAAGTCATGACAACCCGATTCTGCACATTCCCAAGAATGCCCGACGCAGGTTCTTTGATGATCTCCTGCAAAATGAAGAATTCAAGTGGAAACTTTTTACTGAAAAACAGTATGAGTGGGTCTTTAAAGATTCTCCCTGTACCATCTGTACTTCATTATATCAATCATTGATGTTAAAACATAACGCTCCCAGGCAAGTTCTGGAGATGGTGCATGCTCGACCATATCTTGTCAACCGGCGGGTTGGTGAGGGGGTTTCAGTTTATAATCCGGGTGATAAACCTTTCCGTAACGGTGTTATGAGAAACGAGATTGTGCAACGTTGTCTGGACACCCACTTTAGTGATTCTAACCAGGTAAATTATATTTACTCTGGATATGCCAAAACCAATGATGGCATCTATGCACTGATGGATATCAAATCACATAATGTTGATCGCTTGATGGAGTTGCACAACATTATTAGTGATGGAGTTCATAAAGTCGAGGATACGGAGGAATATGTCAATTCACTGCTTCTAGCCCTAATGAATCCTGAGGATAAAAAACTCATTAAAGATTTACAGGCGTTTTCAGATAGAATTGAATACATCAATATACCTTATATCCTGGACTTAAAAACTGAGGTGGAAATCTACCGAAATACCTTTGGTAAACATATCGATGAAGCCTTTATACCCCGCGTGCTGCACAACTTTGCCCGGGTTATCATTGCCACCCGTCTACACACCAAATCTGAAGCTATGCTCGCCTGGATTGGAGATCCAGAAAAATATGACCTGTATTGTGATCAAAATTTGCAACTCTTGAAAATGGAAATCTATACGGGCCATATTCCCAAATGGCTAGCCGAAGAGGATTTGAAAAAATTTACCGCTAAGCGGCGACAGAATATTATTGGTGAGTCAGAAAAGGATGGTTGGAAAGGGCTCTCAGGCAGGGATTCGTTGAAAATGTTCAATGAGTTTATCACCGACTATTCCTCGGAGGATAAACTTATCGATATGTCGATGCTGGTGCTGTTTTTTAAAAAGTACTGCAAGAAAGATAGAAATATTCTTCCCATGGGCTTTTTGAACTCTCTGCTAAAGATGTATAATTACTCTGTCCTGCAGGAGGTTAAAGAGTCGCTTTATTACTTTAATGAAGAGCAGATTTCACGCAGTATTCAGAATTACATATTTGGAATAAATTTTGAGCCAGGTACTATTGAGACATGTTCATTTACCCAGGAGAGGATCGAGGTAAATGATGAGTTCTTTCATCGGGTAGAATCGAAATTGCTCAAAGATAGCAAAGAAGCTGTCTTGTTTAGAAACGATGTTCAGAAAGAATATACGACAGTCACATTACCCCAGGATATCCTGCGGGACAACCTCGAAATCACAGAAACAACTTTGTTCAAGCAATTGCACAGTAAATATGTGTACAATCTTAAAGAAAAAGTACTTGAACCTTTTCTGGATAATGAAAATTTCCGCATGGCAGTCAAGGACTTTGGCAAAGAATCTTTCAAAACTTACGATAAGAAAATCCGTCACGATGTAACCTACATGATCGATAATCTCCAGAAAAAATATAATTATTCCAGAAGAGGAGCCACGGAGATTTGTATTTATGTTATTGATAATGATCTGGCTAATGTTTTCTCTGGTGTAGAAAAAGCATCTGATATTCGCAATCGTTAATTCTCAAGGTAACAAATTCAGCTATACAAGGTGTGGGTATCACAATTAATTAGTCACCGACCCCAATCATATTCAGCACAACCAACCTAAAACATATATTTTCTGTAAAAATGATCACCTCAGTTGCAGAGGTGTGAAGCATTCAGTAGTTAGAGGTATGGTGATATTTCACTTCCGATTGTTGAATTTACGAGTGTAATCACTATAGTTAGTAGATCTTTCAACAAGGAGTTCATTTACCGTCAAATAAATGGCCAACCCAACAACTTCAAAACCTGAGGAGAGTCAAATGGCAACCATAACCTTAAAAGGTAACCCAATTGAAACCTGCGGTGATTTACCGGCAGTAGGAAATAGAGTCCCGGATTTTACTCTGACAAAAACCGATCTGGGGGAAAGCAGCGCAGCAGACTATGCTGGTAAACGAATAGTCTATAATATATTTCCAAGTATTGATACACCTGTTTGTGCAGCAGCAGTGCGAAATTTCAATAGTGAATTAGCCTCACTTGATAATACCGTTGTGCTCTGTATCTCCGCAGATTTGCCTTTTGCTCACAATCGATTTTGTGAAGCAGAGGGCTTAAAGGATGTCATTCCTCTTTCCACTTTTCGCTCATCGCAATTCGGTAAGGTTTTTGGAGTTGAGATTACCAGCGGACCGCTAACTGGACTACTATCACGTGCAGTTATAGTGACTAATGCCGAAGGTGTCGTTATTTATACAGAACAGGTTCCTGAGATCGCTCAGGACCCAGATTTTGCCGCTGCTGCTGCTGCTCTTCAATAGTTTAACAGCTACAGTGTAATACCATTCAAAAAGGGTGGGTTAGGAACACGCTCACCCCTGGTATGCCTATTATTTATAGTAAACACCAGATTATCATATATAAAATCGGAATTCCACAAGTTGTGTTTCCCTCCTCGTAGAGATTCCTGGAGAAAAAGGTTCTTTTACCGGAAAAGAAATGCAGATGAAAATGTATATTCTGACAACCACAAGAGGACGTATACTTTTATGCAAAATGTCGGTATAGATGGATTGCAGTTATATGCGCTTTTTAATGGGGGCACTGCAGGAGTTATCCAGGGTTCATTTTCACGTCATGGTGGTACAAGTCAACCACCATTTAGCAGTCATAACATAAGCTTTGGGGTGGGCGATGAGATTGAAAACGTAAAATCAAACAGGTTTGCCATCAAGAAATACCTCGGTCTAGATTATTTAGTATCTGCCCATCAAATACATGGTGATGGAATTTATGTGGTTAATGAGCCAATAGACGAGGATATGCATGTTAACGGATATGATGCAATCATTACTTCTCTTCCACGTATTGGTTTGATGATTGGTCATGCTGACTGTCAGGCTGTGTTACTTTATGATAAAAACCAAAAAGTTATTGCAGCCATTCACAGTGGCTGGCGGGGGAGTGTTGCAGATATTGTGAAGACAACTATATCGGTATTAGAGGAGCAGTTTCAAACTAACCCTGCTGACCTGTTAGCCGGAGTTGGGCCTTCTCTGGGGCCATGCTGTAGCGAATTTGTTAATCATTCCAGGGAACTTCCCAAAGCGTTTCGCTCTTTTCAGGTTAACGAAAATCACTTTGATTTCTGGCAGATTACCAGACATCAGTTGCGCGAGTGCGGTGTTGGAAATGAGTCAATTTTCATATCTGGAGTATGCACCTCCTGTTCTGCAGATTTTTTCTCGTATCGCAGAGCTTGCCGTTTGGGGACTGGTGTTACCGGGAGAAATGGTTCGGTGATTGCCCTTCTATAGTTAAAGATATGGGAATAAAGTAATGCGATTGCTATTAATTGAAGATGATCGAAAAATTGCCACCTTTATCGAGAAAGGACTCAAGGAATCGAGTTTTAGCGTTGATGTAGCCCATGATGGTTTGGAAGGTCTGGCACTTGCAATGACTGAGCCCTATGATGTTGCGGTAATTGATATAATGTTACCGGGGTTGGATGGGTTAAGTATCATTGAAAGGATGCGTAACCGAGATGTCAGTGTTCCTGTACTTATTCTCAGTGCAAAACAGTCGGTGGATGATAGAGTCCAGGGGCTCCAAAGAGGCGGTGATGATTATATGGTTAAACCGTTTTCATTCAGCGAATTGCTTGCACGAGTTCAAGCGCTCATCCGGCGTGATAAGTCTGGTACGAAATCAACAGAACTGCAGGTCGGACATTTACGCATGGATTTGCTCAAACATGAGGTGTTTCGTGGCGACGAGAAAATTGAACTACCTGCCAAAGAATATTCACTTCTTGAGTATATGATGAGAAATCCGGATGTTGTGCTTTCCAAAACATCCATCTTGGAAAAGGTGTATGATTATGCTTTTGATCCGCAAACCAATGTGGTCGACGTACTTGTTTGTCGCTTAAGGAACAAAGTAGATAAGGAGTTCGATGCGAAAATGATTCATACTGTGAGGGGGATGGGATATGTTCTCCGCTCTCAGTAAAATCAGTCTCAAAAAATCATTCAAATACTATTTTTTTCTTTTTTGCACTTTACAACTGATATTTTTCTTTTGCATAGGTGTGTTGCTTTTTGTGGTCAGGAATCATTTGATAACCCACTGCGAGGAAGATATTTCTCAACATCTTGACGATTATTTACGCAATAGAGCTAGCGGAGTGCTGGTGTCCCAAGAGCAGAGTAAAGGTTTGAGTGGTCTTGCTTTTGTGAGGTTGATAAGCGAAGATGAGCAATTTTTTTACTCGGACAGTCCTAATTTGCTGGTTGATTTTCAAGGATTAATTAATCTTGATCCACGGAAATCCGCGGCGTGGATATCGCTAACAAACTTAAATCAGAAGGGCAGTTGGGTAGTCATTTCACGAGAGCTTGAAAATCAAAATCTCGTGCAGGCAGGTATTGAATATTCATCCATTGTAGAACTCTATAAAAACGTCGTCAAAATTATTCTGGTAATGCTGGGGTTCTCATTTATCACTGCAATGTTTCTCACCCTTTATTGCAGAAATAGGAGCCTAGCTTCTGTGAAAACCGCCGAGCGATCACTTGCCCAGATAGTTATTCACAAAGGTGATTATATTCTTCAAAATTCGAATAACGATGAGCTTGTAGGTTTGTATCAAACCCTCAATCAATTACTCCTGCAAAACAGACATCTAATTAAAGAAATGCAGGAATCTCTGGATAACGTAGCCCATGATCTCCGCACACCCATAACGCGGCTCCGCTCAGTAGCAGAATATGGTTTGCAACAAAACAGTCCTGAAAAGTTGGCAGAAGCATTGTCTGACTGTTTGGAGGAATCAGAAAGAGTCTCCTCAATGTTGGGTATCATGATGAGCGTTGTCGAGGCAGAATCAGGTACCCTACGACTGACCAAGGAAAAACTCCAACTTTTTGGAACAATTGCTGATGTTATAAGTCTTTATGAATATGTCGCAGATGAAAAACAAATAAAGCTGCAGATGAATATTGATGCAGATATAACCATAAATGCGGACAAGACCCGAATAACCCAGGCCTGGGCAAATCTCCTTGATAATGCAATTAAATATGGACACCAAGGTGGTTATGTCAGAATTAGCGCAACACAGCAGAGCGGTTACGTTTCAGTTCTGTTTGAGGATGATGGGATGGGGATTTCTGCCAGTGAGATTGAAAGAATTTGGGAGAGGTTATTTCGAGGTGACAGAAGCAGGACCCAGCAGGGTCTCGGTCTTGGCCTCAATTATGTTCGAGCGGTAATTGAAGCGCATGACGGTAAAGTGCTGGTCAGCAGTACACTCGGGAAAGGGACGTGCTTTGAAGTTATTCTTTCATCAGCTTAAGGAGAATTATAAAAAGACTCAGTCGGTGCGAAATCACATATCAATGGAGCATGATCTGAGAGTTGGATGTTGGGCACGGAGAATTTATTCACCTTTAACTCCTTACTGTGCAATATGAAGTCAATTTGCCGATGGGGTGAATGACTCGGATGAGAAGGAGTTGAATCTGGGTTGGCATTCTGCAAACCTGTTGCTGCAAGAAATAGCTCTAACTCATCGCTCCCCCAGAAAGTATTAAAATCTCCGCCAATTATTACAGCTTTATTGGTCTCTTTAACCAATTGATGAAGACGGTTAAGTTGATACTGCCGATGACGATATTTGAGTGACAGGTGAACTATAAAAAAAACAACAGAATCAAATTCTGCTTGGATCACCAGTCGTTTTATACCTTCACGAAAGTAGTGGAATTTATGGTTCTTGACGTTCTTGCGTGCTAAAAGAGCATTGGACTGTTTGTTGAGCAACGGGACTTTGGTTGCGATTGAACGATCACCATATTTAGTTTCAACAACATGAGAGAAGCCAAGTGCCTGGGCTATCTTCTCTGCCTGGCAGCTCTTGCCTGTTCTATATGAGCCAGAATCAACCTCTATCAAACCTATAACATCAGGAGTGTTAGAGCGGATGAAATCGATGATTTCATCTAAATTAGCCTTGGTTGAGCGAAAAAAACCTGAATAGGGAAACGGCATATGATAACCGTTATGATGGCCTGTGGCGTATCGGATATTATAGACGAGAAAACGCATACTGCTTTTTTTGACTTCTTGTGTAATCTAATTATATTTCCTATGGTTATTTATCCTACCGCTACCTTTTTTCTCTTGGATAAGGGATAAGTGTAGTGTTTACAGCTTGTTAAGTAGTGATAAATCCATTAGAGTTTTAGTTGTCTGCTGTTCTGATGTATTGTATAGCCAGAAAAAGCATAAGTACAGCGATTAATATTATATGCATTATCAACTTGGGTTCAATTTATGGTCACCATCAGAATAGGAACACGTAAGAGTAAACTAGCTATGTGGCAAACTGAAACTGTTGCTGCGGCTCTACAAGAATACGGGGCAACAACAAATATTAGCAGTATGGATACCAAAGGTGACAAAATTCTTGATACAACAATTGCAAAAATTGGTAGTAAAGGTGTTTTTACCGAAGAGTTGGAAGAGCAACTTGCCGGTGGATTAACCGATATTGCTGTGCACAGTGCGAAGGATATGCAATCTTCCCTACCCGATGGATTTGACTTAATAGCATTTAGTAAACGGGAAAAAGTCAATGATGTTTTGGTGAGTGAGCGAAAGAATATAGATCTCAGTGATACCAGCTTAAACATAAAGATTGGTACCTCATCGGTTCGTAGGATCGCACTGCTCAAACACTATCATCCTCACCTTAAAACTGTTGAAATGCGTGGAAATTTGCAAACGCGCATAGCAAAGATGCAGGCTGGTGATTGCGATGCTTTAATGCTTGCCTTTGCCGGGGTAAAGAGGATGGGGTATGGGGATATGATTGTTCATACATTCCCAGAGACAACATTTATCCCACCTGTCGGTCAAGGCTGTATAGCTGTTGAGGCTGCGACTACTCTTTCTCAAGATAAAATTAACCTGGTAAGGCAAAGCGTAAATAATAAGGAAAGTGAGATATGCCTGCTGGCAGAACGGGCATTTTTAAGGAAACTTGAAGGGGGTTGTTCCATCCCTGCTTTTGGTTTAGCTACTCTTGAAGAAGAGGACCTGATAGTAACAGGTGGGCTGGCTAGCCTGGATGGCAGAAGGATGATTCAAAAGTCAGAGCGAGGTATAAAAGCAGATGCTGTTAAAATAGGTGAGATTTTAGGTGAGTATATCCTAAATAATGGTGGAAAAGAGCTGTTAGAAGAAATACGGGAATACCAAAATAAATAAAATATAGTTGAGCACAAGCTTAGGGCTTTCTGTTTCTTATTGTTCTTCCACTAATGCTATCGTAGAATAACTGTTTTTTCATCAGCCACACATTTTTTCTGGAATTTAACCTTACCGAAGAGGAGCCTGCCAACTATCAGGTGTGGGCAGGAGACTAATCATTATAAGTGGTTATGATCCAAAGATTTCTCTTTTATCAGTCCTTTATAGGCATTACTGCACTTTTCATGTGCCGAGAAAGTCTGGCACAAGAAAATGTTCTAACGGTTGGGTTGGGTAATGGATATCCACCGTATTACTATCAGACAGATGAGGGTTTAAGGGTATGTGTATCGAGATCATCGAGAATATATGCTCAGGGATAAATCTATGCATACAATATGTTGAATACCCCTGGAAAAGGCTGTTGTTGAGTGCCCAAAAAGGTGAGGTGGGATGCCATTTTGCCACTTTTTAAGACAGCTGAGCGCACCAAATATCTTAATTTTGGCAACCTTATACTGGCGCATGAAGAGGTGAAATTTTTTTAAAAAGGATTCCCCTTTAAGTAATGTGAAGAACCATGAGGAGCTATTCAAACATCTGATTGGGGTGGTGGCAGGATATAGCTATGGAAGATACTTCGACTCCCACAAAGGGTTAAGAACGGTGGTGAGGCAAAACGACAGCCATTTGATAAGGATGTTTGCCCATAATCGTTTCCCTGTTGGGATCGGTAATAGATTTGTGGTTGCCCATAATGCATCACTGCTAGGTATTGCGGATGAAGTTACTTTTCTCACTCCGCCATTATCTAAGGATCCTCTTTATATGGGATTTTCCAAAAATGGAGAAAAGGAACACCTCACGGGAAGAT
>CAZWVC010000016.1:0-26574 GCA_964637245.1 uncultured Desulfocapsaceae bacterium
CAGCACACTTTGTATTGCCAGAAATTGCCCTTGTAATGCTCGTAATGTGTCGAAATAAAATGTTTTTATCTGTGATCATTAAGTTGTTTATGAAATATCCGGGCTAGAGATTTCCTTTGTGAAAATCGTAATACTTTGAAAGATAATAGCTTTTTATGATCGTTGAATTATTCATGAACGTCGGGCTAATACGTATTCATTGTCCAAATTCCACACGGACAAGTATCAGCACAGAAACCACAGGCAATACACTTACTATCATCAGAAACATACTCGTAGTCAGCTACAATTGCAGTCCCGGCAACTGTGGTTTGATCTAGCTCTCGTCTGGTAATTGCACCAGTCGGACAGATCGTTTCACAAAGGTGACAATCCCTACAGGCAGCGCATGAGAGACAACGGTCTGCCTGGTCTTTTTCAGAGTCAATGGATTCTTCAGGAATATAATGGGTAATAGTCAATGCCTGTTGCGGTATAACTTCTTTCGTAAATGGTTGCCAGGCAACACCTGAAAAATTAGCTAAGATAAATTCGGCAGCTGTTTTACCAGCTCCTAATGCATTAGTCGCCAAACCAGGACGTTCGACATCTCCGATTGCCAGAACTTTGGGGTCACTGGTAAGATGCGCTTTGTCTGTTTTAATCCAAGATGCACCACCGACTGTTACAGTTTCCACAGAGCCTGGTAAAAATGGGAGTGCAGGAACATCACCTATTGAAATAACAACTGTTTGCGCGGGGATAAGCTCACCTTCAGAGGTGATTAGTCCTTCGTCAGTTACTTCTTTTGTCATAACCGGCCAGCTAAATTGGGCTCCCAGGTTTTCAGCTGCTTCTTTTTCCACACCAAATGCTAAAGGCTTTTGAATATCAACCAGGGTAACTATTTCTGCCCCTAATCTGTAGGCTTCGCAGGCTACATCACACCCCACGTTACCAGCTCCAATTACAACAACTTCTTTGCCTACTTTTGTTGAACTATCGCTTTTAGCTGATTTAAGAAAATCGAGTGCAGGTAATACTTTCTCACTACCTGGAAATTGTAGTTTTCGCGGTTTATGGGTTCCAACAGCAATTATTACATAATCGAAGTCATCCCGTAATTTTTTAAAGTCATCTTTGCTGATATCCACACCTAACTTCACGTGAATATTGGGAGTTTCAACAAATCTTCGGATTTCTTCATCCCAGATAGCCTGAGAGAGACGCTCCCACGGTACAACCTGGGCAAGTTTACCACCTAGTTTTTCATCCTTTTCGTATATGTGTGTTTCAACACCTGCTAACGCGAGTTGCCAAGCAGCATTCATTCCTCCAGGACCACCACCTATTACCGCAACTTTTTTCCCTAAAGATTCTGCTAACTCTGGTACTTTGTGGGAGCTAACAGCTCGTCCCAGTACCTGCATCTCAATGGGTTGATCAACTCCTCGGCGAGAA
This sequence comes from uncultured Desulfocapsaceae bacterium, assembly GCA_964637245.1. Taxonomy (GTDB): domain Bacteria; phylum Desulfobacterota; class Desulfobulbia; order Desulfobulbales; family Desulfocapsaceae; genus Desulfopila_A. The sequence continues at coordinate 1,441 of CAZWVC010000016.1, forward strand.
CAATTCTCCATACAGAGATTTGGACAGATGGCACCGCAAACCGAACCAGGCAGAGGGGTATAGTTGAGAATCAGTTCATAAGCTTCATCTATTCTACCTTCTCTTATGAGACGAAGTCGATCGACAGTTGGTATGTGCACTGGACAATAGTAGGTGCAAGGCGCGGCTTTTTCGGCATTGGCCCACCATGGTTTGAATCTGCGCATTTCGCCAGTAACAATGGTGTCTATGGGGGTTCGATCAAGCCCTGGGGAAAGATCACGTAAAGGATCTCCGCCGCCAAAAGCATTATTCCAGAAGGTGTTGCGAAACTCAGCCATTGGCATGGGACCAGAGAACATCAAAGCCCTTTCTTGCGGAGAGATGGCGACTAATATTTGCCACTCATCACGAACGGTCAAGATTTCCAGGAGTTCAGGGCGATTGATTTTCTCCAGGAAGTTGAACATTTTATCACGTAACCATTGCCATTGGTCATCGTCGAGTGTTTGCAGCTTGGCATTTGTTTTGGAATATGAGTCATCGATTTTCCCGCGGAAATAAATTGTGCCTCCAACCATACCAACACAGGGTCGATAGCCCAGGATATTTTCTGGATTTTTAGAATCAATTCCACAAATTACGGCAGTACCGCCACAGTTGAATTCAGCAAATGAGTCTCCTGTAGAACCAAGAACCCAGAGCTCCGGTCTTTCATAATCGGGATTCCATTTGGTCATGGTGAGCCCGCGTGCACCGATGGAGCCAGCAACAAATACTCGACCGTTAGCCATTGCATTGCAGACACCGTTGGTTGCATTCCCCATGATGGTGATATCTGCACCAATATTGAGATAACCTACATCATCTGAGGCTGCTCCTTCACAGGTAATGCTTGTTCCCGGCATTCCCATACAACCAAGACGTTGTCCAGCAGGCCCCATAAGTTGAAGGTGTAGACCACCTTCTTTTTCCAAACGAATACCGATATTATGCTGACCATAAGATTCCAGCACAATGTTAGAGAAATCCTGTGCTGCTCCTCGCACAAGTTTCTCAAATTCCATAGAATTGATGCGCTGCCCCTCATCATTGAGGCCTTTTACAACGGTAGTAGTCACTGATAACTCCTTATACCATCTGGCAGAAACTTGAATTTATCTGCCAATTTATTTCGTACACTTTTAGTTTTGTTAACAGACATATTTTATCTGTAACCGGTCTGCAGCTGCCTTGTCATTAATGCCAAGAGCGTCTGACATACCAATTGGCAGACTTTGCGACCTACCCAAAGGTGCCATTATTTTTTTGACCTCAGTCTGAATGGACATATACATGTCCACAACACGCTGAGCGACAAGATCAGGATCAAGTCGTCTATATAGCTTTAGATTCTGACTGGTGATTCCTTTGGGACAGATTCCCACATTACATACATTACAGCGGTTTTTCTCGTTCCCCAGACAGCCGGCAGCAGCCTGCATTACATATTTTCCGATATGGACTCCAGAGGCGCCCAGCATAATGAGGGCCATGCCATTTTGGGCTACATTACCGTTTTTACCAATACCGCCTGCGGCAAAAATAGGGATTTCGTTCTGTTTACCCTGTTTGGCCAGATCGAGATAGCACTCGCGAACGTTTGATGCAATAGGGTGTCCGGTTGCATCCATCGAAACATCATAGGCTGCACCGGTGCCACCATCAATCCCATCTATCATCAGGCCAGCAGCATAGGGGTTGCGTACTAAATTATTGAGAACTGACTTTGCCGAAGTTGACGCTGAAATTTTTGGGTAAACCGGTACTTTGTGGTCGAAGGCGGTGGAGAGGGATTGGATCATTTTCATAACACTTTCTTCGATAGAATAGAGTGTTTGATGTACGGGCGGTGATGGCAGATCCACACCTTCTGGAACACCACGAAGTTTGGCGATTAACTTCGAGACTTTATACCACATAAGCAAGCCGCCATCGCCAGGCTTGGCACCCTGGCCATATTTGATTTCTATGGCTGCTGGCTGACATTGCATCTCAGGAATTGCTCTGATAATCTCATCCCAGCCAAAATAACCGGAGGCAATTTGTAATATTATATATTTCAGGTATGGACTTCTAAGTACCCACGGAGGACAACCGCCTTCACCCGTGCACATAACTACTGGTATACCGAGAACCTCATTGCAATAAGCAACACCTTGGAGAAGCCCCAACCACATATTGGGTGAGAGTGCACCAAAAGACATAGAGCCGATAATAAACGGGAAAATCTCTCGAGTAGGGGGGATCCAGCCACCATTGAGACTTTTCTGCAGAAACTCTTCGGGTGGGAGAACTCTACCCAGTGATGTTGTTACATTAAATTCATGTCTGCCTGCATCAAGTGCTGGATCGGTAAGCATTGAAATACGGTCAAACATAATCCTGTCAAGCAGTGTTGCCCCACCGACATTTCTTCTGCCGCCACGTTTGTAAGGTTCACCTTTTTGATTATGGAAAAAAAGAGCTCTGTTCTCATTGGTATTTGGCTGTGGTGAGATGGCTTCGTTGGGACAGACCATTTCACACATGGCACAACCAATGCAACTGTTGGCCATGTTGGTTTTCTGCCGGATACCTGTAAAAGTTCTGTATTCGTTCTCTCTTTTTTTGCTGAATACATCAAGTTTTGGTGTTCTTTGCCTCATGTGGGCAAGATAAATGGCATTCTTTGGGCAAACTGCAGTACACTGACCGCAGAGAGTACACCTATCTTCACGATGCTGGATAATCCAGGGGTGATCACTATTAGTTAAGCTGCTTGGGGTAACGGATACGGATCGAGCTGAGACCATATTGTTAGTTCCTTTCTATCTGGTGGAATAAGTACGGTATGTTCACGCATGGGTTGGAAATCGAAAGCGGGATCACGTTCTGGTACAAGAGCATCTACGCCGCACATTTCTGAAGCGATAGCCCATTCGCCAGGTCTACCACCAACGGTAGCTGGTCGAAGTTTTTTCTGGTCCATGGCAAGCAGGCAGGTTTCATCGGGCAATGTTCCTATTACCGCATTAGGGCCATCGATTATTAATCTTTTACAGACATTGCGCAGTCCTCGCAGAAACTCACCTTGGGGATGCTTGTCAAGCTCCTTGTTACTCAATGGTGTAATAATATGCTTATATGCCTGGAGAGGTAACTTCAGCTCTTTTATGGTGTAATGCAGAATATGAGCAAAAACTTCAGAATCGCTCTGATATCCCATATATCCTGGCTGGTTCCTGCCGAGTAACCAGTCCCGGATGGGAACAAACGCAGTATTCTCGCCATTCGTCATGGTGGCGATCCCTTGAATGAAAAAAGGATGACAAGCGTAAAGGTTGATACCATAATTGGTATTTTGTCTTCCCTGTGCCATACATACACGCGATTTTATCTGACCGTCATGAAGGCGAAGGGCATCACCGATCTGTAAAGGCCAACCTACCTCTTTAATCATGGCGACATCTGGATAGAAGGAGAAAACTGTGAGATCATCTCCATTTTCCTCACCGATTTTTCTTAAGGCAATGCGAGCACGAAGGAGTTCTGCTTCTCTTTCTTCTGAAGATTTTTCTTTGAAGGCTTCGGGCATCCTGTATGCCCGAAGAAAATAGCGATAACGATCTTGCGCTTCAATGAGACCTGGCTGCATGGCAAAGCGATGATCATATTTAAGTTCATAACCATGCGAATCCATATACTCATCGAGTCTGTATTCAGCTTTTTTTGAATGCGCTATACCTGATAGCACCGGGAATCTTGGATTATACTTAAAATCTTCAAACTCCAGGCCACGGAGTAAGAGCCCTAGGCCAGAGCCATCATAGCCTTCCTGCATGGCTTCCATGGCTGTGAGAACCGTATATGGTGAAAATGGTTCATTGGCTGTTTTTAAGGCTAAACGGCACATGTGTTTCTCCTAGTAAATTTAAAGGACTGCCTGAGGCAGAATGTAGTTGTGGCAGAACAAAAACCGGAGGGGTGCTTCTGACCTGATATATACTGAATACTGCGCGGCAAGCTCCTGTTGTTTCTCAACGACGAACCACCATTTTTATCACTAAATGCACTCTAAGTCAATATTCTTTGTTTTTACTCGGTATAGGATGGCTTTCCTGATCGAATAAATCGCCATATTCAGCAGGGGATTCCCGCAATTATTATTCATGAACAGAGTGGGCTTTTTGCGCTGGGCGAGGAAAGAGAAACCTCCCTTTTATCTTCAGGTAATGGGTTGCTAATCTTGCCTGAATCACCAGAAAATACTTACTCCTAGCCCGCATTTATCACGGGTTGATCCAGCCTGTTAGCCCGAAGGGTGAATAGTATTGGCAATAGTGGACAGCACACTTTGTATTGCCAGAAATTGCCTTTGTGATACCCGTAATGTGTCGAAATAAAATGCTTTTATCTGTGATCATTAAATTGTTCATGAAATATCTGGGTTAGTCAAGGAGCCTTGTGATTTTACATACTAAAGTATGTAAATATCAGATGTGACAAGGGGATAGAGGGCTGTAGCGACTCGCCTTTGGTGAATATTATCGCGATTGAAAAAAGTGTTGAAGTTACAAAGTGTAGCTTAAGAAAATAGCAATAATTTCGAAATATATCATGTGATTTCAGAAATATAATTCTTTAGCCGAAATGTTCATCAAACATGCGGGCTAAGATGTCATTGAGAGAAGTGTAAAATGAGCAAATATGATGATGGAACGAAAAAAGGGTGATAATACAGAAATATTATCACCCCTCAAATACAATGTGTAAAATACTTTATCTGAGAATTTTGCCTATATTTTTTACTTGGTCTACTTTTTCCTTAACTTCGGTTACTTCCTTGACACCAGGAATGTTGTCAACTATTTCTTTGCCACTTTCTTCGACATCTCCGATTCCTTTCTTAAAGGAGGAAATCGCTTTGCCAAGACCTGAGCCAATTTCAGGTAGTTTTTTTCCACCAAATATGAGAAAGGCTATTGCCAAAATTACCACCAATTCTGGAGTTCCTAGTCCAAACATATCATCCTCCCTGTTTACCGGTTAATGGTTAGAAGAATTTCAACTAGAAGAATCGGGTTTATCTTCATCATCGAGTTTTTTAGGCGGATCTTCCGGCTGTTTCGTGGCTTCCTTGAAGTTTTTTATCCCTTTACCAATACCTGATCCTATCTCTGGAAGTTTTCCCGCTCCGAAAATAATCACAATAATTACCAGAATTACGATGAGTTCTGGCATTCCAAGTCCAAACATAAGATTACCTCTAAATTAGATTCGCCCGGTGGCAGCTTGTTGGAAGTTATCACTGGGCTGTTATTTTTTAGAAATCTGACTTTAGAGCAGTCTGCGAATAAAGTCAAGACTGACTGGAAGCTTAGTCGTTGAATAAAGAAAATATTAAATAAAATTAATAGATTATATGTTCTAATTTCTTGTTTCGGTAATAACTGCTAATTTCGTAGACGAATTATCTTCTCCGAAATCTCCCTCATGGTTGCAAGCAGTGATTCTTCGTCAATTGTCAGCAATTTACGGTCCTTCATTAATTGCTTTCCACCAACAAAAGAGTGCACTACATCACCACCTTTGACAACATAGGTGAGGTGTGAAGGTATATTGTATAGTGGTATAAGATGGGGTTGGTCTAGGTCTATTATGATAAAATCAGCCTTTTTGCCTACTTCCAGAGATCCAATCTGTTGTTCGGCTCCTAAGGCTCTGGCTCCGTTTATAGTTGCAGCTTTGAGCGTTTCCTCAGCACCCATAACCGTGGGATCCATGGCGTTAATCTTCTGCATTTTGGCTACACTGTTCATCTCACTGAACATATCAACGTCATTATTGCTTGCACTGCCATCCGTACCAATGGCAACCGTAATGTCTTTTTCGAGCATTTTCACAATTGGTGCAATACCGGAGGCAAGTTTCATATTTGATTCTATGCAATGAGCAACTTTTACCTCATTTTCACGCAGCAGGTCAATATCACTTTCGTTTATTTTGACGCAGTGAGAAGCCAATGTTGTGGGACCTAACAGTCCTAAATTGTGGAGATGTTCAACAGGTCCGGTACCGTAACGATCCAGGCAGGTTTTGACTTCAGCATCGTTTTCAGAGAGATGGATGACATAGAGGCTGTCATGTTCCTCTGCCAGGGAGCCAAGCCTAACAAGTAATTCAGGTGAACAGGTATAGACACTGTGTGGATCGGTGGTGATAGTGATTAAAGGGATGTTCTGATACTCCAGGAATAAATCTTTTACATACTGGATACCGTTACCTACTTCTCCGTAGCAGGGAGAAGGGAAGTCATATAAAACTTCACCAATCCAGGATCGTATGCTTGATTGCTCTGCAGCTCGGGCCACTTCACCGGAGAAGAGATACATGTCACAGAAACTGGTGGTGCCCGATTTGATCATCTCTGCTATTGATAACAGGGTGGAGTGAAAAACAATTTCTGGAGTCAATTTGGCTTCAACGGGAAAGATATGTTTTTCCAGCCAAAGCATAAGTGGTAAATCATCTGCTAGACCACGAAAACAAGACATTGCCGCATGGGTGTGTACATTGACCAGTCCAGCCATAATGAGGCCATGTTCTTCATGGAATGATGGTGTGTCGGGATACTTCCTGGAAAGTGTCTCTGCTGTTTCAACAGCGACAATCGTATCTCCCTTTACGGCCAGTCCCCCATTTGTAATAACACTGTCCTGGCTATGGTGAGAGAGGAGAAATTTGCCTGTAAAGATATAATCAGGGTCTGTTGGCTTCATAGGCTGTAGGCTATAATTGTATATTTACATCACTGTTAGAATTTCAAGGATAAGTTTTTCGAGCAACGGTTGTATTTGTGCCGATGTTTCAAGAATATCTTCCAGTAATATAGGCTGAAAATTATTGGGATCATTGACGTTGGAAACGGCAGAGAGGCCAAGAACATTAAGGCCGCTGTGCAAAGCTACCAAAACTTCTGGGACAGTGGACATTCCCACCGCATCTGCTCCTGATTGCCTGAGCCAACGCGTCTCGGCAGGTGTCTCAAGGCTTGGCCCGGGGATGCAGACATACACTCCACTTATAAGATTTTTAAGACCACAGGATACTGCACTGTCTAAAGCAATTTTGATTAATCCAGGATTATACGGTTCTGACAGGTCTGGAAAACGTGGTCCCCAGCTGTCAATATTAGGGCCACGCAGGGGATTTTCTCCTAGGAAATTGAGGTGATCTCTGATAACCATTATCGACCCCGATTTGAACAGCGGATTCAAGCCTCCCGCAGCATTTGTAATGATTAAATTTTCTGCTCCCAATAGTGATAGAACCCTTATCGGAAATGCAACTTCTTTGGTAGAATATCCTTCGTAATAGTGAAAGCGTCCCTGAAGAACTGCTATTCTATGATCACCAATTGTTCCAAGCAGCAGATTACCATGATGACTTGCTACTGTTGTTTGAGGAAAATGGGGAATTTCAGAGTAGGGAATTACATGTTCAAAAGAAAGGTTTTTAAGGAAACTACTTAAGCCAGTTCCAAGCTGAATGACAGTGCGGGGAATATAGGGAAGTTTTTCTTGCATGAAGACAAGACACTCCTCCACTTTCTCAACATATTTTTTCTTACTCATCTACGTAGTTAAGTGTATGGCTTTTAAGGTAATTTTTAATTATATCAATATCAGCTGGCATGGTTTCGCAACGTGATTCCATTCCAAGTAATCCCTGGATTGCTGGAGGTTCATCGGGGTGTGAACCGGTAGCTTTTTTTACTACATCGCTAAATTTGGCTGGATGAGCAGTTGCCAGACAGATCATGGGCACATTCTTCTGCTGATGTTGAAGGGCCGCATACACACCAACAGCAGTATGGGGATCGAGCAGATAGCCATGGTTATTTTTAAAATCACGGATGGTGCCTTCAACTTCATCTTCTTGAACCGCAGTGGCACAAAAGTCTCTTTTTATATGGTCGCAATATGAGCTTAGATCAAGCTTACCTTCCTCGGCAAACTGCGACATTGCTTCAGTAGTTCTGGCACTGCTCTTGTCAAAAAGGAAATAGAGGTAGCGCTCAAAATTGGAGGCAGCCTGAATATCCATTGATGGACTGGTTGTACTGTTGACCTCCGCTTTTGAGTAATCACCATGGTTGACAAAGCGGCTAAGGATATCGTTGGAATTGGTGGCAAGCACTAATTTGCGGATGGTTCCCTCAGGTAGGAGAAGTTTAGCTATATAACCTGCAAAGATATCACCAAAGTTGCCGGTAGGGATTGCAAAATCCATGGCTTTGTCTTTTTCATGGTGAATAACATGGATACACGCATAAACATAATATACCACTTGTGCTAAAACCCTGGCCCAATTGATAGAATTAATGGCACCAAGGTGATTTTTTTCTTTAAAAGCAAGATCGGAAAAGATGGATTTTACAATAGCTTGACCATCATCAAAGGTACCCTCTATGGCAATGTTATACACATTGCTGTCCAGCACTGTAGTCATTTGCTTTTCCTGAACTGGACTTATGCGGTCTTTAGGATGGAGAATAAAAATTTTGATCTGTTTTTTGCCGCGTACACCATAGATTGCTGCGCTTCCGGTATCCCCGGAGGTCGCTCCAATAATATTGAGGCAGCTTTGATCCTTGACGAGCAGATATTCAAAAAGGTTTCCCAGAAATTGCAAAGCCACATCTTTGAAGGCCAGGGTTGGGCCGTGAAAAAGCTCAAGAATGTGTAATGGGCCTTGATGGACCAGGGGTGTAACTTCCCTGGAAGCAAAGGAGCTATATGACCGGTTAATTAAATCACGTAAATCGCTGGAAGGAATGTCGTCAATGAATCTTGACATAATTTCAAAGGCAAGCTCACTGTAAGAAAGCTCTTGCCAGGAGTTGAAGGTATCCGCACCTATTTTGGGAATATTTCTTGGGAGTAGTAATCCTCCGTCCGTTGCAAGACCCATCATTACAGCTTGGCTGAATGAAATTGGGGCAATTCCTCCCCTTGTGCTGAGATATTGCATGGCTGAGTTCTATCCTTTTATACAGATTGTTAGAGAGTGGCAGTTTGAGTTCGTCTTGGTCAGTTAACGGTAAAACTATTCTGTCTCCACCGCCACTTTTTGGGCATCATGCCATAAACCTTCAAGATTATAAAATTCTCTTTGGTCATAGTAAAATATGTGAACGACAACATCATCAAAATCGAGAAGTATCCATTTGCCCTCCTGTAGCCCCTCGGCATGTGATGCTTTAATTCTTTTTGAGCGAAGTTCACCCTCAATGGCCTCGGCGATACCCTGGACATGGCGAGTGGATCTTCCATTCATTATTACAAAATAGTCAGTAAATGATGATATTCCCTTTACATCCAACACAACAAGGTCTTCGGCTTTCGCATTGGAGGCTACTTTGGCACAGATGGTGGCAAGCTCCAGACCGGATTTTGAGCTATATTCTTCTTTTAGTTTTTTCATGATTTTGGTGAAAAGATTTTCAGGTGTTGTAAATTTTATCTTCTGCTTTTTGCTTTTCGTGGAGGAAATTCAAAGCTGATCTTACCATTTTTTTCCAGAAGAAGATAGGCATCAAAAGGACGTCGTTTCTTAGATATAAAGCCTTCAATCAAGTCAGTTTTGCCTTGGTTTAACAGCCGAGAGATCATCTCAGGATTTATTTCTCTGGAAAGAATTATTTTGCTGATCTTTAAACCTTTCTTTTCATCACCTTTTAGCGCTGATTCTGACATGTAACCCATTGGCGTTTCATAAACATTACAGTTGTCAATTGGTGATTTACCCAAAGGGGGCTGTTTCAGGATTTGATCAATATCGAGCTCATCAGTTGCATTGGCAAAAATGAATTCCACTTTGTTGTTAGTTAATTTGACAGAGGCGGTAAAAGCTTTGCCTTTTTTTGATAGAAAATCAGCGAAGGGCCCAATAGTTTCACCTTTGATTAAGGCTACCAGTTCCTCATCTTTCATCACTCTACCACCCAGGATTTTTCGAAGAGCGATGGAATCATCTTCAGCATGATAGGCCGTTGGTGATGAAAAGAAACGCAAACCATTCACCGGACTGAAAGGTGCCTCAGATCTGATTTCTGACTCCTCAAAGTGTGCAATTTGGGAGGTGATATGCTGGGTTAAGTTTCGAATTTCAGCCATAAATTTATCGCGAGTCAATTCCCCGTGCATAATCTGATTAAGTTTGTATTCCCATTCACCTGTCATTTCAGGAGATGCAAGCACATCTATTTTCATAGCTTCCAGCAGAGCCAGAAGTTCAAATGCTTTACCTGTAGGAACTAACTCTTTGCCTTCCCTGACAACATATTTTTCTTTGATGAGCTTCTCGATAATTGCGGCTCGGGTGGCAGGAGTGCCAAGACCTCTCTCTTTCATTGCCTCCGCCAGCTCTTCGTCTTCGACCAGTTTGCCAGATTTTTCCATTGCGGAAAGCAGCGTTGCTTCATTGAACCGAGCTGGAGGTTTTGTTTCCTTCCCATCTTTCTCCAGTTTGTCGCAGAGGACTGTCGCATCTTTAGGTACCGGCTCAAGCAATTCATCTTTGGGATCATTCTGTGATTTCCCATAAATCACTTTCCAACCAGGTTCAGTCATAATTTTCCCTTCGGTTAGAAAGGTCTCGTCTGCAACTATCGATGTTCGTTTAGTAATAAGGAATTTTGCCGGAGGGAAAAATACCGCGATAAACCTCTGGGTTACCATGCGATAAATCTTAAGTTCTGCTTCGGACAGCTCCTTTGGCAGAATATGTGTTGGTATTATGGCATGATGATCTGAAACCTTTCGGTTGTTAAATATTCTGCGATCCTTGCGGATGTATTTATTACGCAGAGCTGTTTCTGCAAACTGGCCAAACTGCCAGTTTTTCTGAGCAGTCAGTATCTTTCCTGCAGTTCCCAGATAATCCTCAGGCAAATATCTGGAATCCGTTCGCGGATAGGTAATTATCTTGTGGCGTTCATAGAGTGCCTGGGCAATGCTGAGAGTGTTCTTTGCCGAAAAACCAAAACGTGAGTTTGCCTCTCGCTGGAGTGAGGTAAGATCATAGAGTTGTGGTGATTTTTGCGATGATTCTTTGCTAACTTCAGAGACCTCTGCGGACCCATGAAGACACTTTGCTATGATTTCATCTGCTTTTGTTTCATCCCAGATCCTGTCCGCTTTTTGCTCTGGTTTCTCATTTGTTGGTGAAAAGTCAGCATCAATCCATTTACCGATATACGATGTCTTATCATGGGTAAATGTAGAAAATAGGTTGTAATAGGAACGTGGGATAAAGCCCTTGCGAATCCTTTCACGCTTAACCAATAAAGAAAGCGTAGGGGTTTGTACTCGACCGCAGGGAGTGAGAAAAAAACCACCTTTACGTGAGTTGAAACCAGTGAGTGCTCGGGTAGCATTGATACCGATCAGCCAATCAGACTCTGAACGACAAAGCGCTGTATCTTCCAAGGGCAGCATCTCGTTATCTTCCCTCAAATTGGCAAAAGCTCTCTTAATTGCCTCGGTGGTCATTGATTGAAGCCAGAGCCTGTGAAAGGATTTTTTGGCAACCGAATTATTCCAGACATAGCGAACAATATTTTTAAAGATGAGTTCACCTTCTCGGCCTGCATCACAAGCGTTTATAATTGTTGTTATATCCTTGCGTCGAATAAGCTTTTGCAGAGCATTTAGCTGGCTTTTTGTGTCTGGTAAGCTTTTTAGAGGAAAAGAATCGGGCAGGATTGGGAGGTCTGCTAGGTTCCATTTTTGGTATTTGCTATCAATTTCTTCAGGGTAGCAAATTGACACCAAATGGCCAATAGCAAAAGACACGACATATTTATCACTTTCGTGGTGTGTTTTGACTTTTTTGAATTTACCTGGCAGAACTTTAACCAAGTCAACAGCTACACTTGGTTTTTCTGCGATGATCAAAGTTTTTTCACTCATAAAATGTTAATGTCCACTCTGGAATTATGGGCTGTCAGCTGCAGCCTGCACTCTTTTTTTGCTGCAAATCTCTCTGAAAATATTTACCAACACTTATATGCACAGAGATTGTATGTTCAATAAAGTTTGTATAAATAGAGTAAAACCAAATTATTGCAGCATAAATACAGCGAATGTAATCATTGATTCTTGTATTATATAGCTGCTGAAATTGTGTGGTTTCTCCCCAAATCGTCAGTTGTTCTATAGGGGAGTCTGCTATTTGTCAATCGGAAAATTCGACACTACTTACTCATGAATCGCCAAGTACGAAGAAACTATTTGGAAGTCAGCCAGTGCAAAATGTACTGTATTTCTTTCAGAATAAATGTCAAATTTGCCATTATATTCATAAATTGACCGACTCTTGGCAGATCCCTTTTTGTTTATGTTTTTTATGTCTAGAATCAGAGTTGTTCCACTGAATACCTCCATGTATCTTCTTTCTTGACAATCTAGCGTAAAAATGTTTAACTTTTCTCCTTCAGAAGGGTCTGTGCGGGCGTAGCTCAGTTGGCAGAGCGCAAGCTTCCCAAGCTTGAGGTCGCGAGTTCGATCCTCGTTGCCCGCTCCATTTTTTTGATGAGAAATTGATGGAGCAGGGATCTGAGGATACCAGGGTATACCTGCCATGGGCAAGGCAGGCATTTGAAAGTGGGCTTTGCCCGCTTTTTTTTATGTCCGCTTGGAGTCTGTCGGCTAGAGATATTCTCCAGTCTGATACAAGTCGGGTAAGGGCTGAATAAGAAAATAACTAATTGTAATGAGTGAGCTGGTAATCAAGAAAGTAAGTGCAATTGCAGAAGAACTTCTTCCCTCTATGAAACTGGAGCTTGTGGAAGTGCAGTTCAGAAGAGAACAGCATGGCTGGATTCTGCGGGTGTTTATTGATGCCGAAGATGGGATAAATCTTGATCATTGCAGTTTGGTCAGCAGAGAGCTTGGTGATTATCTTGATGTTGAAGACATCATTGATCATCCATATCATTTAGAGGTTTCATCTCCAGGATTGGAGCGTAAGCTCTCTAAAATAGAAGACTTCAAGCGATTTAGTGGAAAAAAAGCGAAGGTCAAACTGCACGAGGCATGGGAAGATCATAAAACCTTTGTCGGCATAATAGCAGAAGTAAGTGAAGATACAATAGTGCTGATTCTGAACGATGAGAAACGGTTGGAAATCACCTTTGATATGATCAGTACAGCAAGATTAGCTATATGATAGCTTTTCAAAAATTGTAAAATTGGAAGAGTGTCCGTAAAGTTGTTCAGGGCAAAAATTGTGGAGTAACAGAATGCTGTCAGATTTAAAACGCATTATCGATCAGATCAGCAGGGACAGAGGCTTTGATAAACAACTCCTCATTGAGGCAATTGAGGAAGCTGTGGCGTCTGCTGCAAGGAAGAAGCTAGGAAGTCGGAGGGATATCGAGGTTCGCTATAATGAAGAATATGGCGAGGTAGAAATATTTCAGTTCCGAAGTGTTGTTGAGCTTGCAGAAGATGAACAGACTGAGATTGCCTTTGATGAAGCTATTCGCCTTGACCCGGATGTTCAACTGGGAGATGAGTTAGGCGAAAAAATGCATAATATAGAAGATCTGGGTAGAATAGCGGCACAGTCTGCCAAGCAGGTCATCATTCACAAGATGAAAGATGCTGAGAAAGAAGTCATCTATGAAATGTTCAAAGATCGTATAGGGGAGGTTGTTAGCGGTATTGTTCAGCGTTTTGAGCGCGGTAATATGATAGTCAATCTTGGTAGAACTGATGCAATTCTCCCCAAAGATCAACAAATTCCTAAACGATCATTCAAGCAGGGTGATCGAATACGTGCCTATTTGAAGGAGGTGCGTCAAACAACCCGTGAGTCACAGCTTATACTTTCCCGGACATGTGATGAGTTCTTGGCTAAACTCTTTCAATTAGAGGTGCCAGAGATAGCGGAAGGAATCGTCAAAATACAGGGCGTAAGTAGAGAGCCGGGTTTCAGAGCAAAAATTGCTGTGAGCTCCATGGAGACAGATGTTGATCCGGTTGGTGCGTGTGTCGGTATGAAAGGTTCGCGGGTTCAGAATGTGGTTCAGGAACTGCAAGGTGAGCGGATTGATATTGTAACATGGAGCCCGGATCCAGCTAAGTATGTATATAATGCTTTGGCACCAGCCCATGTGAGTATGGTGCGCGTTGATGAGGAGGTCCAATCTCTCTTAGTTGTGGTTCCTAATGATCAACTTTCACTTGCTATTGGCAGGCAAGGACAAAACGTCCGTCTAGCCTCTAAATTGTTGGGCTGGAAAATAGACGTCAAAAGCGAGCAGCGTTGGGAAAATTTAAAAGACCCTGGCTATCAGACCTTACTGGCCCTGGAAGGTATAGAGGAGCCACTTGCTGATCAACTGTATGCCAAGGAAATTAAATCTGTAAATGATCTGGTGAAAGCAAGTGTTGAAGACCTGATAGTTTTACGAGCAATAGATGAGGAACTGGCAGAAAAGCTTATAGCTGCAGCAGAAGAAGCAATCGAAAACGGCTTGCACTATGTGCCGGAGGAAGTAGCTGGTGAGGATGATACTGTAGTGGCTGAATCTGAGTCCACAGAAGCTGTCAATGAAAATCCTCAAGATTCTGGAGATGAAGGATAAGGTTTGCGTGCCTGTGCTGGTTAGAACCTGTGTAGTATGCCGTGGTAAATATACCAAGAGAGATCTTGTTAGATTTGTCTGGTATGGCGATAGACCAAAACGCGATGTGTCCCAGAAGATGTTGGGAAGGGGTGCATACTGTTGCAGTAGAAGTAGATGTATAGAGAAGTTCCAGAGAATGGAACGAAAATGGAAAAGAATTTTTAAGAGATAGCTAGACTATTTAATAATGCTCAAGCATTACTTTAGAGATAAAATAGAATTGGAATGTATGGGTATTCTTGTGGGTTGAGGTATTACGGGAGCAAATGATGAGCAGGGTGAGGATTTACGAGCTGGCTAAAGAGGCTGGCATGAGCAGCAAAGCTTTGGCATCTAAACTAATTGAACAGGGATATGATGTCAAAGGACATAGCTCTACCGTTGATGAAGAAACGGCCGAACAGATCCGTAAAACCATCTTACATAGTTCTAAGACAGAACTTGTAGAAAAAAGGATCAGTGGTTCTGCCGGGTCAACTGTTATTCGCAGAAGATCAACCATCATTCGGCGAAAATCTAAGGTAGATGCCGATGCAGTTGAGGAGCAGACAGATGCTGCTGAGGTTGAAACTGTCGATGTTGAAGAGGCAGAAGCTGCAGAAATTGAGAGTAAAACCGATGCTACTGAAGTATCAGTGACAACAGAAGCGGTTGAGGAAGCAGTTGAGACTGTGCCTTCAGAAATCATTGCAGAGCAACCCGTGGAAGATGAAAAAACTGAAGATATTGAGTCAGCAGAGCCGGTTGTCGAAGAGCCAGAAGAAGTGCCACACCAAGAGGAGAGTGATGAGGCAGCTGAGCAGCTAATTGAAGCTGAGCAAGTTGAGGTAATAGAGGAAAAACCGACAAAGGCAAAGGATAAGAAAAAAGCTGCGAAGAAAACCAAAAAAGATGTTCCCAAGAAGAAATTTGCCCGAGTTGTTGGCACCATCGAAATTCCGGTTGAAGAAAAATCGGCTGCCCCGACCAGGCCAAAAAGAAAAGGTGGAGCCAAAACCGTTAGCGGAGCTAAGCCAGCCAGTGATAAGATGCTGGAGATGGGCAAGAAGAGCGCCGATGAAGGCAAACCTAAGAAGAAAGGCCGTAAGGGCGCATCCACCGATAGCGAGGACGAGGTTGGTCGCAAGGGTTTGAAGGGCAAGAAATCTAAAAAATCCGTCAAATACACTCATTTCGGCAATGAATATCAGCGAACTCCTGGTAAGCGCGGCAGAAAAGGTGGTAGGGGCAAGAAGGATTTCAAACCCACGGCTCCACCTCTGGAAATGAAGGCAATTAAAAAGCGAATTAAGGTATTTGACTCCATCACCGTGGGTGATCTAGCGGCGAGAATGCGGGTAAAGGCCAATGAAGTCATAGCAAAGTTGATGGGTCTTGGAGTAATGGCGACAATGAACCAGTCCGTTGATGTAGAAACGGCAATGCTAATAGCCAGTGATTTTGGCTATGAGGTTGAACAGGGAGTAACCGAAGAAATTGGCATCAAGATGCTCGATGAGGAACAGGAAGGCGGTGAGAGAAAACCACGTCCTCCGGTAGTTACAGTGATGGGGCATGTCGATCATGGTAAAACGTCAATTCTTGATGCAATCAGAAAAACCGATGTAGCTGATGGCGAGGCAGGTGGTATAACCCAGCACATAGGTGCTTATCACGTGAAATCTCCGTCAGGGGATGTCACCTTTGTGGATACACCAGGACATGCAGCTTTTACGGAAATGCGTGCCCGAGGTGCTCAGGTGACGGATCTTGTTGTACTTGTTGTTGCAGCTGATGATGGTGTCATGGATCAGACTCGAGAGGCAATCCATCATGCCCAGGCAGCGGATGTACCTATCATCGTTGCTGTCAACAAGATTGACAAAGATAATTCTGACCCTGATCGGGTAAAAAGAGAGCTCGCCGAGCTTGATTTAGCACCTGAAGATTGGGGTGGGCAAACCATTTATTGCGAAACTTCTGCAAAGAAAAATGTCGGTATAGATAACTTGCTCGAAAATATTCAGCTCATGGCTGAGATACTTGAACTTGTGGCCGATCCAGATAGAAAGGCAAAAGGCCGAGTTGTTGAAGCTAAACTGGATAAAGGGCGCGGTGCTGTGGCCACTGTAATGGTGCAGGAAGGAACACTTAATGCAGGAGATTATTTTGTGGTAGGCCAGCATAGCGGTAAGGTTCGCGGCATGTCTGACTATAAGGGGCGTAAAATCAAGATCGCTGGTCCTTCAATCCCGGTAGAGGTCCAGGGTATGTCTGGAGTACCATCTGCTGGTGATGAGTTCATTGTAGTTACAGACGAGAAGATGGCAAAGAGTGTCAGCCAGTCTCGATCTCTGAAAGTGCGGGAAAGCGAATTGGGGGCTAATTCCAAAATTTCACTTGATAAGCTTTTTGAGCAGATGAACGATGGCGATGTTAAGGAACTCCGAGTTGTGCTTCGAGCAGATGTTCAAGGAACCTTGGAAGCTTTTGCCAAGGCTGCAGAGGAGCTATCCACAGACGAGATCAAAGTAAGAGTACTCCATGAAGGAACTGGAACGATAACTGAGTCGGACATCCTCCTGGCGTCGGCATCTGAGGCAATTATAATCGGCTTCAATGTTCGTCCAACTGTAAAGGTTAAGGAACTTGCAGAGAAGGAGAACATTGATGTTCGGGCATATGATGTAATTTATCATGCCCTTGATGATATTCGTAAAGCAATGGTTGGTATGCTTGATCCGACATTTGAAGAAAATGTCATAGGTAATGCCGAGGTACGTGAGACATTCAGCGTGCCCAAGGTAGGTACCATTGCCGGATCTTTTGTAGCCACAGGAAAATTCCAGCGGAACGCCAAAGTCCGGGTTCTCCGAGACGGTGTAGTGGTATACACTGGGAAAATCAGTTCCCTGAGGCGATTTAAAGATGATGTTAAGGAAGTAGTATCAGGATTTGAATGCGGTATAGGCGTTGAGAATTTCAATGACATCAAGATCGGTGATAACCTGGAAGCTTTTATCATGGAGGAGGTCGAAGCGACTCTTGGTTCAGAGAAGTAGTGTTATGAATACCTGGGATCCAAAGCAAACCCTAGAATCAATAGGTGGAAGCAGGAACGAGAGGAAACGCTCGGTTCGGGTGGCCGATGTCATTCGTAATGAGCTATCTATCCTCCTGATTCAAAAAATACGAGACCCTAATCTTGAGACAGTTGCGCTGAGTAGGGTTCTGGTTACTGATGATTTGAAGTATGCCAAAATCTATTATACAGTGAGGGGGAGTGGAAAAGCTCAACGTCTGGCGGCCAAGGGCTTAGAAAGGGCAAGGGGGTTTCTCCGCAGCCATTTGGCGAAAAGTCTCAATCTTCGGTATACTCCAGAACTGCATTTCTTTTATGACAAAACAGCTGAGAAGGTTGAAGAGGTTGAAAAACTGTTTCAGGAGATAGCTGAGGAAAGAAAGGATAATGAAAATTCCTGAGGAAATCAGCATATCAATTAAGGATGCGAAAAATATAGTCCTCTTTACTCATGTCCATCCTGATGGTGATGCCTTGGGATCGATTCTGGGGTTTGCTTATATTCTTGAAAGTCTAGATAAAAAAGTTCTCTGTTATCTTGAAGAATCGGTTCCCTATCTTTACAACTTCCTGCCGGGTTGTGAAGATATTACCACATCTATTGAACAGGTATTCGATTTTGTTGAGAAGAACAAGAAAGTAATTGGCATGTCGCTTGATTGCGGTGACAGCGACAGGCTCGGCAAATACAAAAAAGAGATCCTAGAGATACAACCTTTTCTCGTAATTGATCATCATCGTTCTCACAAAAATTTTGGTATGCACAGGTGGGTGGATTCACAAAAATCATCCACTGGTGAGATGGTGTATGAACTAGCTCAACATCTGGGAGCTGAGATATCATACGAATGTGGGTATAATCTTTATGTCGCAATCGCGACGGATACCGGTTCATTTAAGTATGAGACTACATCAGCAAGGACCCTCAGGATAGCCGCTGAGTTAGTAGAAAAAGGTATTTCACCCAATGATGTAGCCGGAAAGATATATGATAACTACACCGTTGCCAGACTTCGGCTTCTGGAAATGGTGCTAAAAACTTTGAAACTCTATAAGTCCGGTGAACTTGCCTTGATCAGAGTCAACCAGGATATGTATGTGGAAACAGGCGCCTTACCTGTGGATATAGAAGGTTTCATCGATTTTCCCCGAGCAATTGCCAGTGTAAAGGTAGCTGCATTCATAAAAGAAGGGAAGAATGGGGTCATATCCGTCAGTTTGCGAGCGAAGGGTGAATGTGATGTAGCAGCCATTGCCAAACGATATGGTGGTGGCGGTCATAGGAATGCCTCAGGTTTTCGATTTTCTGACAAGTCGGTAGATGAGGTGCAGCATATGGTTATCGATATCTTGAAAAAAGCCGTCGATGATGAGTTGGTAGGATAGCTCTACCAAAACTCAAAGTAATTGTATATGGCTGAGTTTGAAGCTGGAGTTTTCCTCATAGATAAACCAGTAGGACCAAGTTCCTTTACCATGGTGAGGAAAGTAAGGCATTTACTGGGGATGAAGAAGGTGGGTCATGCTGGGACACTTGATCCTTTTGCTAGCGGTCTACTTATAATATGTGCGGGAAGACCGGCTACCAGAATTATCTCTCAGCTGATGGGAGAAGAAAAAGAATATTTGGCAACACTCAAGCTTGGAGTGCAAACCACCACGCTCGATCCGGAGGGTGAAGTAATTGCCAAGCAGGCTGTGAATAATCTTGAGGAAAGTTTCATAGAAGAGTGTCTTCAAGAGTTTAAGGGGGTTCAAGATCAGGTACCTCCAGTGTTCTCTGCTCTTAAGCACAAAGGAAAACCCTTATATTATTATGCCAGAAAGGGTATTGAAATTAAAAAGGAAGCTCGACAGATCGAAATTACCAAGATCGAACGCCTCGATAAAGGATCACTTGGTGGTCAATATGATGAGTTGAACATCCGTGTTGTATGCAGCAAAGGCACGTATATTCGTACTTTGGCTGCTGATATTGGGAGAAGACTTGGTTGTGGAGCTTATCTCTCTCAGTTAAGAAGAACCCGAAGTGGTATCTTTACAGTTGAGAATAGTTTTTCGGGTGAGAATTTTTCTACAGAGAATGCCAAGTCAAAGTTAATGGCTGGCGCCTTATCTGTAAATTATGTATCTAAAATGTTGCAATAATCATAGTTAATGGCTAGGGTGTTGCGCACTAAAAGCTGAATGAATTTATTATTCGCCATTGGATAAAGGCTAGCCTGATTTGACAGTTTTTCGATCAGGTTGGAATTACGAATTTGCTCCTCGCTGATTCCGCCTTTCTTGAATGTTAATAATTTGCTATAAAGAAAGTATGTTTTGTCTATAATGACAATTTTAGGAGGAATGTTGTGGCTCAAACAGCTGTAAGAAAAAATGAAATAATTGAGAAGTATAAAGTTCATCCCTCTGATACCGGTTCTTCAGAGGTGCAGATTGCCCTGTTGACTGATCGGATCCAATATCTCACCGACCATTTTAAAAAGCACAAGAAAGATCATCATTCCCGTCAAGGGCTGTTGAAGCTTGTTGGTCAGAGAAGAAGTCTTCTTGATTATCTCAAAAAGAAAGATATAAACAAGTATAGGGCTCTGATTCAGGAGCTCGGTATCCGTAAATAGTGATTGTGCAGGGCACTTGCCCTTTTCATGTTTACGTTCGTGCCATTTTAGACAGACTGTTTCGGTGGTTTCCGGAATGGTCTGTTGTTTTTAGTAATATCGCATTTCCGGAAAATAAAAGAGCATACGGGGCTGGTGGATAATCCAGTCAAATTAGTGGCGCTGGGCATTTCCCTGATGCAATAACTATGGAGTTAAAATGTATAAAAAAGTAGAAGCAGAAATCGGTGGAAAAATAATTTCCATTGAAACCGGGAAGCTGGCCAAACAGGCTTCCGGTTCAATAGTCATACAATCTGGTGAGACGGTTGTGTTGGTCACAGCTGTAGCCGGAAAAGTAAATAAACCCGAGCTGGGTTTTTTACCGCTCACAATAGAATATCAGGAGAAACTTGCCTCTGTTGGGAGAATACCTGGAAATTATTTCAGAAGAGAAATCGGCAGGCCGAGTGACCGAGAGGTCTTAACCTGTAGAATCATAGATCGTCCTTTACGACCGTTGTTTGCAGATGGATATTTTTCAGAAACACAGGTTATTGCCACTGTATTGTCAGCGGATACCCAGAATGACCCCGATGTTCTGGCTCTTACCGGGGCATCCTGTGCGCTGACTCTTTCTGATATACCCTTTGAAGGACCAGTGGCTGGTGCCCGTGTCGGCTATATTGACGGTGATTATGTCATCAATCCAACCACAGCCGAGCTCAAAGAATCGAGCATGAATATTGTGGTAGCCTGTACCAGAAATGCGGTTGTCATGGTGGAAGGTCAAGTCGACAATCTCAGTGAGGAAGAGGTCCTCTCTGCAATATTTTTTGTGCATGAGCAAGTTCAACCTCTTATTGATTTGCAGGAAGATCTGCAGACCTCAAATGGCAAACAAAAACGTGTAGTAGAACCGCCTCAGGTTAATGTAGATCTTCTAGCTAAAATCAAAGAATTGGCCTCAGCGGAGATGGATGAAGTCGTCACTACAGCTGATAAACTCGAAAGAGGGCAGCGCTATGATGAGTTAAAGAAAAGAGTTATTGAGCAACTTGACGAAGAAGGAGAAATGACTCGTGAAATAAGTGATCTCTTGTCTTCGTATAAAAAAACAATCATGCGCAGTATGATTGTTGATCAACAAAAAAGGATAGACGGGCGATCATTCGATCAGGTCAGGCAGATCAGCTGCGAAGTGAATTATCTTCCCAGAACCCATGGATCATCACTCTTTACCCGCGGTGAAACGCAGGCGTTGGTGACTGCCACACTTGGTAGTGAGCGAGATCAGCAAAGGGTTGAAACATTAGGCGGTGAAGAAAATAATCGTTTTATGCTGCATTACAATTTTCCTCCATTCTGTGTTGGTGAAGCCCGCATGCTACGTGGTCCTTCGCGCAGGGATGTTGGGCATGGGACTTTAGCGATGCGCGGCCTTTCTGCAGTTCTGCCCAGTGAGGAAGACTTTCCCTACTCAGTACGCGTGGTATCAGAAGTCCTTGAATCTAATGGTTCATCATCAATGGCCACGGTCTGTGGTGGAAGCATGGCAATGATGGATGCTGGTATTCCAATAAAGGAACCGGTATCCGGGATTGCCATGGGATTGATCAAGGAGAAGGAGAAGGTGGTCATTCTCTCAGATATTCTTGGTGATGAGGATCATCTGGGTGATATGGATTTTAAGGTTGTCGGTACCGAAGGTGGCATAACATCGTTACAGATGGATATCAAAATTGATGGTGTTGATCGCGATATTATGGCCCAGGCACTCGAGCAGGCTAAAGCTGGAAGACTTCATATCCTCTCGGAAATGCGCAGAGGGATAGCGGTTGCCAGAGAAGAAGTCTCTGTACACGCTCCAAAGTATCTGGTTCATAAGATTAACCCGGATAAAATACGCGATATTATCGGTCCTGGTGGAAAAATCATCAAAGAACTCTCGGCAGAGTATGATGCGAAGATAGAGGTTGACGACAGCGGACTTGTCAAAATATTTACCCTTGACGGAGCACGAGCTGAGGACCTTATCGAAAAGATTAAGGAAATTACCGCAGAGGTAGAAATAGGTAAAGTCTATAAAGGTCTGGTTAAAAGTATCAAGGATTTCGGTGCTTTTGTAGAAATTCTTCCAGGAACCGACGGGTTGGTTCATATTTCTGAACTTGATAACAAGCGGGTCGCAAAGGTCACCGATGTGGTTGCCGAAGGTGACACCTTAGAAGTAAAAGTACTTGATGTGGATAACCGTGGGCGGATTCGCCTGAGTCGTAAAGCACTCCTGTAAGAATCGCAATCATGAAATAAAATTTGCAAGCCGGGCCAATGTGGTACCGGCTTTTTTTTATCTTAAGCAATGAAAGAGACAGACATAGTTTTTTGCTGGCTTAACGGCGAGGATGACAATGATTTATCCCTGCCATCCTATGAAACCGAATTTGCCGCGGGAATGGATGTCAGTGCTGCCGTAAGCTCACCTGTTACGCTGCAACCAGGAGAACGAATTCTCGTTGCCACTGGTCTTTCAGTTGCCATTCCAAAAGGTTTTGAAATGCAGGTAAGACCTCGCAGCGGTCTTGCGGTTAAACATGGCATAACAATACTTAACAGCCCTGGAACAATAGATTCTGATTATCGGGGAGAAATTAAGATAGCACTTATTAATTTAGGGAAAGAGGAATTCACTATTCATCGAGGAGATAGAATTGCCCAATTGGTGGTAGCTCCAGTTGTTCGTGTGCATTTGCAGGTTGCAACGAAACTCGATTCAACCACAAGGGGCGATGGAGGCTTCGGCCACACTGGAGTCTGAAATGAAATTTAGCGTACTTGGTAGTGGTAGTAAGGGCAACTCAGTATATATTTCTTCTGGAAAGACAGAAATTCTCATTGATGCAGGCTTTTCTGGCAAGCAGCTGACCAGGAGATTGCTTGAAGCGGGAAAAAGCATTGATAAGCTTGACGCTATTCTTCTCACCCATGAACATAATGACCATATTTGTGGTGCTGGCGTTGTCTCGCGCCGGTGTAAAATACCACTTTTTGCAAACCAAGGTACATTTCGTGGTGGTGAGAAGCGGCTTGGAAAGATCTACAAGCGTAATGAGTTTGAAACGGGGGAAAGTTTTACCTTCCAGGATTTAGAAATCCGTTCTTTTAGAACTCTGCATGATACGTTGGATCCTGTGGGATATGTGATAAGTGACGGGACTCAGAGCATCGGATATTGTACTGACACTGGCAAGGTCACACATTTAATGGCCGCCCGCTTGCAAAATTGTGATGCCTTAATACTTGAGTTTAATCATGATCCGGATATGCTCAAAATGGGGCCCTATCCACTTGCACTGCAACAAAGGGTGCGATCGAGCCATGGCCATCTTGCCAATGAGGATGCCGCTGAATTTCTGAAAACCTTATTTAATGATCGACTCCGTTATATTATCCTTGCTCACCTTAGTGAAGTCAATAATCTACCAGAGCTTGCCTTGGCTGCTGCTACTAAGGTTAATAACAGTTCTGGAGCACAATTGATTCTTGCTGATCAGCACAAACCTCTGCCTCCCTTAAATCTAGGAGATTTACACCAATAGTTTAGGTTTTAGGCAAGCATATTCTCTTCTCTTTGGCCCTTTTGGGATTTTTTCTGTAGAGAAGGAGGGTCTTACCGATGAGCTGAACTAGAATGCTAGATGTTGCTTGAGGTAGAAAGTTTGCTGCCTGTTTTTTATCTACATCACTATTATTGCCGATCTTAACCTTGATAAGTTCATGATTGTCCAGTTCGGTATCTAAAGCTGCTACAAGACTCTTGCTTAATCCTTCCTTACCTACAAGCACTAGCGGCGAAAGTTTATGACCCAATCCGCGGAGGTACTTTATCTGTTTGTTGCTTAGGACATTATTTGGAGATTCGTCTGCTGTTGTCATAATTAAATTAACCTTGACCTAACCTAACCTATGAGGTTTTTAACAATTTCATATCCACCAACCCATGTTCCGATGGCTGAGCCAAGACCGGTAAGAATAAAAACGAGGAAAACCCGTAAAAGACGGTTTTTCCACCAACTGGATATCCCAGCCATATCATCAGCAACACTCTCAAATTCTTTTACCACTGGTGGACAGACCATCACTTGAATAAATGCAGTGACGTAACCTGCTCCGATAACCGGAGTTAAGCTGGTAATTGGAGCTGCAGCAAATGCGCCTATAGTCGTGAATGGATGGGCAAGTGCAAGAAGTGCGCCGACAGCAGAAGGTATACCATTTGCCAGAATCCAGTAAAGTAGATTTGCTCCAGCCACCGATGCACCCTTCTGAACTCCAATTATTGCAATTGATCCTAGAATTATTACTGGGATGGTCCAACCTATAATTTTGAACGTGGAGGAAACAGGAGGAATTGTATTAATTTCATCCATCACTGTACTGTTGTCACCGGAGAGATGTTTGATAATTCCGCTGATATGTCCAGCTCCTACCACTGCTACTATTTTATCGCCTTTGGAAGATTTGATTTTTTCAGCTAAGAAGATATCACGTTCATCGATCAGAACTCTTTTAACATCGGGTAAGGAATCCCCCATTTCATCCATCAATTCAGCGAGCACGTCCTTCTTTTTTAACTCGTTCAGTTTTTCTTCACTCACCTCCGTACGATCAAAGAGGCTGGCGAGAAGAGCTGCGAAGAGATATCCTTTTTTGAAAAACGAGGTTGACTTCCAGGCTCTACGCAGGGTTACTCGCACATCTCTATCGCACAG
>CAZWVC010000017.1:0-17113 GCA_964637245.1 uncultured Desulfocapsaceae bacterium
AATACAATACCAGGCATGACCCCAACCTCGCTTTTTCCCCAGGCTGCTGACGAATATGGTTTAGATTTTTCGGCATTACTGGAAAAGTTGATTGAATTGGGTCTTGAAGGGAGAAGAAGAAATGGCTGAGTATGATCAGCCCGAATATTTCACGAGTTGAGACGGTCTGTTAATCAAGGCGACTTGCTACTGGCAGATAAGTACCCTTTAAAATGGGCATAAACTCCAACTTCGATATTGAAATATGCCAATCGCTAAAGTGACACAGGGTAGCGGGCCATATTGACTCGACAGAAAAAAAGACCTTTTGACAAAAACAAGTTCATGAAATATGCGGGTTAGTAGATAATTCGCTCCGACCCGGTAAACACGTTCAACCTTTCCGGCCTGGCATATGCAGCCAGTGTTGCCCTCGCACGTCTGGCAATTGCCAACCCCAGGGAAGAGGGTGCTGTTCTCGACATAATTATGGGGATGCCGATTCGGGCACATTTTAGAACCATATCGGAGGTAAGGCGTCCTGTGGTATATACTGCACCATCTGCAGGTGCATTACCCAAGAGTATTGCTCCAAGAACTTTATCCACGGCATTGTGCCTACCCACATCCTCAAAAAAAACCTGCATTTTACCTTCTGCCCATAGGCCACAGCCATGAACGCAATGGGTCAGCGAACCTAGCGGTGATGCATGTAGAACAGTATGGATAAATTTCTTTATTTCAGGAAAGGTGATAGTGGTTTCCTGGAGCGGCTCAAAAGCACCTTCAAACATCTCTTTGGCTATTTTACCTGTACCACCACACCCTGAAGTAATTATAACTTCATGGTGTTGGGTTTCATCAACATCAGCATAAACCGCTATCCGGCCATCTTCACAAACTAAGACCTCCACCACCTCTTCAGGTTTAGTGATATACCCCTGGCCAAAAAGAAAGCCAACACCAAACTCTTCCAGGCCAACGGGTAGAACCATAGAAGCGCCGATTACTTCGTCATTTAAAGCAATGGTGTAAGGCGTTTCGAGAGCAAGCTGCTCAATTTGCTCCTTTTTGCCATTTGGAGTTATTATATAGGTGGTTTGGGAAATGGTTAATTTATCATTCATTGATGTTGCTTGAGAAGTAGTCTTGTCGTCCTGCATCGCGTGAGATAGTCACCTCACTGGAATCGACTTCTTTGTAGTTTTTTATACTATAAGACGTTATTAAAATTATCAGCTAAAGAGAATTGAACCTTTTTTCAAATTCTTCCTGGGTAAACCTATAGACCTGAGTGCCTCTGCATTCCACGGCAAATGAGGCGCATGTGCTGCCAATCAGACAGCTTTCTTCAAGCGATTTTCCTTGAACTAAACCAGCAAGTAACCCACCTCGATAAGCATCTCCTGCACCCGTTGGGTCGATTACCTTCTCAGCAGACACAGCGGGGATTAGAGTACTTTTTGTCCCACTAAACAGCGTGGATCCGGCTTCTCCCAGAGTGATAATTGTAGAGCCTGCCCGTTCGAGGATTTCCTCCTTGGGTAGTTCTGTCTTATTGAGGATGAGGTTCATTTCGTAATCATTTACCATCAACAGCATACAGCCGTCAATGCAGGTAAGCAGATCGTCAGCCTGGAGCATTGGCATTGCCTGGCCGGGATCGAAAATATAATGAATTCCATGATGACGGCACTTTGCAGGGTATGTCACCATGTCATCAAGGTTTCCAGGGGAGACGATCAATAGTGGATCTACACCCAGGTTTGAAAAATCTAGTTTTGAAGAATGTTTCATGGCACCAGGATTGAAATTGGTTATCTGGTTGTCCTTATTGTCTGTAGTGATATAAGCGCCAGCAGTCCATTCATCTTCGATATGATGCAGTCTTGCTGTGGAAATGCTATTTTTCTCTAACCAATCAACATAGCGTTGATGGTCTAGACCAATACTTGCACTTACCTCTGGTTCACCGCCCAATAACTTAAGCGCATAAGCGATGTTGCCAGCCGTACCTCCGAAATTTTCGGTAACGCCATTCACCATAAAACATACGTTTATTTCATTCAGTTTTTCCGGAAGCAAAAGGTCAGCGAATGACTCAGGAAATTCCATTATTCGATCATAGGCGAGCGAGCCGGAGAGTATGGTTTTCATGATGGGCAGATGGTGTGAAGGTTGTCTACTAAACCAATATTTATAGATTTATTGGTAAAGAATTTGTTTTTGATTTCCTATATTTAAAAAAAATGATTGAACTACTAATACACAGCAAGATAATGAAAGTAAAGAGGAGCACAACATTTTATTACTGAATCTATACTGTTGTATATTGACCCTTCCAGAACCACTCAAAAGAGATTAACCATAGGGAACAGGAGACGAATTGCCATCCAGTTTCTCTTGCCTTTCACCATTATTTTATCTATCTTCGAGGTGAGAGGATGGATTTAATTCATGATGATTCCAGTGCCAGTTCTTTAATTATAGGGCAAAAAATGTTGGTGCAAAAAGTGAAATCATATCTCATAACTATCTTTGCAATCTCCTTAACATTTCTGGTTTCTGCCGAGGGAAATGCAGAAATGCCGATTATGTTGGGTCAATCCTGTGCTCTATCGGGTCCTGCCAAGAACCTTGGGTTGGAAATGCGTTCAGGTCTGCTGGCGGCCTTTTCCAAAGTAAATGATGAGGGGGGCATAGGAGGCCGGGATATCCTGCTCATTAGCAAAGATGATGGCTATGAACCTGACAGAGCAGTAAAAAACACCAATTCTTTTATCGATAATGAGCAGATTTTCATGATTATTGGTGAAGTGGGAACACCCACTTCGAAAGCAGTTGTCCCCTTGATAGAAGAGAAAAGAGTGCCCTTTTTTGCTCCTTTCACAGGTGCTGAGTTTTTACGAGTGCCATTTCGCAAATATGTCATCAATGTACGGGCGAGCTACTTTCAGGAAATGGAAAAATTGGCATCTTATCTCATTGATGAAAAAGGAATCAGCAGAATAGCCTGCTTTTATCAGAATGACAGCTATGGCTTCGCGGGTCTGCGGGGTATCAAGCTGGCTTTACAGCGGCGGAACATGGAATTGGTGTCCCAAGGATCCTATGAACGTAACACAGTTGCGGTCATGGGAGGGCTGCGTGATGTTCATAAAGGAGATCCCCAGGCAATAGTTCTAGTAGGTGCTTATTCTGCATGTGCTGAATTTATCAAACTCAGTAAGACGAAACAAAAAGGCGATCGCATCTATTGCAGCATTTCCTTTGTTGGAACAGAGAGCTTGAAAAAAGCCCTTGGGCGATACGGCGAGAATGTCATAGTATCGCAGGTTGTTCCATATCCAAGAGACATGTCTATACCATTGATCGAGGAATATGTGGAAGCAATGAGCAAATATCAGCATGACATGGTAACAAGCTTCACCTCACTTGAGGGCTACATCGCAGGTAAGCTCTTTGCGAAAATAGCCGCAAGTGTAAAAGGTGAGTTGACCAGAGAAAAATTTATCACCACTATGCAAACCACTGGTCGTTTTAATCTGGGTGGCGTTGTCCTTCAGTTTGGTGAGAATGACCATCAGGGAATGGATGAAATCTATTTGACAAGAATTATGCCAACTATTCAGCTTCTTGATTCAAGTAAAAGCAAGTGACAGATCCTTTTTCCACATATTACATGCCATAATGATTTTAGAGATGGGTTGAGGTATGAAATTAGTACAGCGCAAGATATCATTATCGTCCTCACCTTTCTATGCCTCGGCTGCAGTGATACTCGCGCTTGGCATTTTCATGGCAATTTTCTGGGCTTTCAATGAGTATGAAGCCTATAACGAATCAATTGAAAACATTCGGCAAAGTTATAATGCCAGGTATCGTGAAAGGGTAAAAGAAGAAATAGACAAGGTGATTGGCTTTGTCGAATATAGAAGAGCACAGGCAGAGCTGCGCATCGAAAATGAGATTCGAGATCGAGTTCAGTCTGCTTATTCAATAGCTTCCCACATGTACAGCAGGCATAAAGATGAGTTGCCTGTAACAGAACTAAAAGGTCTTGTGGTTGAGGTGCTAAGACCTATTCGGTGGAGTAACAATAGAGGGTATTATTTTGCTGGTGGTGTTGAAAACGGCATTGTCGATCTATTTGCCGATGATCCCTTTTTTGAAGGCAAGCAGAGTGATTCCCCCGGGTTAGAGAGAGTAAGTGAACTCATTCGTGATATCAGCGGGATTATTCAGGATAAAGGAGCTGGCACGTATCGATATAGCTGGACTAAACCCGAATCGGTGGGAAATGCCCATCCGAAAATGTCTTTTGTTAAATATTTTAAGCCATTTGACTGGTATATTGGTGCTGGAATTTATCTCGATGATTTTGAGGAATCGCTACAAAATGATGTTCTTGAACGAATCCGGAATATCCGTTTTGGCAGGGATGGAGAGATTATCGGGTTTCGGAAGGATGGAACTATAATCTGTCATCAGGATCAGCGCTTCATTGGCCGATCAATCAATGATTTTGGAAATGAACAGGATTTTAACTATGGTCAGGAAATGTGGAAAAAGGGAGTTTCCCCAGAAGCGCAGGGTTTTGTCAGCTATTTCATAAAGGCCAGTTCAGGTGAAAATAAAACCTCTCCTAAACTTGGTTTCGTAAAAGCCTATAAAGACTGGGATTGGGTTTTTGTCGCAGCAATGTCAATGGATGAGATGGAAGAAGCTATTGAGAAGGAGAGAAAAACCTATCTCCGGATCAATTTTGAAAATATCACCTTGTTTATAACTCTATTTATTATTGCTGTTTCCCTGATGCTACTCTTTGCTTATTTTTATTCATTGAGGATAAAGCAGGGAATTAGCCTTTTCACTAATTTTTTCCGAAAGGCTGCTGATGAGAAAATACGAATAGATAACAAACACCTGGCTTTTACAGAATTTGAAGATCTGGGATACCTTGCCAATCAAATGGTAGATGATCGTATCCAAAAGGAAATGTTGATCAGGCGTGATGAGCTCAGGCTTGATACACTCCTCCAGCTGGGTATGATGGAGGATCGGTGTTTTCAGGATAAATACGATTTTGTTTTGGAGAGAATTGTGCGGATAACCAGAAGTGAAGGCGGTTATCTTGCTCTGGTCAATGATGCTCAGACCCATATTAACCTCTATTCTTACTACGAAGTCTATCCAATTTCTACAAAGCACCAAGATGCCGTTAGGGGGATTTCAAGACCCCTGGAGCACGCAGGTTTACCTGGTACAGCAGCACTGCAGGGTGATGCCATTGCAGTTAATACAACTCAACTTTCAGGTGATCAAAGTTATCCTTATTCAGCAAGGGTATTTCGTCATCTCGATGTACCAATATTTAATGGTGGTAAGGTGGTTGTTGTTGCAGGAGTGTATAACAACCCAAATGCCTATGATAATTCGGATAGCCGCCAGATCACCATGCTCATTGAAGGTCTATGGCTCCATGTACTGAAAATGTGTGCCGAAGAGGAGATGGCAAAACTTGAGCGGCAGATTATTGCGGTCAGTGAGGAGGAGCGCAGCACCATTGGTAGAGATCTTCATGACGATTTGGGTTCCCATCTTAGCGGTGTCGAGCTGTTGTGCATGGTTCTCCAGAAGAAGCTGGAAAAGGATACACCAGACAAGGCTGAAGAACTTGATGCAATTCGCAATCTCATCCGTGAGGCAATTGAGATAACCCGGAGACTGGCCCAAGGATTGTACCCTGTTCATGTAGTCGAACATGGTATTGAATCTTCCTGTGAAGAGTTGAAAATCGAGGTGGAAAATCTATTCGATTTGCAGTGCATACTGGATGTCAATATCAATGGTTTGCAAATAGATGGATCAACTTCAATCCATTTGTACTATATTATTCGTGAAGCGGTATTTAATGCAGCACGTCATGGCAGACCACAAAATATTGAGATACATTTGCTAAGCGAGGATAATCAGCTTAAATTGGTGGTGGAGGATGATGGCTGTGGCTTTTCTGAAGACACCACTCAATATGGAATAGGTTTGCACACCATGAAATACAGGGCGAAAGCAATTGGTGCTGCACTTTCAGTGGATTCCAGACTGAAAGAGGGTACGCAAATTACCTTACACAAAGAGATGTAGAGGGCATGACCAGAATACTTATTGTTGATGATCACCCAATTCTGCGAATGGGTATGAAAGAGCTGCTGAATCAGGAGGAAAGCTTTGATGTGTGTGCCGTAGCTGAAAGTATCTCTTCAGCGAGAAAAGCACTTGCCGAGAAAGCCCCAGACATGGCCATAATCGATATATCTCTTGGCGGTGATAATGGTCTTGATCTGGTCAAGGAAATTTGCAGCAGTGATACGCGAATACCAATCCTGGTGCTTTCGATGCACGATGAGTCAGTATGGGCAGAACGGGCAATACGTGCTGGAGCGCGTGGCTATATAATGAAAAAAGAAGCCGCTGAATCAATCGTCCAGGCAGTAAATAACGTTCTCGAAGGCAAGGTGCATGTAAGTGCTAAAATTATGAACCAACTGCTTGATAAGTTCCAGTTGAGTCCGGATTCAAGTAATGCTCCTCGTGAGAATGTGCTAACCGATAGGGAACTTGAGGTTTACCGCTCTATTGGATTAGGCTTATCCACCCGAGAAATTGCCGAGAGGATGAACCTCGGAATAAAAACAATAGGAACCTATCGCGATAGAATTAAACAGAAAATGCAAATCAAAAGTGCCGCAGAACTAACTCGCAGAGCGGTGTTGTGGACTGAAAAAGATACCTTTGGCCCACAAGAAGAGTCATCGTAGGGAATTTCCCTACATCTATGTGTGTATATTCCTTACCACACAAAAGGTCATCGACCGATTTTCTCAGTTTTCCAATTAGTCTATATTATGCATCGTAGCAGTATCTATTGGTAAAATCGATACTTGCTGAAATCTCAGATATAACTGTCTGTTTCTAATATTGATATTTAATCTGGTACTGGGGTACCAGATAATTTTTAGAGTAGAGGAGTAGTATGGAGAAGTTGTTTTCCACTGATTATCTGGTAGCTGGCAAAAGCGGAACAAACGAAATGAGAACTTTTTGTGGGAAGGTAGTTCCAGGTCGGCAACTTGAAATGTCTGATCCTGACAAGATCCTACTTTCCGGAGGGTTTGCGAGTGTGTTGCCGGAAACAGCTTTTCCTTTGTCACCAACCCTGCAACTTAACAGGGACATGACATCCTGTTCTAATGCAGATCTGCTGGCGATTGCCGAGGCCGAGCATGACAGACAGCAGTCCATTTACTACCATAACTATCACCTGGAGCCAAATTGCCATGTATGTGTGATCGCTTCAGATTCGATTGAGCTTGACAGATTCATAGAAAACTATGGCGGGGTTCTTGAGATTGAGCCTCTGTTGGTGAAAGGATCACATTCTGAATACACAACTGCAAGCGAAATACAATTTGAGCAAAAAGCAGGGGAATGCCTGGTCAGCTATCAAAAGCGTGCGCCACTGAAATTTGAATTGTGCACCTATTGTGGAGCGTGTGGGCAGATTTGTCCGGAAAAATGTATCTCACCCCAACTATTTGTTGATTTCAAAAAATGTACATTCTGTAAAGAGTGTGAAAAAGCCTGCAGCACTGATGCCATTGATATTTCAGGTGTCGAGGAGATCGTGCTGCATGCCCCTGCGATAATCCTGCTTGGCGATGTCGCACTTGAGCTACCTGAGAATAGTAAATCCATTTTTCATGAAAATGATCTGCCTGAGTTTTTTAAAACCATCTACTCAGCAGAGATCAAAGAGGTTGTCTGCCATAACAACAGCATCTGCCAATA
The DNA here is from genome assembly GCA_964637245.1 of uncultured Desulfocapsaceae bacterium. Lineage (GTDB taxonomy): Bacteria > Desulfobacterota > Desulfobulbia > Desulfobulbales > Desulfocapsaceae > Desulfopila_A. Next base: position 7,828 of record CAZWVC010000017.1, read on the forward strand.
CAGCGGGCGGCTTGGAGCAGGTTGTGCCCGCTGTGTTGACAGTTGTCCGTATGGGGCAATTACTAAAGGTGAAACCGGCATCCAGGTCGATCATATCCTCTGTGAAGAATGTGGCAGATGTGTTTCTGTATGCCCCACAGGTGCGATGCAGAATGGCTATCTTACCGACAAAGTTCTTCTGCAATATCTGGAAAAGCTGAGCATCACCAAAGGTGGTGAGCTTGTAATCGGTAGTGAAGATGAACTCCTTCAGCTGTGGTGGCAGAGATCAAATACATCTGCAGAAAACACTTTCTTCCTTGAGTATTCCTCTAAACATTTTCTTTCATTTTTTCATCTGCTACTGTTCTTCGCCATCGGTTTTCGCAAAGTAACACTGCTCGTGGATGAACAAACCCGGGACAGCTCACTTGCTACCGAAATAACCAAGGCTAACTCTATTGTCTCATCTCTGTTTGGTGATGATTTTGCTGGTATCAGTAAGGTTGGGGAATTTGTCGCTGTTGCAGGCAATGATACCAAACATCCATTACAGAAATTTGTGCAACTCCATACCTATGAAAATAGAAGAGCATCGCTTGCTCAAATACTCAGCCATCTCATTGCGGCAGCAGGTATTCCAATAGCCAGTGATACTATTTCCCAGGAATTCCTCTCAATTTCCTGCGATGAACAAGGGTGTACCCACTGTCTTGCCTGTCTGAATGAATGCAAAACCAAGGCACTCCAAGCGGATGAAGAGAAACTTTCACTTACCTATCAGCCAGGATTATGTGTTGGCTGTGCAGTGTGTATCAAGGTTTGCCCGGAAAAGGTTCTTTCTCTTGAGAGCGGTAAAGTGATTGACCAGCAATTCTTCACCAGAGGAGTTCTAGCCCAGGCTGAGCCAGCCAAGTGCAGAGCATGCGGCAAAGTATACGGATCCCAAAAGAGTCTTGACAGGGTGTTGCAGATTCTATCGTCCAAAGAGTCGGTAGATACAGCGCACTTTCAATATTGCAGTGATTGTAAAGTTATAAAACTATTTGAGGCGCAAGAATCATGAGTGAAAGAGAAGACAGAGAAATTAAAAAGGTCAGATTGCGTCTGTTAGATCTGGTGAAATCATTTTTCATCGGTGAACCCGATGCTGAGAGAATGAGTCGATGGCGTGGTACATTCACAGCCTTGACCAAGGAAAGAGTGAATCCGATATTCGATAAAGGCGCTCAGGAAATACTCTTCTATCTGGAGAAAAACAATCTCGAAGAGCTGCAGCATGAATACTACAAATTGTTCACTGATCCTTTTACAGATAAAGGGCTTTCCACCAGCGCGTCTCAGTATCTCGATGGGCGGAGTCATGGCAAAACCCTGGTTGAGTTGCGCTCGTTGATTGCGGAAATAGGAATAGTGAAAAATGAGGGGGTCATAGAAACGGAAGATTCCCTTGTCGTGATGCTGGATATTTACCACAGGCTTATCGAAGAAGAAAACCAATTGCCCGATGGTACAACCCAAAAGCTGCTGGAAGAGCTTTTGAAAACATACCTACTCCCATTTTCTGCCAAGTTATCCGAAGCTAGCATGGAAAATAAATTTGCCGATTTTTATCGAGCATGTGTCCGGTTTTTCTGCGGATATCTTGAAATGGAAAAGGAGTTAATTGGATTGGCTGTATATCCCACATAGCTGTGAGGTGTATCAACAAGTAAAGCATAAAGGAGGAGGCAATGAAACAAGATCAGGACAAGCGACGTTCTTTTCTCAAGCACATCCTGGCCGGAGCTGCGGTAGTTGCAGGAAGCGTTGCAGTGATAAAACCTGTAAAGGCAAAACCTGTATTGCAGTTGAAGGATAGCGATGATGTTCTCTATCACGAAAGTGAGAACTTCAAGAAGTACTATGATTCATTGAAGTCGTGATCCCTTAGCGGAGAAAAATTTTGACTAGAATATTTTTCAGGAATGTCACTTACCCAATGAAGGAGATAAGAAAATGGCAAGAAGGATAATCAGGAAATCTTCTGAAACCGGCATGAAAAGTACCGGTCGGAGGGTTACCCTCAACCCCAAACTAGCCAGGAGATCTTTTCTAAAGATATCCGCGGCAACTGCAGCTTTAACTGGTGCAGCTATGACCAGCAAGTTGACTGCCAAAGCCACTGCTGCGCCAACCAAGAAATCGCAATATGAAGGCTCCAAAAAGGTTCGGACCATTTGTACTTATTGTGCAGTTGGTTGCGGTATTGAGGCAGAGGTGCACAACGGTGTCTGGGTTCGTCAGGAAATTGCTCATGACCATCCGGTATCAAAAGGTGCACATTGTTGCAAGGGCGCAGGGGCTATAGATATGGTAACCAGCCCCAAACGTTTGAAAAATCCCATGAAGAGAGTTAACGGTAAATGGACCAATATCTCCTGGGATCAAGCCATGGATGAGATCAGTAAGAAATTGCTGGATATCCGAGAGAATGATGGCCCAGATGCTCTTCATTTTAATGGTAGTGCCAAGGTTTCCACCGAAATGGCATACCTGCATCGTAAATTTGCTGCATTCTGGGGGTCGAACAACGTTGACCACCAGGCCCGTATCTGACACTCCGCAACGGTGGCAGGTGTCGCCAATACATGGGGTTACGGGGCAATGACCAACAGCTTGAACGATATGAGGCATGCCAAGAGTATGATCTTCATTGGTTCCAATGCACCGGAAGCGCATCCAGTTGCCATGCAGCATGTGCTGTATGCCAAAGAGAAGAATAATGCACCAATCATTGTGGTCGATCCGCGCTTTACCAAACTCGCAGCAAAAGCAACCGATTTTGTCCGCATTCGTCCAGGAACCGATGCGGCATATATGATGGGTCTCATCAACGCCGTTATTAAAAACGGTTGGGAAGACAAGGAGTTCATCTCCTCAAGAGTTGCTGGTTTCGAGGAAATGAAAGAAGTAGCAGCCCATTACACTCCTGAAGTTGTTGAGGATATTACTGGAATTCCTGCTGCAGATGTTACTCGTGTGGCTAAGCTTCTGGCTACCAACCGGCCGACGTCTTTGACATGGTGTATGGGTGGAACCCAGCATCACATCGGTTCTAGTATCACTCGTGCTTTCTGTATTCTCCAGTTAGTACTTGGGAATATGGGCAAATCAGGCGGAGGTACCAATATCTTCCGTGGTCATGACAATGTTCAGGGTGCTACCGATATGTGTATTCTGTCGCATAGTCTGCCTGCTTATTATGGTCTGTCCGATGGCGCCTGGAAGCACTGGAGTCGAGTTTGGGATGTAGAATATGACTATATCAAATCCCGCTTTAAAGAAAAGGACTGGATGAACAAGAAGGGCTTTACCCTATCTCGTTGGTATGAAGGTGTCATTCAGGAGGATAAGATCCATCAGTACACCCCACTGAAAGCCCTGTTTCAATGGGGCTGTGGACCTAACTCCAACTCACAATATCACAAGGTTAAAAAAGCCTATGATATGCTTGATTTGATCGTGGTTGTAGATCCTTTTCCGACAATGACAGCAGCGCTGGGTACCAAGGACAATATCTATCTGCTGCCAAGTTCCAGTCAGTATGAGACTTCGGGAAGTGTAACTTCAACCTCTCGTCAAATCCAGTGGCGAGATAAAGTTGTTGACCCTGTATATGATTCCAAATCTGATTACGATATCATGGCTGACCTGGTAAGCCGTCTTGGTTTTGCTGATGAATTCTATAAGAATATCAAACAGGTGCCAGAAGATATTACCCGTGAGCTTGGTCGTGGATCCCTGACAATCGGGTATAATGGTCAGAGTCCTGAACGCATCAAGAAGCATATGGAGAACTGGCATACTTTTGATATCGATGATCTCCAAGCCAAAGGCGGACCATGTAATGGTGATTACTATGGTATGCCATGGCCATGTTGGAGTGAGGAACATCCCGGAACTCCTATTCTCTACGACATCTCTAAACCGGTTATGAAAGGTGGCCTGCCGTTCAGAAACCGTTTTGGAAAAGTTTCTACATACGTCATGAGTGGCCGTGAAGAAGTGCAACTTGCTGCCAAGGGTGTCTGCAATCCCGGCAGTGAGGAACCAGGAGGCTACGAAGAATTCAAGGATGTTGTTCCTGGCACCAACTGGAAGACAGATCTCTCCCAGAAGACCATTAAAGAGGCCTTGAAGAAGGGTATGGCGCCATTCGGTAATGCTCGTGCACGTTGTGTTGTGTGGACCTTCCCTGATCAAATTCCGATCCATCGTGAGCCGTTGCATTCACCACGACCTGATCTCATCAAAAAATATCCTACCTACAAGGATAAGGAGAACCATTACAGGGTAGACACCCGCTATGAAAGCGAACAGAATCCTGATTTGGTGAAAGAATTTCCTTATGTTATCACCACCGGTCGTATGGTTGAACATATGGGAGCAGGAGCTGAAACCCGCAGCAATCAGTACCTTGCCGAGCTGCAACCGGAAATGTATGTAGAGATCAACCCGATCACTGCGAATAACATTGGGGTGCGACCTGGTGAAATGGTGAAGATCGAGTCTCCTGAAGGAGGTAAGATTACGGTCAAGGCAAAAGTAACCGAGAGGGTTGATGATAAAACAATCTTCTTGCCATTCCATTATGGTGGAATGTTCATGGGTGAGTCGTTGGCTGATAAATACCCAGAGGGTCATGAACCCTTTGTTATTGGTGAACCCGGCAACATTATCACTAACTATGGATATGACATAATTACACAGATTCAGACAACCAAGGATGGTCTGTGCAAAGTCAGCCGTGCCTGATCTGACTGAAAGAGGAGGTAGTTAAATGGCAAGAATGAAATTTTTATGTGATGTCGAACGATGCATTGATTGTTCTGGGTGCATTGTCGCCTGTAAAGAAGGCAATCATGTTCCTGTTGGCATCAATCGTCGAAGAGTGGTTACCCTTAACGAGGGAAAACCAGGGGAAAAATCTATCTCGGTATCATGCATGCATTGTGCTGATGCTCCATGCATAGCTGTGTGTCCGGTTGATGCGATCTATACACGCGATGACGGTATAGTGTTGGTCAGCAAGAAAACCTGCATCGGCTGTGGTTACTGTTTTATGGCATGTCCTTTTGGGGCACCTCAGTTCCCATCTGGGAATGTATTTGGTGCTCGTGGTGCCATGGATAAATGTACCATGTGTGCGGGTGGGCCGGAAGAAACCTTTAGTGATAAAGAACATAAGCTCTACGGTCAGAATCGGATTGCTGAAGGCAAGGTTCCTTTATGTGCAGGAATGTGTGCGACCAAAGCACTTCTCGCTGGCGATGCTGATGTGGTGGCCGATGTTTATCGCAAGCGCGTTTTCGAACGCGGCTCAGGTGTTAATGCCTGGGGTTGGGATAAGGCTTATACCAAGAAGTAGCTCAGTAATCTTTAAGAGCTGCAAATCTGATAATGCTGCTTTTCTCTGACATTGGAGAAAAGCAGCAAAACAACTACAGGAGCATGATATGCTGAGATATATTGCATCTGCATTTCTGCTGGTGATTACTTTTCTGGCAGCTATGACGGGTACAGTAATGGCTCAGGAGATGTTCCCTTTTATGGGATTGAACAATTCGGTGTCCTCTTTCTACATCGAACTTATCAATGGGATTACCGGTGACTGGCGTGAGTACGGTGCCTTGTTTACTATGCTGCAGGGCGAGTGGTTTCGCAAACTGTTTTTCATTGTGATAACTGCTGTACCTGGTGTCTTTTTTCTCCATTATATCATTGTCGGGGCAAAACATTTCGACCATGATGGAGAGCAGATACTGTTTTTTAGTGCCTATAATCGTATAGTGCACCTCATCGCTGCAGTTTCTTTCACACTTATTGTGATAACCGGTCTCTTGATTATCTTCGGATCGTATTTTGGGGGAGGATCTATTATCCGCTGGGCGCGTTATGTGCATTTAGTCTCTGCAATGGTTTTTGTCGTTCCCGGCTTGTTGATGTTTCTCATGTGGATCAAAGATATGCTGCCGCAGCTGCATGATATAAAGTGGCTTTTCATCCTTGGAGGTTATCTGAGTAAGAAGAAAAAGCCAGTGCCAGCAGGTAAGTTTAATGCTGGACAGAAGATGTATTTCTGGTTTGCTACGCTTGGCGGCGGAATTATGGCATATTCGGGTTATATTATTTGGGGTTTTGGAGCCAGCCTCGAGACAATCCGCTTGTATACCATAATCCACAATATCCTGGGAATGGGCATAGTTGCATTTTATCTAACACATTGCTACATGTCAGTATTTGCCATAGCAGGGTCTTTGAACAGCATCAAAACAGGATATAAGCCGAAAGAAGAGGTGGACATTTTACACAGCAGATATAACTATAATTAGAAGAGACTTTTCAAAAAAGTTGAAAAGATGTTCTTTGAAAACGGGCAGTTCAATCGATGATTGAGACTGCCCGTTTTTGTTTACCCAACATTTACAGAGAATACAAAGCCAAGGATCATCTATGAAGAAAAATTACTTGCTTCCTCTCTTACTAACACTAGTTGTCAGTTTCTTTCCTTTTTCTTTTCTTGAGAGCGTCCAGGCAACAGAAGAGCTTCCCGTAATTACCCTAACTGTTCCTGAAGATCAAAAGTATAGAGATTATCTCGGTTTGCAAGCGGCGGCAGGGGAAGAGTTCAGTGTTGCTGATATCAAAACGGACCTCCTGCTCATTGAGCTATTTAGTATGTATTGTCCTTACTGCCAGGCTGAAGCACCGCGAGTCAACGAACTTTTTGCCCTTGCCGAACAGCAAAAAGAAAAAGGTTTAACCCTGAAGATAATTGGTCTTGGTGCATCAAATACTCAATTTGAAGTGGATTATTTTAAAGAGTCATTTGAAGTGGTATTCCCACTTTTCCCCGATAAAACAATGAAGCACTATAAGAAGTTGGGTGGAGAAGGTACACCTGGCTTTATACTGTGTCGCTTTGCAGAAGGACAGGAACCGGCAATTTTGATGCGTCAATCTGGAGGATTTGATGACGCTCGAGAGTTTATGAATCTTCTGCTGCAGAAAGCAGGTCATATGTAAGAGCATAATCCGTGGTTTATCTCTTTGAATTTTTTCGTACTGTTCCGTGATGCATCTAAAGAGATATATCATGTGTAACTACATCTTAAAGGTACTTCTATGATAAAGAAATATTTCATTCTCATTGTAACATTATTCTGCGCGACTATATCATGGGCTGCTGGACCTGTAACAAAGGTTTATGATTATATATATGATCCAGGAGAGTTAAAACCCATAGATAGCCAGATTAAGGTGAAGAAAGGAGAGCTGGCACCTGACTTTAGCTTGCCTGCTATTAATGGCGAAATGGTGAAACTCAGCAGTTATCGCGGTAAATCAAATGTAGTTCTCTCGTTTGTTCCGGCGGCATGGACGCCAGTTTGTTCAGGCCAATGGCCAGGTTATAATATTATTGAGCAACGATTTAAGAAAAATGATGCAATTCTCTTAGGTATTACAGTTGATAATAAGCCAACGCTGCATGCCTGGACACTGGAAATGGGAGGACTTTGGTTTGAGGTTTTATCCGATTTCTATCCCCATGGTGCAGTGGCAGAACAATATGGATTGCTGCGCTCAGATGGCACCGCTGAGAGAGCACTGATATTTATCAATAAGGAGGGTGTGATTACGGAAGCAAAGGTATCGGATATCAACCTTAGGCCGCCTCTGGAATATATCTTTCAGGAACTCGATAAATTTACCACAGAACAGAATTGAGTTTTTGGAAAAATGCTAAAGCGGCATTCAATTGAACGGTAAATTTGCTGATGAGTCTGCGGTGTATTTATGGTAGAAACTGCCAGGTAGGGTATATTTTCGCCGAATAATTCACCCAGGAGGCTCTATGTCATCAGTTGTTACCTTCATCGGTTACCATGATAGTGGGAAAACCACTCTGGTAAGTCAAGTTGTCACCCATCTTAATGAAATGGGGTATAGCGTTGCAGTAATCAAATCCAGCAATGAAGCTGGAGTGCAATTTGATACTGAGGGTACTGACACCTTTGTTCACCGAAAAGCCGGTGCGGATGCTGTTTTATTTGTGGGACCAGATCAAATGGTGCTGCAGACAGGTTCAAGTGAACACTCGATTGTGAGTTTAGCGCACCGTTATTTCCCTGATGCTGATATTGTCATAGGCGAAGGGTTCAAACATGCCCGAAAAGTTCCAAAAATAGAAGTTGTGCGTAACAATGAACAGAATCTACGACAAGAGGTTCATGGTGTCATTGCAGTTGCATCAGACCTTGATATCGCAGGTGATTATGTTTTTCGCTTGGGTGAAAGTAAAGAGATTGCTTTGTTCATAGAAAAACGTTTTCTTCGTGGTAGAGGAAAAAGGCCAGAAGTTGCATCCCTCCTGGTCGATGGCAGGAAAATTCCCCTGAAGGATTTTGTGCAAGATTGTCTTGCTGGTTCAGTTGCAGGATTTGTTGATGCTTTGAAGCTTACCGATGACGGAAGAGAGCTTGAGCTGAGAATACGTCTGCAGAAAAAGAAAAGCAAGAGAGGAAAAGAACAATGACCAACAGAGCATTGTATTTTTACATATCAAACCCATGGCTTTGTTCTACTATCGGGAGAATTTAGAAACGAATAAAAAAACCTGCTGTCACCACACTTCCTGCCCAGGAAAATTGCACGCCAAGCTTTTCATAACTGAAATCACTATATACCTGAAGCAGGGGAAAGATTTCTGAATCAAATAACTGAAGATTATCATAGCCGTGCATGAGGCCAAGACGGTAACCAATATCCATATCTAATAGATTGATTTTTGTGGAATATACATTGCGTTGGATGCCAAGAGCCCAGGCACGATCCTCATGGGAATTGAGGAACGTGCCGAGAAAAATTCCTTCATAAACCAGACCCAGGAGATTATGCGTATTGGTGTAGTCATCGTCATCATCAATGAAATGATATGACCACATGCCAAGGTAGATACTATCTTGTGCGGGCTGCCCTCGCAGGAAATCATACAGAGACAGAGAGTTGGACTCCTTATATTTCTCGGCATGTGACATGTCTTGTGCCTGCGATATGGGAACAAAAAACAAAGCAAAGTGAATAAAACATAGCATCATCAATTGGTACGGCACAAAATGTTGTATCAACATTTAATTACCTGCCAAAAATAGTAACTTTGTTTTCAATTACCTTGTGTTCATTTCATGAAACTCACAATTAATTGTAAAAGATTTTCACCAGGAATACCATAACCTTTCAACTTAGTGGAGATGGGCATTGTTTA
>CAZWVC010000017.1:17213-26163 GCA_964637245.1 uncultured Desulfocapsaceae bacterium
GATTTTCACCAGGAATACCATAACCTTTCAACTTAGTGGAGATGGGCATTGTTTACCTCTTCAGGAGATTTTCCTAAATAGTTCCCATCCTAAAACCACCTTTTTGATCTATATCTTTATTAGGCTCATAATTTTATCCTCGGAATATCAATTATATGCCTGCGGTAAAATTCTTTCCATGCCTCGATCTCAATCAAAATCCTGAGTTTTAGGATGGAAACTAAATAAAGGAGTTGAAGGAAACAAAAATACAGCAGAGACAGAAACTCCTTAATGATATCTCCGGGAGGTACAAACATCTGTCATTTCCTTAACAGATTGAAAGAATACAGTTTATCGATTGGTTAATGACTTGGAAAAAAAAGCTCAATCAAGATTCTATACCCCCCAATTTAAAATACAATCCTTGAGTCTTTGGTGATGAGCGAGCTTAAACCCACATATGATAAACTGTGCAGCAAAAACTCTCGAAAAATGAACTGGTAGTTAAATATCAGGGATTTGTAGAAAAAAAAGATTGAGAATCTGCCTTGAAATGGTATTCATGTGTGGCATTTGGGATTGTGCTTCATGTGTAAATGCAATCAATTTTAATTCCTGGCGTTTTGCTGCGGAAAATCCACCAACAAGAAGGTAATTCATTATTGTGGAAACGGCCTTACAGTATTAATCGGCACTTGCGTTTTCACAATTCAAAGTGATGTATAGAGGAACTGGGATAGCAAGGTATATCAAAGAGGAATAAATGTCGAAAAAAGTGTTTGTCTATCTTGTTCAAGCTGCAGAAAGCTTACCCTACGACAACTTGCAGTGTGATGCAAGCGAGGTGATCCTGCTGACCTGGAAAAACCCTGCGGATTATCCAGGGGCTATCTTTTATCCTGATAGTACCTGGAATGAAGGACGTAATCGCCTGCTTGAGGAGGCGAAGCTGAGAGCTGCCAAAACAGAATCGGACTACCTTTATTACATATTTATGGATGACGACTGCCAGATTGAAGAGGACCGGGAGCTTGCTTCTTCTTTGGAGATTAATCTTACTGGAAACCCATTTCGGACATTTGAACAATGTCTCCTCAAATGGCAACCGGCTGTAGGGTATACCCGATACGACTGGCAATATTATTCCCCAAATACAGAAGTCAATCTTGGGTATAACTTTGATGCCAACTTCAACGCTTTTCACCGAGATACCCTTGATGTTCTCCTCCCCTATTATACTGGCTTTGATGCTGAGTCATGGCTTTATTCTCAGCTACTCATCTGCCATCTTTCGGCGATGTTCTATAATTCAAACAGGTTGCAGTTCAATATTCTCAAAACCACTAACCTCAACCGTAAGAGTTATCAGATTCGCAAAAAGTACTGGAAAATTCCCACAAGTTTTCTGGTAAGCAGCATCACTTCTAATTTGGTGAAAAACATAAATATCGACGAACCTAACAGCCCTGAACCTCTATATGGTAATGCACTTCTTAAAGATACTAGCTATCAGGTAGACAAAGAAGAACTCGTTCGTCATATTGATATTACCCATCCTTTATTTAACTATCGCTCAACCAGAGCGGTAAAAAGAGAGAAGAAACAAGGTCCTCTGTTGAAGGATTGCCGTGTTGCGCTCTGCATGTCAGGAAGCTGTCGGGGGCTTATAGAAACATGGCCAAGCTTCAAGAAATTGGTGCTCGATAATATTGGCAAGTGGGACCTGTTCATGTATGTCCCCAATGATGACCACTCCCGCCTGGCTGAAGATCTCAATCCGAAGATCCTGAAAAAAGAGTCAGATCACCATATAGATGAAAGGAATATTGCCAATGGAGTGCACTGCAGATTGAAGAACGGACTGCAGCCATACCTTCAACAACTCAACGGAGTACAGAAGTGTTATGAATTGATGAATCAGTATATCTGCTCAACGGGCGTTGAATATGATCTTGTAATCCGCTGCCGGCCTGATCTGCTTTTTGTTGCCCCCATTGAGCCAGAGACGATTTTTGATCCCTGGTACGTACATGTTCCTGATTTTCATCAATTTGAAGGGTGTAATGATCGGTTTGCCGTCGGCAGCCTGGGTAATATGAAAAAGTATATGAATCAGTTTGTCTATTTTCATGAATATATTCGCCGATGGCACTCTGGCATATCATCTTCACCATTGGTGACAGCAGAGATGTATACAGCGGGTCATCTTCGTCATATGGGCGTCTCTGTACGTCTCCACCCATTCAGATTTCATCGTGTTCGCTCAAACCGGGTGTGTCTCGATGCTCCACCACCTCTGCATAAAGGAAAAATCGAGTCAACCTCAACGTAAAAGATAAATAATGAAGAAAGCGATAGTTATAACCACCATCAATGGTGAAACAGACGCCATACGACAATGGAAAGCTTTTGATGATTACCATATCGTCATCGTCGGTGACAGGAAAAGTTTACCTATAGAGTCAACTGACAAACTGACCTATCTTTCGCTAGAAGATCAGGAAAATCTGGTTTTTCAACTTGCCGATGCATCTCCAGTGGACCACTATGCCCGCAAGAACATTGGATACCTCTACGCAGCTTTAAATGGTGCTGAGGTGATATTTGAGACAGACGATGACAACTTTCCGTTGGAAAACTGGAGAAAACCTGACTTCAGATGTACTACACAATTACATTCGTCAGATCGCTATCTTAATGTATATAGGTTTTTTTCACCGGAAAAAATCTGGCCAAGAGGTTTTCCACTTGATGAGCTAAACACCTTCAATGTGCAAGAGACACATGAAGACAAGGAGCTTCAGATAGGTGTGTGGCAGGGACTTGTTGACGATGACCCCGATGTTGATGCACTCTATCGACTTATCTGTGCCGAAGGGGAACACACCTTCAAACATAGACCAGGAGTGGCTTTGGCGAAGGGAGCATATTGTCCGTTTAACTCTCAAAACACTTTCTGGCAACCAGAAGCTTATGCCTTCTTGTATCTACCGGTAACAGTAAGTTTTCGCTTTACCGATATCCTTAGAGGATATATTGCTCAACGGCTCATCTGGCAGCAGGGGATGCATCTTGGTTTTCTTAGTTCAAATGCCAGACAATTACGCAACGAACATGATTTAATGCGTGATTTTGAGCAGGAAATAGAGTGTTATCTTCATGTCAAGCCAGTAATAAAAGCTCTTGAAGATCTGAAGCTTACCTCCAGTGCGAGGGATAATCTCTGGCTAGTGTATACGCGCCTGGTAGATGACGAACTGGTCAAAAAAGAGGAATTAAACTACCTGCAGATGTGGCTTGAAGATCTCACAGCAGTTGGTATCCTCTCTCCATGAGGGTGGAGTGAGATATTCTATGGTACAGCTCTCCTCAGTTGAGAAGCAAGGAGAATGCTGAAGAAAAAATCAGTCCCTCACGCTACTCAATAAAATCAATATGTCTCTCGAGTATTATGAAATATTTAAGTTAGGAATGTTAGATTATGTCAAATTAAATTACTTTACTTTGCCGAGGTGAGTGCTCCATTTTCTTGTTCTTCCACTCTTTCCAGAGCGGCAGCGCCAGCCGCCTTTACCTGTTCGGGAGTCATGTTTTCGGTTGTCGCTGGTGGCAAGTCTACAATTACTTTTCTATGCGCATAATGAATTCCTTTGGCGTTTAAGGCTTCAGTTATTCGTTTAAATGCCTCACGGCGGATAACAAAGTGGGTACCCGGCTGTGCCGTAAATTTTACCCTGATCGACATCACCGAATTGGTAATCTCACGGACACCCTGAGATTTTACCGGTTTGATAAAGTCATTGCCCAACTCTTCATCTTCAAGCATGGCTCTACCTACCTTCTTGATGATCTTACGGATTTGGTCAATATCGGCATCATAGGGAAAATCAAGGTTGAACTTAACCACAATACCACCACGCATGAAGTTCGTAATTGCCCCAAGTTCACTATGCGGCACAATTTGGAGCATACCTCGATGATGACGGAGCATGATATTACGTAAAGAAATATTTTCCACGGTCCCGCTCACACCGCCTGCTTCCATGTATTCCCCAACCCGGAAGGCATCATCAAGGAGATAGAAGAAACCGGAGAACATGTCGGCCACCAGTTTTTGCGCTCCGAACCCCACAGCCAGACCAACAACACCGGCACCGGCAAGAAGTGGTCCTATGTCTACACCGGTCGACGAAAGTACAGTCATGGTGACCATAACGACCAGTATTGAACCTATAAACTTACGAATCATTGGCAGAAGAGTATAGGAGCGACCACGATTAGCGGCACCTCCCCATTCATCATCTTCTGTTTCTTCCTCTTCCTCTGGAAGTGATTCCTGGATCTTTCTTTCAATCCACGAACTGAGCACCTGCCAGAACATCAGTGCCACGGTGAGGATTATTGCTGCATCAAAAAAGACTGTTGTGAATTTAGAGAGAAACGGAAGTGAATATCCCCACAAACTGGCCAGCCATATTCCCAGGCTGAATACGAGAAAAACCTGGGCGAAAGTTCTGGTGCGCAGATAAATCTCACGGCCTTTTTCATTTTGTTCAAGCTCTTCATCAGTAAAGTCAGGTGGTGGATTCTCATCATAAATTTTCAATGTTTTAACGGCAAACTGGACAATCCACAGAACTATTCTGTTCATCACCAGCCAGATAGGGACAATAAAAAAGGAGAGAAAGAATGCACCGCGAGACTGCGTTCCCGGTGAAGCATCAACTGTATTTATGATCAAAAACCAGAGAATAAGTATGTAAACCAAGGCCAGGACATGCCACATCTGGGCAAACCTTTTTCTCCCCCAAGTTGGTTCTCCTTCTGCAGAAAGAAGGATCTGGTTTTTAATGTTATTTCTATAAATTATCGTCCCTGCTGCAGTAACAAGGAGAATTAATGAAGCAAAAAAGAGTTGCAGCAACTTAAGCGTTTCGAACTGCGCGCCAAGTTTAAAGGCAACAATGGAGAACATGATGGCCATTATCATATAACTGGCAGTCCAAATGAGGAGCTTGTGAAGTGTATTTGCCGTACCGCAATGTACTGGTAGTATACGAAATTGTATGATGGTAGGGGAGAAGACCACCTGGGAAAGAATCATAAGAGCTCGTATCATGGTGATGGTCATCAGAGTTGCAAGAAAGAAGAGCTGCAGAAAAGGTGATGTTGTCCAGATAAAGCTAAAATAGGAGATAAAAGCAACTGCTGCAAAAATTAACAAGCCGATAATGTCAGGTACTATTCTAATCAGCGTACTGCTGAACTTATCCATATTACACAACTGCTCACCACCGGTATCAATGGATAATCCGCCATATTCATTTGTTTCAAAGTTAAAATAACGTTTAGTAAAGTAGCGTTTAAAAAGCAATTCAGCGCCTAAACCAATTGACATAAACAGTACAACAAGAAAGATATTCAGGAAAGCCCCCCTGGTAGTACCGTATGGTCAGAGTGTAATAAAAACTTTGTAAAGATCAGGAAAGATGAGGGGGAAGCTTTTGGCAAGAGCGGTGAATCTACCCTCCGAGGAGTTGGAAAGAGATGAGAGAGAATCCAGCATATTGCCGAAGAAAGCACCAACTCCAGGAATATCTAATTGCAGGTTGGATGTGTTACTGGCAGAGCTTGAGCTTCCGTCTGGATAAGAGGCACCCTGATCCTCCGATCCACCAGATTGGCTGGCTTCAGCTTTTTCATCAGCAACTGTTTGTTCCTGCTTGTTGTCTGCATAGGAAAAGATGGATGAATATGCCGGTTGGGTTGTGGCCAAAGAGATAAAGATGAACCCAAAAAGAAATGCGAAAATCGAAGCTGGGCGAACTAGTTTTACTAATCTCTGCAGCATAACAATGTCCTCTATTTGTTGAAATAGGAGTATGGTGACGGTCAGGTTTCTGCTCAGTATTCCTCTATCTGCTTGCGAAAGCGGCGCAGTTGCTGTTCCCTGATTCTATTGTGTTCAAGAGAATATATGTCAGGAGGAAACAAAAGTGTAGCTACACCTGTATCAAAAATTCGTTTTACCTCATATTCGTCATGGGCAACATCTCGCTGATATATATAATTTAAGTACGATTTGTTGGTGTGGAGAATGAATTCTACTCTAATACCGCCTAATCGTGCGAAAAACTTTAGCATCTGGGTTTTGACGGAGCTCCCCACTGCAGAGCTGGCATAGCGTTTTCCCGTGAGAGTATCAGATATATCCTCTAGGGTCATGAATGAGTCTATTTTGAGGGCACTCCTAGTGAGATGTTTCTGGAATTGTTTAACGTCACTCTTAGAGTTAAGAACTGCCATAAGACCGAGTTCATCATCTACGGCTACAGCTGGGTTTTTCTCGTTCTTTCGGAGTAATTTAAGAACTTTTGCTTCTGGGGATTTTTTTCTTACGGTGACATATATGGGGTACTCTCTACCATCGGTGGAAAAACGTCTTCTCTTAATTAATGTGATTTTTTGACCTGGGGTATCTTTGATCGCAGAGAGTTTATTTTCATCTATAACTACTACCTTTTTACAGGCAAAGTAATCGGGTTCATGCTGACTGTGTAAATAAGCAATTTCCAACTCACCGATTTTCATCGACGGGCTCCATACATGTTCATTCAAAAAAGCGAGGAACCTGGAGAATTTGTATTCAATATTGGTTTCTCTCTCTCGTTGATCGATGGAACCAGCAAGATTCATCAAGGTCAATTTACGTTTGGCTTCAAAACGTGCTTTTTTATGATATCTATCATCAAAAACGATCAATAGCAGATCTAGCGGGTTACTGGTAACTTGGATTTCATTGGTTGTTTCGATGTGTGATGAGAATGGTGCCAATACCTTGGTACGCAGATATGTTATTACATCGTTTGCGGTTCTGGCATATTCATTGAGCTTACTGTCAATTTCCCGGGTATTTCCATTAATGCCAAACATATTACCAAGCAACATTTTACATCTTTGTTGCCGTTGATTTCGCAGCTCGTTACTGCTTAAGAGATGAGGAATTTCTTGAAATGAATGAATATCTAAAAATTCGAAGATTTGATTACGTACCGAACGATATTTAGTGATATCAGATTGTTCATGACAAAAATAGCGAACCCAATTTTTTACTTCATGGGAGAAAGGGTGAGGGAAAGGAACACTTTCTTTACAGGAGAATAATCCATCCTGTTTCAACGAGGTAAAGATGGACTGTTCTCCTGTAATTTTCATCAAGGATGAGGCTTGATGAGATTCAGAAGACCTTGCCAAGCCTAAAACCTCTTCTCAAAATAGGGTTCAAGAATCTCAGGGACTTTGATGGTCCCGTCTTCCTGCTGGTAATTCTCCATGATGGCAACAAGTGTACGACCTACAGCCAGACCTGATCCATTCAAGGTGTGGACGAGGGCACTTTTCTTCTGCCCTTCAGGACGGTAGCGAATACCACCTCTTCTCGCTTGAAAATCAAGGAAATTTGAACAAGAGGATATCTCGCGATATGCCTGCTGGCCAGGCAACCACACTTCAATGTCATAGGTTTTGGTTGCGGAAAAACCAAGATCACCAGAGCAGAGGTTAACTACGCGATAATGAAGACCTAACAGTTGAAGCACCTCTTCAGCATCAGTAAGCAATGACTCCAGTTCTGCCATCGATGTTTCCGGAGTTGTGAATTTCACTAATTCAACCTTGGTAAACTGGTGCTGACGTATCAAACCTCTGGTATCACGGCCGTGAGATCCTGCCTCAGAGCGGAAACATGGGGTAAAGGAAGTCAATTTTATTGGCAGATCTTTTTCAGGAATGGTTTCATCTCTGTAGATATTGGTAATAGGGACTTCAGCTGTGGGGATGAGGTAGAGATCCCAATCTTTAATTTTAAAAAGATCTTCTTCAAACTTGGGGAGCTGTCCTGTTGCTGTCATGGAGGCGGTGTTCACCATGAATGGTGGTATGACTTCTGTGTAACCATTTTTTTGCGTATGCAGATCGAGCATGAAGTTGGTGAGAGCCCGGTCTAGTTTAGAGGCAAAACCATTCAGTAGGGCAAAACGAGCGCCTGAAAGTTTTGCTGCACACTCAAAATCAAGAATACCAAGCTCCTCACCCAGGTCATAATGTGGCTTGGGCTCGAAGGTAAAGTCAGGTTTTTTTCCCCACGCCTTTATTTCAATATTATCGGTGTCATCATTACCTTCTGGTACCGAATCATCACAAAGATTGGGGATTGCCATAACGATTTCCCCCAATTCTTCTTGAATGTCAGCAAGCTGGTGGTCTAGCTCTTTGATTTTTTGGCTGGTCTCCTTCATTTCTAGGATAAGCGGATCCGCCTTTTTTTGCTCTTCCGGAGTGCCCTTCTTCAGAGTGGCAATACTTTTTGATGCGGTGTTGCGTGCATTTTTCAAGCTTTCGACTTCAGAGAGCGTATTCAGACGCTTTTTATCGACTGCAATAAAGTCTTCAAGCATAGTTGTTGCAAGGCCTCGTTTCGCAGTCTTCTCTTTTACCAGTTCAATATTTTCTCTAAGGAATCGTAATTCAAGCATAGCTATAATTTGATTAAGGGAGTGGTTGAATAAAAATAGTAAGGTTACTCAAAAAAAATATGTAGCACGGCTGTTTGCTGAAAGCAACCTCTGATGGCTAAATTACAACAATAAGTGAGATTTACTGATTACCATGTTCTATTTGCCTTAGCTCAACAATCAAGAAACATTAATTTAAGATATTTGCTTTCTTGCAGTTGGTCTGCTATCTTCTGCCGGTGGCTTATTCACCACTCAACAGGGGAACGGTTTTGGAGACGATGGAGTTGTATTGCTCATCATGGAAGTAAATAATAATTTAGTAATATTCATAAAAGAGATTCGTAAGTCGATCAGGGTGCTTGCCCTGACAATAGGGGCTGCCACTGTTGTTATTTTCTTTCTCGCACCTCGGCTTCTGACGGTTGTCCAGAATCATTTAGCCGACAAACTTT